>NC_018513.1:3148777-3463655 GCF_000292915.1 Burkholderia cepacia GG4
CGTCACCCTCCCGAAGGATCGCGATACGCGAGCGCGCGCTCGATGAACGCGCGCACCGCGACGCTGCGGTACGCGCCCTTGCGCGTGAGCAGCGCGGCCGTGCGCGTCGGCAGCGGCGGATCGAGCTCCAGCGCACACAAATCGCCGCTCTCGCGCGCGACCGCGTCGGGCAGCACCGTCGCGAGCCGCCCGCAGCGCACGAGTTCCAGCACCGCGCTGACCGTGTTCGTCTCGATCGCGATCTTCGGCTGCGCACCCTGCTCGATGAAATACCGGTCGATGCTCTCGCGCGTCGCGAACGCGCGGCTCAGCAGCACCAGCGGTTCGCCGGCCAGTTCGGCCGGGCTCAGCGCACGGCGGCGGCGGGCCAGGCGGTGCGTGCGGCCCGTCACGAGCGCGAGCGGTTCTTCCCACAGCGGCAGCGCGTCGATGTCCGGCGCGCGCGGCGGCACGAACGCGAAACCGGCGTCGAGCCGGTCGTCGGCGAGCAACGCCTCGATGCGTTCCTGCGGCATCGCGTCGATCGTCAGCGCGACGTTCGGAAAATCCGCATGGAACGCGTCGATCAGCGAGCCGCTCAGGTAGGCCGCGAAGGTCGGCATCATCGCGAGCCGCAGCGAACCGCTGCCGAGATCGGCGACGTCGTGCAGCGCGCGCTGCCCGGTGTCGAGCTCGTGCAGCGCCGCGCGCGCGTGGCGCGCATAGACTTCGCCGAATTCGGTGAGCCGCACCGTGCGCCCCGAACGGTCGAACAACTGCACGCCCAGCGTTTCCTCGAGCTGACGAATCTGCTGCGACAGCGTCGGCTGCGACACGTGCAGCGCGTCGGCCGCCCGCGTGAAGCTGCGCTGCTCGGCGACGGCCAGGAAATAACGGATGTGGCGGAGAAGCATCGCGGCCCGGGTATTGGTAGCACCAATGGATACCATAAGGATCCAGTCTTGGACGCTATGGTTCGATTCCCGCATCATACGCACTTCCGCTCCCGCGCACGGCGCCTGGCCGCCGCACCGAAGCGGCACGCCCGGGCCGCCTTCCCCTCGCCCGCCGCACGACGATCCGCCGCCGCATCATCCAGGCGCCGGCCACGCTCCGCCCGGCGCGCACCGGTTCATCGCCGATCCGTTGACGCCGGCCCCGATTTCCGCAACCCGGCGCAGCCAACGGCTCATGCCGCCGGCCGGCGCCGCTGTTCATTCGCCACCATGGAACCGCATCAAGACAATCATCCTCCGCTGACCCGCGCCATGACGCTGCTGTTCGCCTGCGCGTGCGGGATCGTCATCGGCAACATCTATTACGCCCAGCCGCTGCTCGCGGCGATCGCGCACAGCTTCGGCCGCCCGCCCGCCGAACTCGGCTATCTCGTCACGCTGACGCAGCTCGGCTTTGCGGCGAGCCTGCTGCTGATCGTGCCGCTCGGCGACGCGGTCAACCGCCACACGCTGATCGTGCGGCTGCTCGTGCTCAACGTCGTCGCGCTGGTGGCGGTGGCGTTCAGCACGAACTTCACGATGTTCGTCGTCGCGAACGTCGCGCTCGGCTTCGTCACCTGCTCGACGCAGCTGCTCGTGCCGTTCGCCGCGTCGCTCGCCGACGCGCGCACGCGCGGCCGCGCGGTCGGCACGGTGATGAGCGGGTTGCTGCTCGGCATCCTGCTCGCGCGCGTCGCGGCCGGTGCGATCGCCGACGGATTCGGCTGGCGCGCGGTGTACGGCGTCGCCGCGGTGATGATCCTCGCGCTGACCGGCGTGCTCGCGGTCAAGCTGCCGAAGGATCGCCGCCACGCGCGGCTCGATTACGCGGCGCTGATGAAGTCGCTCGTCGCGCTGCTGCGTGCGCAGCCGCTGATCGCGCTGCGCTCGGCCTACGGCGCGCTCGTGTTCGCGTGCTTCAGCCTGCTGTGGACCGGCCTCACGTTCCTGCTGAGCCAGCCGCCGTACGGCTATTCCGAAGGGCAGATCGGCCTGTTCGGGATCGTCGGCGCGGTGGGCGCGCTCGCGGCCACGTCGGCCGGCCGGCTCGTCGATCGCGGCCACGGCAATGCGGCGACCGGGCTGTTCGCGGCCGCGGTGCTCGCGTCGTTCGCGCTGATCGCGACCGGCGCGCATTCGCTCGTCACGCTGATCGCGGGCATCCTGCTGCTCGACGTCGGCGTGCAGGGCATGCACATCTCGAACCAGAGCGTGATCTATGCGCTCGCCGGCAACGCACGCAGCCGCGTGACAACGATCTACCTGACCAGCTACTTCATCGGCGGCGCATTCGGGTCGTTCGCGGCGAGCGTCGCGTACGGCATCGACGGCTGGCGCGGCGTGTGCATCGCCGGTGCGGCGCTGTCCGGCGTGCTGATCGCGCTGTGGCTCGCCTCGCAGCGGGTGGGCGTGCGGCAGGTCACGCAATAACCGGCTGTCGCTCCGGCCCATGAAAAAGGCACGCTCCGCGAACCGCGGGCGTGCCTTTTTTTTGCATCGACGGCGTCGTGCTATCGGCGACGCACGATCACTCGCCCTCGCCCGCGAAATCGATCAGCACCTTCATCGCGCGCTGCCGGTCGCCGGCCAGCTCGAACGCCTGGTTAGCGTCGCGCATCGGGAACACGCCCGTCACGGCCGGGCGCAGGTCGACGCGCCCCGCATTGATCAGTTGCACCGCGAGCGCGAATTCCGCATGGAAGCGGAATGATCCGCAGATCGACAGTTCCTTCGCGACCACGACGTTCTGCGGCAGGCTGACGTCGCCGCCGAGCCCGAGCTGCACGACGACGCCGCGCGGCCGCATCACGTCGAGGCCGTCGCGCAGCGCGCGCGCATTGCCGGAACACTCGATCATCACGTCGAACGTGCCCTTGTCAGCCCCGTAGCGCGCAACCCAGCCGGTGTCGGTCGCCGCGTTGATCGTGTGGTCGGCGCCGAGCGCACGCGCCACCTCGAGCGGCGCATCGACCACGTCGGTCGCGACGATCTCCGCCGCGCCGTGCACCCGCGCCGCCGCGACCGCCAGCACGCCGATCGGCCCGCACCCCGACACGAGCACGCGCCGGCCGATCAGCGGCCCCGCGCGCGATACCGCGTGCAGCCCGACCGCGAACGGCTCGGCAAGCGCCGCGAGCGACAGCGGCACGTGATCGGCCACCTTCACGCACTGCGCCGCGTCGCACACGAGCGCGTTGCGAAACGCGCCCTGCACGTGCGGCATGCGCATCGCGCTGCCGTAGAAGCGCATGTCGAGGCACTGGTTCGGCAGCCCCTCGAGGCAGTAGCGGCACGCGCCGCACGGGCGGCTCGGATTGACCGCGACGCGATCGCCGACCTTCACCGACGTCACGTCCGGTGCGACCGCCGCCACCGTGCCGGCCACTTCATGGCCGAGCACCATCGGCTGCTGTAGCCGGATCGCGCCGAACCCGCCGTGCCGGAAGTAATGCAGGTCGGAGCCGCAGATGCCGCCCATCGCGACATCGACGCGCACCTCGCCCGGGCCGATCTCGCCCGCGTCCTGCTCTTCGAGCCGCAGGTCGTTCGGCCCGTGGATCACGAGACACATGCAGCGCATACGCATCGCAGCCTCCTCAGACGACCGGCGTGAGCAGCGGTTCGCCGGCGAAGTGCGCGGCGAGGTTGTCGCGCACGAGCCAGCCCATCGCCTGGCGCGTCTCGACGGTGCCGCTCGCATGATGCGGCTGCAGCAGCACGTTCGGCAACGCGAGGAAACGCGGGTCGATGCGCGGCTCGTTCCAGAATACGTCGAGCGCCGCACCGGCGATCGTGCCGCGTTCGAGCGCGTCGAGCAGCGCGGGCTCGTCGACGGTCGTGCCGCGCGACACGTTCACCAGATAGCCGCGCGGGCCGAGCGCGTCGAGCACGGCCGCGTCGACGAGGTGGCGGGTCGACGCGCCGCCCGCGAGCGTGACGATCAGCACGTCGCACCAGCCGGCCAGTTCGCCCAGGCGGCCGAAGAAGCGGTGCTGGCTGTCCGCGCGCGGCGCGACGTCGAAGTAGCCGAGCTCGACGTCGAAGCCCGACAGCCGGCGCGCGAGCGTCGAACCGATCCGGCCGAAGCCGACGATGCCGACGCGCTTGCCGTACAGGCGCGTGACGAGCGGCATGTCGCCGTCGGACCACGCGCCGGAGCGCACGTACGCGTCGCCGGCGCCGATCCGGCGCAGCAGCGCGAGCGTGAGGCCGACGCCGAGATCGGCGACGTCGCCGGTCAGCACGTCGGGCGTATTGGTCACGCGGATGCCGCGCTCGCGTGCGGCCGCGAGATCGATCCCATCGGTGCCGACGCCGTAGCACGAGATGATCTCGAGTCGCGGCAGCGCGGCGATCAGCGTTGCATCGGCACCGAGGTCGCCGCGCGTCGCGATCGCGCGCACGCCGGCGCCGTGTTCGGCGAGGAACGCCGCGCGGTCGGCGGCCTCCCACAGCCGGTGGACGTCATAGCCGGTCGACAGCCATGCGTCGTCCCACGGCTGGTAGGGGCCCGTCATCAGCAGCTCGGGCCGCCGGGTCGATTCGTGCGCCATCTGCGCGCTCCTGTCGAAAAGAGTTGGAATTCGAACGGACCGGGCCGCGTCGGCCGCCCGGCCCGTTCGTTCATGCATGCCGCGCCAGCGTTTCGGCGTCCGCGGCCGGCTGCTCCTGCGCGGCGTCGAGCGGATCGTCGAGATCGCGGTTCAGCGTTTCCGGCATCCGCGCGGTGGTGAACAGCGTGATCAGCGTCAGCACCACCAGGTAGGCGGCGATCGGCACCCATGCATGCACGCCCGCCGCGTGGTCGCCGCCGTGCAGCGCGATCACGGTCGCGATGATCGTTGCGCCGATCAGCGGTGCGATCCCGCCCGCGAGCACGGCCGACACTTCGCGCGAGAACGACACGCCCATGTAGCGATGGCGCGCGCCGAACAGCTCGGGCAGCAGCGCGGCCTGCGCGCCGAGCATCCCCCAGTTCGCAAAGCCCTGCGCGACCGAGATCGCGATCACGCTCGCGACCACGTTCCCCTGGCTGAAGATCCACCACACCGGAAACGCGAGCGCGAGCTGCAGCCATGCGAACGTGCGGTACACGCGCACGCGGCCGAAGCGGTCGCTCAACCGGCCCGCCAGCGGCACCGTGCACGCGCCGACGGTCGCCGCGCACACCAGCGCGAGCGCGCCGATCGGCCCCTTCATCCCGATCACGCCGGCGAGATAGCTGACCGCGAGCGCCTGGTAGATCGACGAGCCGCCGTTCTCGGCCATCCGCAGGCCGATGCCGATCAGCAGCGAGCGCTTCGAATGCTGAACCGCGCTCTTCAACGGATTCGCCGACAGCTGCGCGCGCTTCTCGAGCCGCACGAAGGTCGGCGACTCGTGCAGCCGGACCCGCATGTAGATCCCGACCGCGACGATCACCGCGCTGAACAGGAACGGCACGCGCCAGCCCCAGCCGTCGGTGACGCGGTCGATGTTCGCGAGCAGCAGGAAATAGACGGCCGCCGCGAGCACCGTGCCGAGCTGGATCCCGAGAAACGGCAGCGACGCGTAGAAGCCGCGCTTGCCGGGCGGTGCGTATTCGGTCATCAGCACCGCTGCGCCGGCCTGCTCCGCGCCTGCGCCGAGGCCCTGCAGGATGCGCAGCAGCACCAGCAGCGCGGGCGCCCAGTAGCCGGCCGTTGCATAAGTCGGCAGCACGCCGATCAGCGTGCTCGCGACGCCCATCAGCAGCACGGTCGCGGTCAGCACGAACTTGCGGCCGATCCGGTCGCCGAGCACGCCGAACACGACGCCGCCGAGCGGGCGCACCGCGAAGCCGACGAAGTAGGTGCCGAAGCTCGCGATCAGCCGCATCTCGGCGGTCTGCGCGGGAAAGAACAGCGGTCCGAAGACCAGCGCCGACGCAAGCGTGTACAGCGCGAAATCGTAGTATTCGAGCGCGCTGCCGAGCGAGCAGGTCCATGCCGCGCGGTTGAGCTGCTTCGTGTCGACGCCGCGACGCTCGACCGCGTCAGCCGGCGTGCCGGGCATTGCATCGTGCCGCGCGGGCGGCGGGGAAGTGCGATCCATCGTTGTCTCCTGTCTCCTGCCTTCCATTCCGGAACCCGGCGCGATGCGCGCCGGGACATCGGCCCGCTCATGCGGCGGGCTCTTCTGGGAATTCGGATGCCGGCGTTAGCCGGCGCAACGGTGCTGCGCGCACGGCGCAAGCGCCGCTGCTCAGACGGCGCTGGTGAGCCCGCCGTCGACGAACAGCGTCTGGCCGTTCACGAAATCGGATGCGGCCGACGCGAGGAAGATCGCCGCGCCGCACAATTCGTCGACGCGCCCCCAGCGGCCGGCCGGCGTGCGCTTGCACAGCCAGTCCGAAAACGCCGCGTCATCGACCAGCGCGCGATTCAGTTCGGTCTCGAAATAGCCGGGCGCGAGGCCGTTCGCCTGGATGCCGTGGCGCGCCCAGTCGGCGCACATCCCTTTCGTCAGCATCCGCACCGCGCCCTTCGTCGCCGCATACGGCGCGATCGTCGGCCGCGCGAGCTCGCTCTGCACCGAACAGATGTTGATGATCTTGCCGCGGCCACGCGCGATCATGTGGCGCGCCACCGCCTGCGCGACGTTGAACACGCCGTCGAGATTCACGCGCATCAGCGCGTGCCAGTCGTCCGGGTCGAATGCGTCGAGCGGCGCGCGGCGCTGGATGCCGGCGTTGTTCACGAGGATGTCGATCGCGCCGACGCGCGCCTCGAAGTCGTCGATCGCCGCGCGCACCTGCGCGTGTTCGGTGACGTCGAACACCGCGTGGTCGGCCGCGAAGCCTTCCTCGCGGAAATGGCGCGCGAGCGTCGCGGCCTTCTCCTCATTCCGATCGTTGATGACGATCGCCGCGCCGGCTTCCGCCAGCCCGCGGGCGAGCGTCAGTCCGATGCCGCGTCCGGAACCGGTAATCAGTGCGCGGCGGCCGTCGAGGCGGAACCGTTCAAGCGCGTTGGTCATGGATGTCTCCTCGTGCCAAGGGAGCCGGCTGCCCATCGCGGCCGGTCTCGCGTTGACACTATCTTCGGCTGGCGGCCGGGCCCCGCGCCAATGGTTGTTTTTGATCCGGTTATCATGAAATATGATTACCGCCCACGGGTGCCTACCGACCATGGAACTCAAGCAATTGCGCGCCTTCGTCACGCTCGCGGAAGAACTGCATTTCGGGCGCGCCGCGCAGCGCCTGTTCATCGTGCAGCCCGCGCTGAGCATGCAGATCAAGGCCCTCGAGGAAGAACTCGGTGCGCGCCTGTTCGAGCGCGACCGGCACAAGGTCGAACTTAGCGATACGGGGCGCGTGTTCCTGCCCGAAGCGCGAGCCACGCTGCAGCAGGCCGCGCGCGCGGAGCAGATGGCACGGCTGTCGAGCCGCGGCGAGATCGGCGCGCTGCGCATCGCGTTCGTGTCGTCGGTGCTGCCGGCGCTGCTGCCGGCCGTGCTGCGCACGATGCGCGAGCGCTATCCGCTGATCACGCTCGAACTGAAGGACCTGCCGACCCCCGACCAGATCGCCGCGCTGCGCGACCGGCGGATCGATTTCGGGATGATCCGGCTGCCGGCCGCGTATGCGGGCATCGACACGCGCGTGGTGCTCGAGGAAGGCTTCGTCGTCGCGCTGCCGCTCGACCATCCGCTCGCCGCGCACGACGCGATCGCGCCGGCCGCGTTGCGCGGCCAGCCTGCGTTCGTGCTTGCGCGCCGCTATGCGCCCGGTTTTCACGACGACATGCTGCTCGCGCTGAGCCGCGCGGGCACGACGCTCGAGATCGCGCAGGAGTTCGGGGAATTCACGACGATGCTCGCGCTCGTCGCGGCCGGCATGGGCATCGGACTGATCCCGGCGGAAGCCGCGAGCGCCCTGCCGCCGAACGTACTCGCGCGGCCGCTCGACCTGGCCGGCCACCGCACCGGCATCGGCCTTGCATGGACCGACCTCGACAGCCCGCTGAAGCGCGCATTCGTCGACGCGGTCGAACAGGTGACCGCGCGCGCCGGACGATAAAAAAGCCCGGCCGGAAGACCGGGCCGGGCTCGATCGCTGCGCCGGCCGCCTCGCGGCGGCCGCGCAACGTGCGGGATTACTTCGCGTTCGCGAATGCGACTGCCGTATCCAGCATGCGGTTCGAGAAACCCCACTCGTTGTCGTACCAGCTCGACACCTTGACGAGGCGGCCCGACACCTTGGTCAGCGTTGCGTCGAACGTCGACGAAGCCGGGTTGTGGTTGAAGTCGATCGACACCAGCGGTGCGTCGTTGTAGCCGAGGATGCCCTTCAGCGCGCCTTCCGATGCTTCCTTCATGATCGCGTTGACTTCCTCGACCGTCGTGTCGCGCTTGGCGATGAACGACAGGTCGACGACCGACACGTTGATCGTCGGGACGCGGATCGCGTAGCCGTCGAGCTTGCCGTTCAGTTCCGGCAGCACCAGGCCGACAGCCGATGCAGCGCCGGTCTTCGTCGGGATCTGGCTGTGCGTGGCCGAACGCGCGCGGCGCAGGTCTTCGTGATAGACGTCCGTCAGCACCTGGTCGTTCGTGTACGCGTGGATCGTCGTCATCAGGCCGGTTTCGAGGCCGATCTTGTCGTTCAGCGGCTTGACGAGCGGCGCGAGGCAGTTCGTCGTGCACGATGCGTTCGAGATGACGGTGTGCTCGGCCTTCAGCACGTTGTGGTTCACGCCGTAGACGATCGTTGCGTCGACGTCCTTGCCGCCCGGCGCCGAGATGATCACCTTCTTCGCACCGCCCTTCAGGTGCGCGCTCGCCTTTTCCTTCGTCGTGAAGAAGCCCGTGCATTCCATCACGACGTCGACGCCGAGCTCGCCCCACGGCAGTTCTGCCGGGTTGCGGTTGGCCAGCACGCGGATCTTGTCGCCGTTCACGACGAGGTAGTCGCCGTCGACCGACACTTCGCCCGGGAACTTGCCGTGTGCGGTGTCGTACTGGGTCAGGTGCGCGTTGGTCTTCGCATCGCCCAGGTCGTTGATCGCGACGATCTCGAGATCGTGCTTCTTGCCGTTTTCATAGAACGCGCGCAGCGTGTTGCGGCCGATACGGCCGTAGCCGTTGATTGCGACGCGGATCGTCATGGTCTATCTCCTGATGGCTGAAAAAATTCGTTTCGTGCAGCTTCACGGTGCGACGCGCGCGAGGGGTGGCGCGCGTCGCGAATGCTTTTAGGCCAGCACGGCCTTCGCGGTCTCGACGACGTGCTCGACGGTGAAGCCGAAGTACTTGAACAGCACGCCGGCCGGGGCCGATTCGCCGAACGTGTCGATCCCGACGACGCCGCCTTCGAGGCCGACGTACTTGTGCCAGAACGCGGTCACGCCCGCTTCGATCGCGACGCGGCGCACGCCGTGCGGCAGCACGCGTTCGCGGTATTCGGCGTCCTGGCGGTCGAACACGTTGGTCGACGGCATCGACACGACGCGGGCCGCGATGCCCTGCTGCGCGAGCGGCTCGATGGCCTTCATCGCGAGCTCGACTTCCGAACCCGTCGCGATCAGGATGATCTTGCGCGCGACGATTTCTTCGTCCCAGTCCTTCAGCACGTAGCCGCCCTTCTCGATGTTGGCGATCTGCGCATCGGTACGCGGGTTGAACGCGAGGTTCTGGCGGCTGAAGATCAGGCTCGACGGACGGTCGGCTGCCACCGCGTGGGTCCACGCGACGGCCGTCTCGACCGTGTCGGCCGGACGCCACACGTCGTGGTTCGGGATCAGGCGCAGGCTCGACACGTGCTCGATCGACTGGTGCGTCGGGCCGTCTTCGCCGAGGCCGATCGAATCGTGCGTGAACACGAAGATCGACGGGACCTTCATCAGCGCCGCGACGCGCAGCGCGTTGCGGCTGTAGTCGGAGAACGTCAGGAACGTGCCGCCGAACGGCTTGTGGCCGCCGTGCAGCGCGAGGCCGTTGATCGCGGCGCTCATGCCGAATTCGCGCACGCCGTAGTTGATGTGGTTGCCGAGCAGCACGCCCGCGCCTTCCGGATTCGCGCGCACCGCCTTCGATGCCTTCCAGTTGGTCAGGTTCGAACCGGTCAGGTCGGCCGAGCCGCCGAGCAGTTCCGGCAGTGCGGCGGCGAGGCCTTCGATCGCCTGCTGCGACGCCTTGCGGGTCGCCACCGTCTCGCCGCGCTCGTTCGCGCCGGCGATGATCGCCGCAGCCTTCTCGGCCCAGTCGGCCGGCAGCTGGTTGGCCATCCGGCGCTCGAATTCAGCGGCTTCTGCCGGGAACTTGGCGCGATAGGCCGCGAACGTCGCGTCCCATTCGGTTTCAGCGCGCTTGCCGGCTTCCTTCGCATCCCATGCCGCGTAGACTTCCTGCGGAATCACGAACGGCTCCCAGGTCCAGCCGAGCGCCGCGCGCGTCTTCGCGATTTCTTCCGCGCCGAGCGCCGCGCCGTGCACGTCGTGGCCGCCGGCCTTGGTCGCCGCGCCCTTGCCGATCACCGTCTTGCAGCAGATCAGCGTCGGCTTGTCCGACAGCTTCGCCTTCGCGATCGCCGCGTCGACCGCGTCGACGTCATGGCCGTTCACGTTCGGGATCACGTTCCAGCCGTATGCCTCGAAGCGCTTCGGGGTGTCGTCGTGGAACCAGTTCACGACGTCGCCGTCGATCGAGATGCCGTTGTCGTCGTACAGCGCGATCAGCTTGTTCAGCTTCAGCGTGCCCGCGAGCGAGCAGGCTTCGTGCGAGATGCCTTCCATCAGGCAGCCGTCGCCGAGGAACACGTATGTGTGGTGATCGACGATCTTCGCGCCGTCACGGTTGAACTCGTCGGCCATCAGCGCTTCGCCGAGCGCCATGCCGACCGCGTTCGCCAGACCCTGGCCGAGCGGGCCGGTGGTCGTCTCGACGCCCGGCGTGATCCCGTATTCCGGGTGGCCCGGGGTCTTCGAGTGCAGCTGGCGGAAGTTCTTCAGCTCTTCCATCGGCAGGTCGTAGCCGGTCAGGTGCAGCAGCGAGTACAGCAGCATCGAGCCATGGCCGTTCGACAGCACGAAGCGGTCGCGGTCTGCCCAGTGCGGGTTCGTCGGGTTGTGCTTCAGGTGGCGCGACCAGAGCGCAACGCCGATTTCGGCCATGCCCATCGGCATGCCGGGGTGACCGGAGTTCGCTTGCTGGACGGCGTCCATCGCGAGCGCACGGATCGCGTTGGCCATCAGGGTGGTGGAGGCGGGAGACGAAGTCGTCATGTCGAGTCCGGAGAACGAGTCGAGGAAACGGGGGCACGGCGGCATCCGGAAGCTCGAGCGTCAATCGTTCCCGGCGCGCGGTGCGGCGCCTGACGGACGCGAAGCGGACGGAGCCTACGGACGGGGCTGCAAAGCTCGTCATTTTAACAGATGGGCTGACATTTCCCTTGTCGTCGCGCGGTGTTCCGGCACGCTTTTCCGCTGAACCGCACGCCTCCTATAATTCAGACGTCGGAACTGCCCGCCCCGAGCGGCCTAACCGTGAGCACAACTCTTCTCTTCCATCCCACGCCCGACGCCGCCTACGGCTTCCCGAACGCACGGCGGCTCGCGCACGTCGCGTCGCCGCACCAGCACATCGAGGTCTGGGAAACCCCACAGCTCGGCCGCCTGTTTACACTGGACGGCCGGCCGATGACGTCGGTCGGCGACGAATACGTGTACCACGAGTGCATGACGCACCCGGCCGCGCTCGCGCATCCGTGCCCGCGCAAGGTGCTCGTGCTCGGCGGCGGCGACGGCGGCGCCGCGCGCCAGTTGCTCAAGCACGCGTGCATCGAGCGGATCGTCGTCGCGGAACTCGACGACGAAGTGGTCGGCATGGCGCGCCGCTATCTCGACGACGTGCACCAGGGTGCGCTCGACGACCCGCGCGTCGAAGTCGTGATCGGCGACGCCGGGCATTTCGTCGCGTCGACCGTCGAGCATTTCGATCTCGTCGTGTTCGACCTCACGCCGCCCGATTCGCCGGCCGCCGGCCTCTATACGCGCGAGTTCTACGCGCGGCTCAAGCGGATCCTCACGCCGTGCGGCGCGATCTCGATGCATCTCGGCTCGCCCGTGTTCCACGCGTCGCGCATCGCCGCGCTGCTGGACGACCTGCGCGCGAGCTTCGCGGTCGTCGATCCGCTGTCCGCGCACGTGCCGCTTTACGGCTCCCAATGGCTGATGGCAATCGCGAGCGACACGCTCGATGCGGCCGCGCTGTTCGCGCACGACATCGACGAACGCCTCGTCGCCCGCCACGTGCAGGGATTGCGCTACTACGATGCGCGACTCCATGCGGCCCTTTTTGCCCTGCCGCGCGCGCTGCGCGATACACTGGGCGTTCGCCGCTGAGCTTCCGGGCAGCCGCATCGTTCTGCTGGTTCATCGCGACTTCTCCCGCGATCGGCCTGCGACGCGCAGGCCCGCAACGATGCAGGCGGCGCGCCGACCTACCCGCCAGGCGCCCCGGCGCCCCCTGCTCGACCGCCAGGCACGGGACCGGCGTCGCCGTCAAAGCGCCAACACTGTTCCACAGGAGATTTTCATGACCGATCCACGTCCGGCCAACGTGCCTTGGTTGACGCCTTATCTGGCCGTGCGCAATGCGCACGCGGCCATCGAGTTCTTCCAGGCCGCATTCGGCTTCGAATTGCGCGACGTCCTCGACGAGGACGGCGCGATCATGCACGTCGAGATGGTCTACCGTGGCCAGCTGATCGTGATGTTCGCGCCCGAAGGCGCGTTCGGCTCGACCGCGCTCACGCCAAAGCGTGCGGACGCAACCGCCCCGCAGTCGTTTTATCTGTATGTCGACGACGTCGACACAACCTGGCAGCGCGCGCTCGACGCGGGCGCGAAATCGCTGAGCGTGCCCCAGGACCAGTTCTGGGGCGACCGCTTCGCGCAGGTCGAGGATCTCGACGGCTACCGCTGGGCGCTCGCGCGCCGCCTCGGCACATGAGCGGAGCCACGATACACATGAGTGAAGCCACCACCACCGCGGCCGTGCCGCGCTTTTTCGTCGAAGCGGCGCTGCGCGCCGATGCGACGCTCGCCTTGCCGGCCGACGTCGCGCGTCACGCGCAGGTGCTGCGGCTGCAGCCCGGCGACGCGCTCGCGCTGTTCGACGGCAGCGGCGGCCAGTACCGCGCGCGGCTCGTCGAGATCGACAAGCGCAGCGCCCTCGCGCAGATCGAAGCGTTCGATCCGGCCGAGGCCGAGCCACCCTACCGCGTGACGCTCGCACAAGGCATCGCCGGCGGCGACAAGATGGACTGGGTGATCGAGAAGGCCGTCGAACTCGGCGTCGCGGCGGTCGTGCCGCTGTCGACCGCACGCGGCGTCGTGAAATTGTCGGGCGAGCGCGCGGACAAGCGCGTCGCGCACTGGCGCGGCGTCGTGCGCGCGTCGTGCGAGCAGTGCGGGCGCAACCGCGTGCCCGACGTCGCGGCGGTACGCGGCTTCGGCGCGTGGCTCGATACGCTGCCGGCGGCGCCGGCCGACGGCGAGTTGAGGCTGCTGCTGTCGCCGCGCGCGAGCATCCCGTTCGCGTCGCTGCCCGACGCGCCGCCCGCAGCGGCCGTCACGCTGCTGATCGGGCCCGAAGGCGGGCTGTCGCCGGACGAAGAAAACGCGGCCCGTGCATGCGGGTTCACCGCGCTGTCGCTTGGGCCGCGCGTGCTGCGCACCGAGACGGCCGGCGCGGCCGTGCTTGCGGCGCTCGCGGCGCGCTGGGGCGGCTGGTGATGAGGTCGACGTGCCGTGCCACGAGGTGGCACGGCACGTCCCGGCCCGCACGCCACCCGGCCGCGGTGCAATACGTACCCGACGCGACGGCTGCCGCAGCCGGGCCGACCGGAATTGTCTCGAAAAAACGGGTCAGATGAAAAGTGGGGGTCGGCGCGCGACGTGCCGCGCCGGCCGGTCCGCATCGCGCGGACGCAAAAAAGCCCGCTCGACGCGGGCCTTTCGGCGGATCGGCCGCGCTCGGGCGGCCGACGGAATCGCGCTTACGCGAACGAGTAGAACACGCGGAACGCGACCTTGCGCTCGGCCCAGAACTCGGCGGCTTCGCGGAACACGTCGAGCAGCGTCTCGCGCCCTTCCTTGTCGAATTTCTGCGCGATCGGCAGCCCTTCGAGGACGATCACGAAACCGGGCTGCGCGCCGGCCTTCGCGACGAGGTCGGTCAGGCAGTCGTACAGCGCGTCGTAGTTTTTCCCGAAATGCTTCGGAAACAGGAACGACGTCGCGATCGTCTCCATCACTTCCTGCTTCGACTGCGCGGCGCCGCAGTACGCGTACAGGAAATGCTGGCCGAGCCGGCCGGCTTCGTCGGCAAGATCCTGCACGCGGAACGCGCGGATCGACTGCACGAGATTGGGTCGCACGGTCGTGAAAAGGCTCATAGGCTCCTCGTTCGATGAAAGCCCGTCGGCTTCCTGTTGCTCCGGCGCGCCGCCGGCCTGTGCCGCCGCGTGAAGTTGGATCACGCGCTGAAACAGATTGCCGTCGCCGGCCGCGAACAGTTCCGCCGCCGCCGTATCGTGCGCGTAGATGGAGTCGCTCATGCCGTTCATCCCGAAGTCATTCAACAATACGTTTAAAACTGTTGTAGTGGTCGTCCGTGTAATAACAGTTGTCGATCCGGCGCAACGGCCCGCCACACACGATCCGGCGCGCGCCGCGATTGCGTGCGCGTGGCGTCGGCACCGTGTACTCGTGGTAGTAGCCGCGCTTCGCCTTCGGCAGGATCCGCTCGCGGTTGCCGAATACGACGCCGTCCTTCTCGTACGGATAGGGGCCACCGGCGCCGATCAGGCCAAGCGTGGTCACGGCCTCGCGCGGCAGACGGGCGGTCGGGATCGTATCGACCCCGCCGACGGCCAGGTCGGCCGAAGCGGCCTGCCGTGCGTAAGCGGCGGAAACCAGACTGCCCGTCGGCGTGCCGACGATACCCATCGCGAACATCGCGAAGACGGACGCGAGCGCGCCGTTGCGGAGCCACTTGCGTGCCATGAACCAGGGTTCCCGCTGTTAAATCAAGTAGTTGACGACCAACAAAGGCGTTAGCGTAGCGCTATTGTCCGCGCGAATCAATGTTCGTTTGGGAACCGAAAGGCCAGCGCCGCACGGAATCGCGCATTTTTTACCGAAATAAGACTACATTTATCTTACACAAGCTAA
Source organism: Burkholderia cepacia GG4 (assembly GCF_000292915.1). Classification (NCBI taxonomy): domain Bacteria; kingdom Pseudomonadati; phylum Pseudomonadota; class Betaproteobacteria; order Burkholderiales; family Burkholderiaceae; genus Burkholderia; species Burkholderia cepacia. The sequence continues at coordinate 3,163,947 of NC_018513.1, forward strand.
AATGCGTGCGGCATCTCTCGCATGGCAAGACCCTGCCTCCTTGCCACGCTCGTTACCCGGAGTGGAGAGATGCTGCTGTTGCTTATGGGAAGCGCGTTTGCGCCCTGCCCGACGGCGTGCCCATTGCGGGCACGCCTCTTTTTGCTTTTGATTACAATTTCGCCCGCCGCGCCGTGCCGGTTCGACCGGCGCGGCGCGTTCGTTTCGCTCAGCGCGTGGCGTTCACGTCGGCGACCAGCAGCGCCGCCATGTTGACGATGCGGCGAACGGTCGCCGATTCGGTCAGCACGTGCACCGGCTGGGCCGCGCCCAGCAGGATCGGCCCGATCGCGATGTTGTTGCCGGCGGCCGTCTTCAGCAGGTTGTACGCGATGTTCGCGGCATCGATGTTCGGCAGGATCAGCAGGTTCGCTTCGCCTTCCAGCGTCGATTCCGGCAGGATTTCCCTGCGCAGCGCCGCGTCGAGCGCGACGTCGCCGTGCATTTCGCCGTCCACCTTCAGTTCCGGCGCACGTTCTTGCAGGATCGCGAGCGTATCGCGCATCTTCTTCGCCGAAGGCGCGTTGCTCGTGCCGAAGTTCGAGTGCGACAGCAGCGCGACCTTCGGCTCGATGCCGAAGCGGCGCACTTCTTCCGCCGCCATGATCGTGATCTCGGCCAGTTGCTCCGGGGTCGGATCGACGTTCACGTGCGTGTCGACGAGGAAGATCTGGCGGCCCGGCAGCACGAGGCCGTTCATCGCCGCGTACACGCTGCAGCCGTCGCGCTTGCCGATCACCTGGTCGATGAAGTGCAGGTGGCGGTGCGTGGTGCTGATCGTGCCGCAGATCATCCCGTCCGCTTCGCCCTTCTTCACCAGCATCGCGCCGATCAGCGTCGTGCGGCGGCGCATCTCGACGCGCGCGAGCTGCTCGCTGATGCCCTTGCGCGCCATCAGTTTGTAGTACGTCTGCCAGAAATCGCGATAGCGCTCGTCGTGCTCGGTGTTGACGACCGTGAAGTCGACGCCCGGATTCAGGCGCAGGCCGTAGCGCTGGATACGGTGCTCGATCACCGACGGGCGGCCGATCAGGATCGGCTTGGCCAGTTTCTCGTCGACGATGATCTGAACGGCACGCAACACGCGCTCTTCTTCGCCTTCCGCGAACACAACACGCTTCTTCTCTTCCGGCGCGGCGCGCGCGATCTGGAAGATCGGCTTCATCGTCGTGCCGCTGTGATACACGAACTGCTGCAGATGGACGCGGTACGCCTCCATGTCCTCGATCGGGCGCGTCGCGACGCCGCCGTCCATCGCGGCCTGCGCGACGGCCGGCGCGATCTTCACGATCAGGCGCGGATCGAACGGCTTCGGGATCAGGTATTCGGGCCCGAACGACAGGTCCTGAATGCCGTATGCAGTCGCGACGATGTCGCTCTGCTCGTGCTGCGCGAGCTCGGCGATCGCGTTGACGGCCGCGATCTCCATTTCACGCGTGATCGTCGTCGCGCCGACGTCGAGCGCGCCGCGGAAGATGAACGGGAAGCACAGGACGTTGTTGACCTGGTTCGGGTAGTCGGTGCGGCCGGTCGCGAGGATCGCGTCGGGGCGCACTTCGAGCGCCGCTTCCGGCAGGATTTCCGGCGTCGGGTTCGCGAGCGCGAGGATCAGCGGGCGCTCGGCCATGCCCTTCACCATTTCCGGCTTCAGCACGCCGGCAGCCGACAGGCCGAGGAAGATGTCCGCGCCGTCGATCACTTCGGCCAGCGTCCGGGCTTCCGTTTCGCGGGCGAAACGCTCCTTGTCCGGATCCATCAGCTCGGTGCGGCCCTTGTAGACCACGCCGGCCAGGTCGGTCACCGTGATGTTCTCGAGCGGCAGGCCGATGTCGACCAGCAGGTCGAGACACGCGAGCGCGGCCGCACCCGCGCCGGAGGCGACGAGCTTGACCTTCTTGATGTCCTTGTTGACGACCTTCAGCCCGTTCGTGACGGCTGCAGCCACGACGATCGCGGTGCCGTGCTGGTCGTCGTGGAACACCGGAATCTTCATCCGCTTGCGGCACTCGCGCTCGACGATGAAGCAGTCGGGCGCCTTGATGTCTTCCAGGTTGATCCCGCCGAAGGTCGGCTCCAGCGCGGCGATCACGTCGACCAGCTTGTGCGGGTCCGATTCGTTCAGTTCGATGTCGAACACGTCGATGCCGGCAAACTTCTTGAACAGTACCGCCTTGCCTTCCATCACCGGCTTCGACGCCAGCGGCCCGATGTTGCCGAGACCGAGCACTGCCGTGCCGTTCGTGACGACGCCGACCAGGTTGCTGCGCGCGGTAAAGCGCGCGGCGTTCAGCGGATTCTCGACGATCTCCTCGCACGCATACGCGACACCCGGCGAATACGCGAGCGCGAGGTCGCGCTGGTTGATCATCTGCTTGGTCGGCGCGATCGCGATCTTCCCCGGCGTCGGGAATTCGTGATAGTCGAGGGCGGCTTCGCGGAGCTTGGCTTTGGAGGAGGCTTGGGTCGACATGTGTCTCGTGACGGGCGGATTAGAATGACTGTTCGACGGCATTGTAGCGCCAATCGAAGGCCGTCAGACCGGCGATTCGGGTGCAACAGCCGCGACAAAAATGTACCGAACGGTGCAGGAACGCCGCCGTTCGCCTCGTACAATGCCGTTCCTTCAATCGTTTCGGATTACCCGCCGTGCCAGCCGCCCTTTCCGAGTTTTCGCTGATCGAACGCTTCTTCACGCGCCGTGCCGCGCAGGGCGCCCGCGCGTCGACGCTCGGCATCGGCGACGATTGCGCGCTGATCACGCCCCGATCCGGGAAATTGCTGGCCATTTCGACGGACATGCTGGTGGAGGGCCGCCACTTCTTCCCCGATGTAGCGCCCGACGCGCTCGGCCACAAGACACTCGCGGTCAACCTGTCGGACCTCGCGGCGATGGGCGCAGAGCCGCGCGCGTTCACGCTCGCGTGCGCGTTGCCGCGCGCCGACTCGGCGTGGCTCGAGGCATTCAGCAACGGTCTGTTCGCGCTCGCCGAGCGGTTCGGCTGCGAACTGATCGGCGGCGACACGACGAGCGGGCCGCTGAACCTGTGCGTGACCGTGTTCGGCGAAGTCGCGCCGGATGCGGCGCTGCGACGCGATGCCGCGCGCGACGGGGACGACGTGTGGGTGTCCGGCACGCTCGGCGACGCACGCGCGGGCCTCGGCGTCGCGCGCGGCGAATGGGCGGCCGGCGCGGTCGAAGCGGCCGCGTTCCGGCGCGCACTCGAGCGGCCCGAACCGCGCATCGCGCTCGGCCTGGCGCTTGCCGGCGTCGCGCACGCGGCGCTCGACCTTTCCGACGGTCTTGCCGGCGACCTGCAGCACATCCTGACGCGCTCGAACGTGCGCGCCGACATCGACGCCGACGCGGTGCCGCGCTCCGCGGCGCTCGCGACGCTGCCGGCCGACGTGCAGCGCCGCTGCACGCTGGCTGGCGGCGACGACTACGAGCTGTGCTTCACCGCGCCGGTCGCGGCCCGCGCGGCGGTCGAGGCAGCCGGCGCAAGCGCCGGCGTACCGGTCACGCGAATCGGTACAATACGCGCGTTGTCCTCGCCGGCGGAGCAGCCCGCGATCGCGTGGCGCGATGCCGCCGGCGCGCCCCTGACCCTCACGTTGCACGGTTTCGACCACTTCCATGCAGACTGACCCGACGCCCGCGCAACCCGCGGCCGCGCCCGACGCCGCCCGCAACACGCCGCCGCGCGTCACTGTGCGCTTCATGCTGTCGCACCCGGCGCACATCGTGTCGCTCGGCTTCGGCAGCGGGCTCGCGCCGTTCATGCCCGGCACGTTCGGCTCGCTGTTCGGCTGGCTGACGTTCGTCGTGCTCAACCGCTATCTGACGGTGCCGCAATGGTGGGCGCTGATCGCGGTCGGGTTCGTCGCCGGCACGTGGATCACCGGTTTCACCGCGCGCAGGATGGGCACGACCGATCCGGGCCCCGTCGTCTGGGACGAAATCGTCGCGATCTGGCTCGTGATGCTTTTCGTCACGCCGGCGACCTTCGTCGGCCAGCTGTGGGCCTTCGTCGTGTTCCGCTGCTTCGACATGCTCAAGCCGCCGCCGATCCGCTATTTCGACCGCCGCGTGAAAGGCGGGCTCGGCATCATGGTCGACGACCTGATCGCCGCGTTCATGACGCTGCTCGTGATCGCCCTGTGGCGCTCCGTCATCGGCTGACCGATTTCCCGACTCCCGTTTCCCGACGCGCATGCCAACCGATTCCGTCGTCCACCAGCTTGCGATCCGCGCAGGCAACAAGCTGCGTGACGAGCACCTGTCGCTCGCCACCGCCGAATCCTGCACGGGCGGCATGATCGCCGCCGCGATCACCGACATCTCCGGCAGCAGCCAGTGGTTCGAGCGCGGCTTCGTCACCTATTCGAACCAGGCCAAGACCGAGATGATCGGCGTGCCGCCCGACCTGATCGACAAACACGGCGCCGTCAGCGAACCGGTCGCGCGCGCGATGGCTGAAGGCGCGCTGCGCAACAGCCGCGCGCAGGTCGCGCTGTCCGTCACCGGCATCGCCGGCCCGGCAGGCGGCAGCGAGAAGAAGCCGGTCGGCACCGTGTCGTTCGGGTGGAGCAACCGGTTGCATACCGACGTCGAGACACTCGTGTTCAAGGGCGACCGCGAGCAGATCCGCACGCAGGCGGCCGCACATGCGCTGCGCGGGCTGCTGAAGCTGCTCGACGAGCGCGAAGGCTGATCCGCCGCGGCCACGGCGGGGGCGGCCAGCGCCCCTGGCCGCTTACTGGATCGCGTCGGGCTTCACGACGATCCAGTTCTTGTCCGCCGTGACCGGCAGGCCGAGCGCCTTCTGCTGCGCGGCCGATTCGTCCGACCACGCGCGGATCTGCGCCATCTGCTTGTCCTTCTTGTTCACCCACACGCGCACGCCGCCGCGCGCGACGTCGGTCGCGTTCAGCAGCATGTAGCCGTCGGATTTCGGCGTGTCGCCCGCGACGAGCACCGGCTTCTTCCACTGGTCGATCCAGCCGGCGATCGAGCCGAGCTTGCCTTCGTACCACGTCATCGGGTTCATCAGGAACGGCGTGATCACGAGCTCGCGGTTCGCGGCCTCGTCGTACTTGCCGGCCTTGATCTGCAGCCGTGACGTGGTCAGCGCGCCCGTCGCCGGGTTGCGCAGCAGCGTCGTCACGCCGATCACGTTCTGCGGCTTCACGTTGTAGCCGTATTTCGGATCGGCCAGCACGAGCCGCGCGAGCTCCTCGTGCGCGGCCGTCATCACGTAGACCTCGATCCCGTTCTCGCGCAGCGCGTTGTACAGCTCCTGCATCCCGCGGAAGAAGCGCGGCGGGTTCGCCGTGCCGTCGACGACCTTGTCGCCCTGCCAGTAGCGGATCGGCACCGGCTTGCCGTCGGCGAGCATCGCGTCGACGTGGCGCTTCAGGTCCGCGAGCGACAGCCCCGCAAACGCCTGCGCGATCCACGGGTAGCAGACCAGGTCGTCGATCTCGCAGAGCCGGTAGTAGTAGCTCGTCAGCGATTCCTTGTAGTCGGCGGAATCCTTGAACGGGATCAGCTTCAGCGACGGGTCGAGCGAGTCGCGCGTGAGCACGCCGTGGTTCTCGAGATACGGCAGCAGCGATTCCTCGAGGTCGTAGCGATAGGTCGTGTTGTCGGCGTCGAACACCGCGTAATCGCCGCGATGCGCGTGCTCGGCGATCATCGCGTTCAGCGCCTTCGCGCTGTCCGCCGGCCAGTGCGACAGGTCCGCCGCGTGGGCGAACGTCATGCACAACGACGCGGCAAGCGCGCTCAAAAGACGTCGGGACAGCTTGGGCATGGCGTCGCTCCCTTTCTTGACATTTTGGTTACGGATCGATGACAAACGGGAGCATCGCGCGACCAAATTGCCGACATGCGGTACGGAAGCGACGGGAAGTTGTTCGCGTGCGCCAGGGCGGCAAACACGCGAGGAAGGCGCGCGGCCCGCGAGCGCGGGCACGGCGAGCGGCCACCCTGACGGGCGGCCGGTATGTCAGCGATGCGCGTTGATCGTATCGCGCGTCTTCTGCGCGGCGAGCGCCGCGGCTTCGGCGAAATCCTCGCCGTTGCTCGCGTACAGGATCGCGCGCGACGAGTTGATCATCATCCCGGTGCCGTCAGCCGTGCGGCCCGCGTTGACGGTCGCCTGCACGTCGCCGCCCTGCGCGCCGATGCCGGGAATCAGCAGCGGCATGTCGCCGACGATCCCGCGCACGATCTCGATTTCGTTCGGGAAGGTCGCGCCGACCACGAGGCCGAGCTGGCCGTTCTTCGCGTTCCACTTGTTCGCCGCGAGATCCGCGACGACCTGGTACAGCGGCCGGCCGTTGGTGTCGAGGAACTGCAGGTCCGAGCCGCCCGGGTTCGACGTGCGGCACAGCACGATCACGCCCTTGCCGTCATGCTCGAAGTACGGCTCGACCGAGTCGTAGCCCATGTACGGGTTCACGGTGACCGCGTCCGCGCGATAGCGCTCGAACGCTTCGCGCGCGTACTGCTCGGCGGTGCTGCCGATGTCGCCGCGCTTCGCGTCGAGGATCACGGGCAGGCCCGGATGCTGGAGGTGGATGTGCGCGATCAGGCGTTCGAGCTGATCTTCCGCGCGATGCGCGGCGAAGTACGCGATCTGCGGCTTGAAGGCGCTCGCATACTGCGCGGTCGCGTCGACGATCTGCCGGCAGAATTCGAAGATCGCGTCGGGCTGGCCGTCGAACTGCACGGGAAAACGCGACGGCTCGGGATCGAGGCCGACGCACAGCAGCGAATTCGTGCGCTGCCACGCGGCGCGCAGCGATTCGATGAAAGTAAGCGGGGAAGACATGGCGGGTTCTCGCGGCAAACCGTTGGTAGACCGCGTATTTTACCCGCGTCGCCGGCGTCCCTCGCGCGCGGCCGCATCGACGCGCGCATCGGCCCGCTCGACGGTGAACGCGAAACGCCGCGTGAGCCGCTCGCCCGGCGCGAGCAGCGTCATCCCGTGCGCGGCCGCGCCGCCCGGCAGGTTCACCGCATTGATCGGATGATCGACCGGCTCGAAACAGAAGAACGCCTCGCCGGGCGGCGTATAGAGCACGTACGCGTCGGCGTCGGCCGCGACCGTCAGCGACAGCCCGCGGCGCGGCCAGCTCACCGTCGCATGGCCGCCCCAGCCGGTGAATGCATGATTGACGAGCGTCGCCGGCAACGGATACGCGACGCCGAACTGCCAGGCCGGCGGCACGCTCACATGCCGCACCGGCAGGAAATCGGCGCCCGACAGCCACAACCCGCCGGCGGCCGCGGCCAGCTCGGTCGCGTCGTCGCGCACCAGGAACGGATGCACGCCGAGCCCGAACGGAAGCCGCGCGCGCCCCGCGTTCTCGATCGTCAGCGCGATCGACAGCGTCGCGTCGTCGAGCGCGAACGACTGGATCGCGCGGAACGCATGCGGCGCGCCGCTCGCGCGATCGAGCGACAGCTGCAGCGTCGTGTCGGTCGCGTCGTCCACCTGCCACGGCGCGAGCCAGCCGTCGCCGTGGATCGGCAGCGGTTCGTCGCGGCGGTTGCGCGGCACCGCGACGCTGCGCCCGTCGCATTCGAAGCGGCCATTGCCGATCCGGTTCGAGTAAGGCAGCAGCGGATAGCACGCGAGCTCGTTCGGGTCCGTCGCCGTTTCCGGGTGCTCGCAGCGGCGGAACACCGGCTGCAGCGCGCCGTGGTCGCCGCGCCAGTCGAAGCGCGCGATGCCGCCGCCCAGGTGCGGCAGCACGTCGAGCCGCAGCGACGCGTTCGACAGCGTGACGGCCGCCGCATGCGCGGCGCCGATGCCCTGTGCGAACGCCGCGGTTTGCGGGCCGGCGCTGACCGGCTGCGCGGCGGCGGCCAGGCGCGCGCGGCGCGACTGGCTCGTGGACGACGCGCGCGAGGACGTGGCGGTCATGGTGAGCTCCTTTCCTTCGTCGATGAAACGATACGGGTCGTCGCGCGGCTTCGCGCGAACGCGAACAGTCAGTCAGGCCCAGCCGCCGTCGACCACCACGTCCTGCGCGGTGATCATCCGGCTGTCGTCGGCCGCGAGAAACAGCGCCATGCGCGCGAGATCGTCCGGCAGCAGCTCGGCGTCGAGGCACTGGCCGGCCTTGATCGCCGCACGGCCCGCGTCGTCGAGCCACAGCCTGCGCTGCTTGTCGGTCATCACCCAGCCGGGCACCAGCGAGTTCACGCGAATCCCGCACGGGCCGAGATCGCGCGCGAGGCCGCGCGTGAGCCCCTGCACGGCCGCCTTCGCCATCACGTAGACGGGATAGCCGCCGTTCTTCAGCATCCAGCTGATCGAGCCGAGATTGATGATCGCGCCGCCGCTCTGCTGCTTCATGTCGTCGATCACCGCCTGCGCGGCGAAGAACTGGTGGCGCAGGTTCACCGCGATGCCCGCGTCGAACGAGGCGGGCGTCACGTCGCCGATCGCATGGCGCGTGTCGTTCGCCGCATTGTTCACGAGCACCGCGATCGCGCCGATCCGTGCGCGGATCGCGTCGATCGTGCGGCGCAGCGCGTCGATGTCGGTCAGGTCGCACGGGAGGAACAGCGGCGCGTGACGGACCTCCGGCATCTGCGCGAGGCTTTCCGCCAGCGCCTGGCCCGCGTGCGCGTCGAGGTCGACGAACGCGACGCGCGCGCCCTGCCGCGCGAAATGCGCGACGAACGATGCGCCGATGCCGGTCGCGCCGCCCGTGATCAGCACCGCGCGATCCGCGAGGCTCGGGTAGCGCGCATAGCGCGCGTCGCTCGCGGCGCGCGGCTCCTGCGCGGAAGTTTCGATGGTCATGCGAATCGTCTCCGTGGAATCGGTCAGTCGCGTACGCCGCGGTTCTTCAACTGGTCGAGCAACACGGCCGCGAGCAGGATCGCGCCGCGCACCAGGTACTGGTAGAACGCGTCGATGTTCAGCAGGTTCATCACGTTCTCGACGGTGCCCATGATCAGCACGCCGATCACGACGCCCGAGATCGTCGCGCGGCCGCCCATCAGCGACACGCCGCCGAGCACGCACGCGGAGATCACGTTCAGCTCGAAGCCCTGCGCGGCGTTCGGCTGGCCCGACGTGATGCGCGATGCGAGGATCACGCCGGCGAGCGCCGTCACCGCACCCTGGATCAGGAAGATGACCACGCGCGTGCGTTCGACGTTGATCCCGGCGAGCCGCGACGCCTCGGGGTTGCCGCCGATCGCGAGCGTGTTGCGGCCGTACACCGTCTGGTTCAGCAGCACGCCGAACACGATGAAGCACAGCAGCGTGACCCAGATCGGCAGCGACACGCCGAAGAGCGTGAGCCCGCCGAGCGCAATGAACGTATCCGACGACACGCCGACCGCCTGCCCCTTCGACACGATGAAGCCGAGCCCGCGCACGATTTCCATGGTCGCGAGTGTCGTGATGAGCGCGTTGATGCGAAGGTACGCGATCACCGCGCCGTTCACGAAGCCGATCGCGGCACCCGCCGCGACCGCCGCGACGATCGCGACGAAGGTGTTGTCGGTCGCGTTCAGCACCATCGCGCACAACACGCCCGAGAACGCGACGGTCGAGCCGATCGACAGGTCGAAGTCGCGCGAGGCCAGACAGAACATCATCGTGCACGCGACCATCCCGATCTGCGAGATCGACAGCGCGAGGCCAAGCATGTTGTCGATCGAGAAGAAGTGATCGACCGTCAGCGACATCGTCAGGAACATCACCGCGAAGATCGCGATCAGGCTGTATTCGGTGAGGTGCTGCCACCACTTCTGGCGGTCGCTCTGCTGCGGAACCAGCGCGTCGGCCGATGGCTTCACGGCTGCGCTGGCGAGGTTTTCCCTGACTTGCATGGTTGTGTCTCCTGCTCCTGCATCGCGCGGCCCGCGCCGCGCGTGATCGATTCGAATGTCGTGCGTCGCTCGGGGCGACCCAAAACCGCGTCAGGCCGCCTCGACGGCGCTCGTCTGCGGCAACGCGAGGCTCAGCACCGCGTGCTCGTTCGCCTGATCGCGCGGCAGCTCGCCCGCGATCCGCCGTTCCCGCATCACGACGATGCGGTCGGACACGCCGAGGACCTCCGGCAGTTCCGACGACACCATCACGATCGCGCAGCCGCGCTCCGCGAGCCGGTAGATCACGTCGTAGATCTCGTGCTTCGCGCCGACGTCGATGCCGCGCGTCGGCTCGTCGAGGATCACGACCTTCAGGTCGGGCTCCGCGAGCCAGCGCGACAGGATCGCCTTCTGCTGGTTGCCGCCCGACAGGAAGCGGATCTTCTGCCTCCGGTTCGGCGTCTTGATCTTCAGCCGCTGGATGAAGCGGTCGGCCGTTTCGCTTTCGGTCTTGCGGTCGATAAAGAGCCCCGCGCGCAGCGAATGACGGCGGCAGCTGATGTTGATGTTCTCCGCGACCGACGCCATCGCGATGATCCCTTCCTCCTTGCGATCCTCCGGGCACAGCACGATGCCGTGGCGGATCGCGTCGCCGGTGCGCTTCACGTCGATGCGCCGGCCGTCGAGCATGAGCACGCCCGCGCGCCGGCGGTCCGCGCCGTACACGAGCCGCATCAGTTCGCTGCGCCCCGCGCCGACCAGCCCGAAGAAGCCGACGATCTCGCCCGCGCGCACCGAGAAGCTTGCGGGTTCGCGCAGCGCGGCGCCGTCGACCCCTTCGGCGGAAAACCGCACGTCGCCGAGCGTGCGCGGCGCGTAATGGTAGATATCCGAGATCTCGCGCCCGACCATCTCCGCGACCAGCCGCTCGCGCGGCACGTCGTCGAGCGACGCGTGCGACGCGATCTTGCGCCCGTCGCGAAAGATCGTGCAGGCATCGCACAGCCGGTAGATCTCGTCCATCCGGTGCGAGATGTAGATCAGCGCGCGGCCCTGCGCGCGCAGGTCATCGACGAGCTTGAACAGCACCTCGGTCTCGCGATGCGACAGCGAGCTGGTCGGTTCGTCGAGCGCGATCACGCGCGCGTTGCGCATCAGCGCCTTGCAGATTTCGACCATCTGCCGCTGCGCGATCGACAGCCGCCCGAGCTTCGCGTCGGGATCGAGATCGACGCCCATCGCGGCCAGCCGCTCGCGCACGTGGCGCTTCGCCTCCCCCTTCCTCACCCAGCCGAGCGCATTGGGCAGGCGGCCGAGCAGCAGGTTCTCCGCGACCGTCAGGTCGGGCACGTACTGCAGCTCCTGGTGAATCACCGCGATGCCGGCCGCGATCGACGCGGCCGCACTCGAGAAATGCACGGGCTGGCCGTCGACCAGCACGCTGCCCGCATCGGGCTGGTATTCGCCACCGAGAATCTTCAGCAGCGTCGACTTGCCCGCGCCGTTCTCGCCCATCAGGCCATGTACCTCGCCCGCGTGCACGTCGAACGAGATGCCGTCGAGTGCGCGCACGCCGGGAAATACCTTGCCGATATTGTCAAAACGCAGTGCCGCTGACACGTCGTCTCCCCCACTTCCGGATCGATCGACCGCCGGCCGCCGCATCGCCGCGGCAGCCGGCGGGCCGCTTACTTCGATGCGAGCCCCATCTCGTCGCGCACCTTCGACACGTTGTCGCGCGTCGCGAGCATGCCCGTCGTCAGCGTCAGCGGCGCCGGTGCCTTGCCCTGCGTGATCCACGCGTACATCAGCTCGGAGGTTTCCTCGCCGTGGCGCTTCGGGCTGATGATCACGGTGCCGTAGAAGCCCGTCGGCTGCGGCTTCTTGAACTCGTTCAGCGCCGATTCGGAACCGCCGATGCCGATGCCGATCATGTTGTCCGCCTTGAAGCCGCGCCCTTCGGCCGCGCGCACCGCGCCGAGCACGGCCTCGTCGTTCAGGCCGTACGCGACCCAATGCTTGAACTGCGGGTTCTTCGTGAGCGCGATGTTCGCCGCGTTGAATGCGTTCTCGGTATCGGTCTTCGCCTGCGGCGCCGCGATCACGTTCGCCTTCGGCAAGCCGGCCGCGACCAGCGCGTCGGTCGCGCCGCTCGTGCGGTCGTGCGCGGTCGGCAGTTGCTCGTAGGTGATGTCGATCGCGCCGACGTCCTTCATGTTCCAGCCGCGTTTCTTGATCTCGGCCGCGATGCCGTCGCCGACCTGCTTGCCGATGTTGTAGGCGGAAATCCCCATGTGCGGGACCGCTTCGATCGGCTTGCCCGCGCCGTCGACAAGGCGGTCATCGACCGTCATCATCTTCAGGTTGTGCGACTTCGCCTTCGCGACGATGCCCGGCCCAAGCTTCACGTCGGGCGTGCAGATGATGAAACCCTGCGCCTTCTGCGCGGACAGGTTGTCGATCGCGCTCATGACCTTCTCGCCCGACGGCGCACCGATCTTCACGAGTGTGAAGCCCTTGTCCTTCGCGGCCATCTCGGCGAATTTCCATTCGTCCTGGAACCACGGCTCTTCCGGCTGCTTCACCAGGAAGCCGATCTTGACCGGATCGGCCGCGTGCGCAACCGGGCTGCCCATCACCACCGCGGCCGCGGCGGCCAGCGTTACGAACGTTCTGCGTTTCATCTCCAGTGTCTCCTTGTCTTCATCGAACAGGATGCAGCCGCTTGTTGGTTTCGACGCAGCGTGCGCGCGGCCGTCGCACGTGCGGTCTTTCGATTCGTTGCGTCAGTCGTGGTACAGCGCCGCGCGCCCGCCGTCGACGGTGATGCACGCGGCATTGATGAACGGCGCCTCGTCGGACGCGAGGAACACGGCCGTCATCGCGACCTCCTCCGGCTTGCCGATCCGCTTCATCGGCTGCAGCGCGAGCGTCTCGGCGCGCGCCGCGGCCGGATCGGCCTGCGCATCCCACCAGTCGCGCGTGAGCTGCGTCTCGATGTAGCCCGGCGCGATCGCGTTCACGCGCACGTTGCGCGCCGCGTATTCGATGCCGAGCGCACGCGTGAGGCCCAGCACGCCGTGCTTCGCGACCGGGTACGGAAAGCAGCCCGGGATGATCCGGAACGCATGCGTCGACGCGATGTTCACGATGCTGCCGCGACCGCGTTCGACCATCCCCGGAAGCGCCGCACGGCAGCCGTGCCACACGCCGTCGAGGTCGACCGCGAAGCAGCGGCGCCAGTCGTCGTCCGTCATCGTCAGCGGATCGGCGAACACGTTGATGCCCGCGTTGTTCACCAGCACGTCGAGCCGGCCGAACGCCGCTTCGGTCTGCGCGAGCGCATCGCGCACCGACGCCTGCCGCGCAACGTCCGCATGCAGCGCCAGCACGCGCGCGTCGTCGATGTCGCGCGCGATCGCGGCGGCCGTGTGCTGCGCCTGCGGGAAGTCGAGGTCGACGAGCGCGACGGCCGCGCCCTCGCGCGCGAACGCGTGCGCGATCGCGGCACCGATCCCGCGGCCCGCGCCCGTCACCATCGCGACCTTGCCCGCGAGGCGTCCCATCATGCGGCTCCGGCGCGCGCCGCGCGCAGGCCGGCCTGGAACGCACGCGCGTTCGCCGCGGTCGCGTCCGCCGACTGGCCGGGCCGGTACAGCGCCGAGCCGAGCCCGAAGCCATTGGCACCGGCCGCGAGGAACGGCTGCATGTTGTCCGGCGAGATTCCACCGACCGGGATCAGCGGCACCGCGCGGTCGATCACCGCGCGCCACGCCTTCACGACAGGCACGCCGAACTGCTCGGCCGGGAACATCTTCAGCACGTCGGCACCGTTCGCGAGCGCCGCGAACGCCTCGGTCGGCGTCACGACGCCCGGCGAGCTCGCGAGGCCGCGCTCACGTGCGCGGCGGATCACGGCCGCGTCGCTGTGCGGCATCACGATCAGCGTGCCGCCCGCGTCCTGCACGCGATCGACGAATTCGGCGCGCAGCACGGTGCCCGCGCCGACGATCATGTCGTCCGGCAACGCGCGACGCAGCGCCGCGATGCTGTCGAACGGCTCGGGCGAGTTGAGCGGCACCTCGACGATCCGGAAGCCGGCTTCATACAGCGCATGGCCGTGGTCGGCCGCGTCGGCGGGCGTGATGCCACGCATGATCGCGATCAGCGGGCACGCGTCGAAGGCGCGCATCAATGCGGCGTGCGGCGTGTACGGCGCGGGCAGCGTAAGGTCGGACGACATCGGCAGTTCCTCTTCAAGCGGTTCATTGGTCGGCGCAGACGGGTTCGCCGTCCGCGCGCACGAGTCCGGCGCGCGACGCGATCCACCACATGCCGCGTTCGGTCGCCTGTGCGACGACGCGCGCATGCGTGCAGCCGAACACGCGCAGCGCGTCGACGTAGCGCGCACACAATCCGTCGTCGCCGATCAGCAGCAGCGGCTGGTTCGCGAGCGCGACGCCGCGCTCCGCGAGCATCGCGTCGAGCGCGTTGAGCTCATGGCCGATCAGCAGGCCGGACAGGTAGTCGCCCTGCGCATCGGGTGCGAGCCGGTCGGTCAGGCCAAGCGTGCGCGTGCTGAAGATCGTCGCCAGCAGCCCCGTGCGCTGCGCGCCGCGGGCTACCGCCACGCCGCGCGCGAATGCCGCTCGGTCGGGCGACGCGCTCGCGCGCATCGTGCGGCCGAGGATCGTGTGGTCGCGCAGCGCGGCGTACAGCTCGCCCGTCATGAAAGTCTGGAAGCGCTCGATGAGCCCGTCCTTCACCCACGCCCACTTCGCATGGGTGCCCGGCAAGCCGATCAGTACCCCTGAATGATCGGCGCCAAGCATGAGATCGTTCGCGAGTGCGCCGAATATCTGCGTTTCTTCGCCGCGCATCACGTCGGGCAACTCGCCCGTCACAATCACGCCGGGCACGATCGACACCGTCGTGCCACGCGACGTCGTCACCGTGACGAGGCCCGCGACGAGCGCGTCCGCGCCGGCCGGCACCGCGACGTACGGCGCCTCGCGCCAGCCCTGCGCGCTACCGACCATCCCGGCGGCCAGCACCGGCACGCCCGGCGCACGGTCGAGCCAGTCGCCGCACGCTTCCTCGAACACGACATCGAACGCACGCGCGCCGCCGGCCGGCACGTGCATCACACCCGCCGCGCGGCTGCGCGTGTCGATCAGCGCGCCGTGCGCGTCGAACAGATAGGCGCGCAGCGACGTCGTGCCCCAGTCGAGCGCGATCAGCGACGGGGCGGCGGAATTGGCATCCGGAGCGATCCGGGTCGAATTGGTCATCGTTTGATCCTGCGGGTACCCTGCGGCGGGCTCCAGCCCAGTTCCGAGGAAATGGCTCGCGCTTCGCGCTGCACGAGCGGAATCAGTTCGTCCATCCGGTCGTGCGGCATGTACGGAATCGTGCTCGCGACCGACACGGCCGCGACGACCGCGCCCGATGCGTCGCGGATCGGTGCGGCCACGCAGCGGATCGACGCTTCGTTTTCCTCGAGATCGAACGTGTAGCCGCCGGCCGCGTAATGCGCCATGCGCTGCAGGAACGCGCTCGTCTCGGGCCGGTTGTCCGGCTTGAAATTGACGCCGGCCAGCGCACGCCGCGCGGCCTCGAACAGCGAGCGCCACCGGTCCGGATCGAGGTCGAGCATCATCGCCTTGCCGATGCCGGTCGACGCGAGCGGCATCCGGTGGCCGACCCGCGAACGCATCTCGAGGCCGCGCGTGCCGGGAATCTTGTCGATGTACAGCACGTCGTCGCCGTCGCGTACGCCGAGGTGGATCGTGTCGAGCGTCGCTTCCGCGAGCGCTTCGAGGTGCGGCCTCGCCACCGCCGTGAGCGGCATCTGTTCGAGCGCGATGGTGCCGAGCTCGATCAGCTTCGGGCCGAGCAGGTAGCCGCCCTGCACCTGGCGCAGGTAGCGCGCCTGCACGAGGCTGCTGACGAGACGGTGCGTCGTGCTGCGCGTCGTGCCGAGCGCGGCGCCGATCGCACGCATGTCGCGCGCACCGTTCGCGATCGCTTCGAGGATCGCGAGACCGCGCAGCAGCGTCTGCGTGCCGGCCTGCTGCGCGGCAAGGTCGAGCGGCGTGCTGGTCGCGCCGATGCTGTCGGTGAGCGGCGCATCGTCCGGCGTCGCGCGCCGGGCGTCGAAGGCAAGGGAATCAGGCATCTTGGTCATGGAACAGGCTGCTTCAACGGAATCGGTGAAGCCGCTGTCGCGAGGCCGGCACGGTGTCCGGCGTCGCGGCGAGGCGGCGGTCGATGCACCGAGGAAAACGCCCGGCGAATTTCATGGAATGTGTCTCCGTGTGCGTCGGGCGCCGCGCGATGCGTGGGTCCGAAGCTGTCGATGTGCTTCGGATTGTAGGAGCGCACGCACTCGCCTCCAATATTTGAATGCACTGTCCAGATAATGAGAATTTGGCGGAAAGCCGCGACAGCCACGGGAAACGGCCGCGCCATGTGCACGGGGGCGGAACCCGCCGCGTCGCAGGTTCCGCCCCCGTTTGCCCGCATGCGCCGCGCTTACTGCTGGTTCGTGCTGCGCGCCTGCATGTAGTGCTGCACGTCGGAGAACGACACGCGGCCGCTGCCGCTCGCGTCGATCTGCCGGAAGTGGTTCGCGACATAGCCGAGGCCGGCCGCGCGCGCCTGTGCTTCGGTGATCGAACCGGTGTTCTGCGTGTCGGCCGCGCCGAACTGCTGCGCGAGCTTGCGCACCACCTGCGCGTGCAGCGCGGCGCCGGTCGTCTGCGTGCCGGCGGTCGGCTTGCGCGCGGCCGGCGGCACGTACGGATCGCCGAGCTGCGCCTGGCGTGCGCGCGCCGGTGCGGCGGCGTCGCTCGCCTGCGCGAACGCGGACACGGATGCTGCAACGCCGGCGCATGCGAGCGCCGTGGCAACGACGATGAAACGTTTCTTCATGTCAGGCTCCAGTCTGGAATGAGGTCGTCGACGGTCGGCGACCGGCGCCGCCACGGGCGCGCGTCGCCAGGCCCGCCTGTCGCATCAGTGCGCGGCCGCGTTGTAGAAGGTCACGAGGTCGGCCTTCTCCTGCGGACGCGACGTATCGTCGAGATAGACCATGTGTCCACCCTGATAGTCCTTGATCGTCAGGTTCGGTTGCGACCCGAGCCGCGCGAGGTCGAGCTCGGTCTGGTAGAACGGCGTCGCGATGTCGTGATATCCGTTCAGCGACAGCACCTTCAGCGACGGATTCAGCGTCAGCGCCGCCGCGAGATCGGGAATCGTGTCGGGCATCGCGAGGCCGTCGTGCGTCCAGTCCCAGGTCTGGATCGCATTGCTGCTGAGCGAGTACGCCGTCTGCGCGCTGTACTTCAGCACGTTCGGCAGGTAGCTGCCGATCGTGTCGGTGAACGGCTTCGTGATGAACGTGCTCGACGGGTCGCCGTCCGCCGCGAGCGGGCTCGACGACGGCACGTTCACGCGCGCGTCGTAGCGGCCGATCAGCGTGCCCGGGATCAGCGCCACCTGGAAGCTGTTGTCGAAGAAGGTCGGAACCACGTTGAAGTCCGCATTCCACAGCGACTGCTTCACGCCGGTCGAATTCACCATCGTCGTGACGAGCGTCGGCGACGGCGGCGTGTGGCTCGCGAGATACGCGTTCACGGCGGGCGTGTAGCTGCCGGCCGTCAGCAGGCGCATCTGGTCCGCATACTGCGGCAGGCTCGACGGGTTCGGATTGTCCAGCTGGTAGTACGCGCCGACGGTGCCATAGGACGGCACGAAGCCCGCGCAGCTCACCGGGCTCGACCCGTTGTTCGAGTTGCCGATATAGTCGCTCGCCATGTCGCAGTTCGCGTTGTAGTTCAGGATCGACGACTGCAGCACGATGCCGGCGAGCTTCACGCCGGCCGTCTCGAGCAGGTTCGCGAGCACGTCGGTGCGCGGCGTGCCGTACGACTCGCCGAACAGGTACTTCGGCGAATCGTTGCGCTGGTTCGCGGCGAGGTAGCGCGTCACGAAGTCGCGGAACGCGCCGCCGTCCTGGTCGACGCCCCAGAACGTCTGGTTCGTGTTCGGCGCGATCGCCTCGGAGAAGCCGGTGCCGATCGCGTCGACGAACACGAGGTCGGTCGTGTCGAGCAGGCTCTCCGCGTTGTCGACGAACGGGAACGTCGACGCGTTCGCATTCGGGTCACCGGTCTGGATCCGCTTCGGACCGAACGAGCCGAGATGCAGCCATACCGATGCCGAGCCGGGGCCGCCGTTGTACAGGAACGTGACGGGCCGTTTCGCCGCAGGCTGGTTGTCGGCCGTGTAGGCGACGTAGAAGAACGATGCTTCGGGCGCGCCCGTCTGCGGATTGCGTGCGACGAGATGGCCGGCGGTGGCCGTGTAACGGATCGTCTTGCCGTTCAGCGTGATCTGGTGATGGGTGATGGCGGCCTTTTCAACCGCGGCGGACGCGTCGAGCGATGCGGTCGCACTCGACGAATAACTGTTGGGATCGTTGTACGGCCTGTCCACCTGTGCGGCGGGATCGGCTGAATTGTCGGCACCTGCCGCGGCGGACGACGTCACGTCGTCGTTGCAGGCCGTCAGAATCAGCGAAGAGAACACAACCCCCAACAACAGCTTCGCTTTGCTCGCTGGCATCGTTGCTTTCCTTCTCTCGTATGTTTTTTGTGTCGAGCAGCCGGGTAAGCCGCCCCCCGCCTCGAATGCGGCCGATAAGCCGAGGCGCTGGCCAATATACGCGAGCGGGTGGGCTTTGAAAAATTTGGAAATATTTGATCGGCGCTCGGTGCAGTGCACACCTTTCAGGAATGCTTCGATTCACGAACCGTTGCATTTCACGTGGCTTTCAGCGGCTTTTGTGTTTACCCGGCGCCACTAAAACCCCGCGAATTTCGCGCCATATCGGCAAACAAAGTCGCGCGGCCGCGGGCATTGCTCAGCAAACCGAAATAGACGATTTCGTCTAATGGATGTGACCCGAAATGGGGGCGGCGTGAATGCGCTGCAGCGCACCATCGGCGCGCCGGCGACAGAACGGACAATGCGACGGCGCGAGCGCGCCGCTCACTGCGATTGCGGAAGCTCGGCCGCGCCCATCCGGCGGGCAATCACGGCCGCGCGCTGCGCCTGGTAGGCCGAGCCGCGGTGCGCGTCGAACCAGCGCGGCTTCGGCAGCATCACCGCGAGGCGCGCCGACTGCCACGCGCCGAGCCGGCTCGCGGGAATCCTGTAGTAATAGCGTGCGGCGGCCTCGGCACCGTACACGCCGCGCCCCCATTCGACCGAATTCAGGTAGATCTCGAAGATCCGCTCCTTGTCGAGCACCGTCTCGAGCATCCACGTGATGATCAGCTCCTGCCCCTTGCGGATGTAGCTCTTCTCGCGCGACAGGAACAGGTTGCGCGCGAGCTGCTGCGTGATCGTCGAGCCGCCCGCGACGATCCGGCCGCGCGCCTTGTTCTTCTCCCACGCCTGCAGGATCGCGTCGACGTCGTAGCCGTTGTTGGTCGCGAAGGTCGAATCCTCCGACGCGATCAGCGCGCGCTTCAGGTTGCGCGAGATCTGGTCGTACGGCACCCACCGGTGCTGGATCTGCGCGGGCGGCTTGTCGCGCGACAGCCACCACGCGTCGGTGCGCATGAACGCGGTCGAACCGGGATTCACGAACGACCACAGCGCGATCTGCACGAGATAGAACAGCTGCGTCGCGAACCATGCGCCCGCGAACACCGAACCCGCATAGACGATCCAGCGGGTCGGGCTGATCGTCCGCGCGTGCTGCGTGCCGCTTACCGCCACCACCTGCCGTGCTCCGCTCAGGTCGCCGCGAGCGCCTGACGCAGCGCGGCCAGCACCGGTGCACCATCCGGCCGCACGCCGCGCCAGATGAAGAACGATTCGGCCGCCTGCTCGACCAGCATCCCCAGCCCGTCGGCCGTGCGCGCGCCGAGCGACGCCGCATGCTGCATGAACACGGTCGGCTGCGCACCGTACATCATGTCGTACGCGAGCGTGCCCGCGCCGAACGCGGCCGCGTCGCACTCCGGCAGCGCCGCATCGAGGCTGCCGGCCGTCGCGTTGATCACCACGTCGTACGGCTCCGCGCGCACCACGTCGGGACCGCCGCCCGCGAGCGTGCAGCCCGCATCGTGCGCGGCCTGCGTGAACTGGCCGACGAGCGCCTCGGCCTTGCTCGCCGTGCGGTTCACGATCGTGATCGACAGCGGCGCGCGGTCGAGCAGCGGCAGCACGACGCCTCGCGCGGCGCCGCCCGCGCCGAGCAGCAGGATGCGCGCGCCCGCGAGCGACACGCCGAGATTCGACTCGATGTCGCGCACGAGGCCGACGCCGTCGGTGTTGTCGCCATGGATGCGGCCGTCGGCGTCGATGCGCAGCGTGTTCACCGCGCCCGCCGCCGCCGCGCGCGGCGACAGTGTGTCGGCGAGCGCATGCGCGTCGAGCTTGAACGGCACCGTCACGTTCGCGCCGCGGCCGCCTTCGGCGATGAACGCGCGCACGGCGGCCTCGAAGCCGTCGACCGGCGCGAGCCGGTGCTCGTAGACGATCGCCTCGCCCGTCTGCGCGGCGAACTGCGCGTGGATGAACGGCGACTTGCTGTGCGCCACCGGATTGCCGAACACCACGTAGCGGTCGGCACCGCTCGTCGACGCGACTGCGCTCATGATGCGCGCCCCTCTTCGCTTGCCTGGCTGTTGGCGTTCGCGGCCTCGCCGCCTTCGGCCGTCACGCCGTCCGACTCGGCCAGCGCTTCGGCCTCGGATTCCGCCGACGCGTCTTGCGCATCGACCAGCGTATCGTCGCCGCCTTCGGTCTCTTCCTCTTCATCCGCCGCATCGCCGCTCGTCACGGTCGGCGCGTCGAGCACGTTTAGCAGCCGCACCGACGCCTCGATCGTCAGCTCGTCGAGCGACATCACGTCGAGCAGCACGCGCGTGCCGCGTGCATGCACGCCGAGGCCCGGCACGTGCAGGAGCAGCGGAATTTCCTCGAGGCGCACGAGATCGCCCTTCACGACGCTCGCGACGACGTGCTTCTTCTGCTCCTGCGCGAGCCAGCGCAGGCACCAGAAATACTCCATCCGGCGCTGATAGTCGGCGTACGCGGAATAGGTGTCGTCGAAGCCCTGCACGACCGCGTACAGATCGGCGTCCTTCGGCTTGAACGGCGCGGCGAGCTTCGCGGTGACGCCGTGCTGCACGCACGCGAGCAGCTGCCACTGGTTCACGAGGTCGACATAGCGGCGCAGCGGCGATGTGCTCCATGCATACTGCGCGACGCCGAGACCTTCGTGCGGCGCGGCCGACGTCTGCATCCGCGTGCGCTTCGGGCCCGGCGCGCCGAAGCCGCGCTGCGAGCGGTAGATGCCGGGCACCGTGTGATCGTGCAGGAACGCGCCCCACGTCGAGTTCGCGAGGATCGCGAGCTCCGACACGATCAGGTCGAGCGGCGACCCGCGGCGGCGCGGCGTGATCGACACGCGCTCGCCTTCGACGTAGAAGTTGTAGTCGGTGTTGCGCTGCACTTCGCGCTTCAACCCGTAACCCGCGCGTGCGACCTGGCGCTTCTCGAACAGCGCCTGCGCGAGCGGCCACAGCACGGCGATGTCGTCCTTGTGCGGGTAGTCGCCGGTGCCGGCCGCGAGCGTCTCTTCGTTGACGAGCTCGTCGAGCGTGTTGTGGCGCAGGTTGTTCTTCACGAACACGAGTTCGGCGCGCGTCTCGTTCGCGACGATGTCCTGCGTCTCGCGGTTGACGATGATGTACAGCGACAGCGCCGGGCGGTAATCGCCCTCTTTCAACGTGAACACGTCGACGACGTCGTCCGGCAGCATCGTGATCTTGTCGCCCGGCATGTAGACGGTCGACAGGCGCGCGCGCGCGATCGCGTCGACCGCATCGCCGCGCACGACGCCAAGCGCCGGCGCCGCGATGTGCACGCCGATCCGCACGCGACCGTCGGACAGGTGCTCGACCGAGAAAGCGTCGTCGATTTCGGTCGTCGTGATGTCGTCGATCGAGAACGCCTCGACGTCCGCGCGCGGCAGGTCGTCCGGCAGCGGGCCGACCGTGACGGCCGGGAAGCCCGTGCCGTGCGGGAAGAATTCCGCGAGGAAGCGCGCCTCGTGCAGCGCACGCGGCGACTCGATGCCGCCGCAGTCCAGCATCAGCCGCGCCGGCGACACGCCGCGCGCGCCGGCCGCGGCCTCGAGCGCCTTGTATTCGATCGCGTTCTTGTCCGGCCGCGTCAGCATCCCGAGCACCTTGCCCGCGAACGCTTCCGGCAGCTTGCCGGCCTTCAGTTCCTCTTCATACTGCGCCTGGACGAGCGCCTGCTGACGCTTGCGCTCGAGCGACGCGAGCGCCATCTTGAGCTGCTCTTCCGGCGCGCGCTGGTACTGGCCACGCCCCTTGCGGCGGAAGTAGACGGGCGAGCCGTGCAGCCGCAACACCAGCGCCGCGCGCTCGACCGGGCCGTACGTCGCGCCGAAGTACTCGGCGGCCAGCGCCGTGTACGCGAACTCCTCGGCCGGCGCGCATTCCCACAGGAAATCCAGGTCGATCTGCTGCGCGGCCGTATCGGCTTCCTGCATCAGCTCGCCCGCGGCCGGCTTGTCGAATTCGATCAGCACGTCCTTTGCGCGCACCTTCGCCCGCCGCCCGCCGGGCAACTCGACCTGAAACGCGTCGCCCTGGCGCGACAGCACGCTGCCCGCCTTGAAACTGCCCGATTCCTCGAAGAAAACGTTCACTCAGTACTCTCGTTCAGACTGCCGGGCGCCGCGTCGGCGGCGCCGGATGATGATGGGAATTCGATCGGCATGACGCCGGGTTCATGACGTCGTGTCGTCGCAAAAGGCGAGAACGTCGTCGACATAGTCGGCAAATTCGCTGATTCCGTGATCGCTGCCGTCGATCACCCGCGTTTTCGCGCCCGGGTAATGGGCGAGCATCTCGCGGTAGTCCAGCACTTCGTCGCCCGTCGCCGCGAACAGATAGTAGCGTTCGGGGCGCGAAATCGCCGGCACGCGCAGCACATCGAGCTCGTGCAGGTGATGGCGTTCGACGACGATCGACCCGCCGCCGTGCCACAGCGGCTGTTCGCCCAGATATTGTTCGAGATCGCGCTGCGGCACGATCGCCGGATTCAGCAGCACCGCCTTCCAGCCGTGCTTTTCGGCGAGCCAGGTCGCGTAGTAGCCGCCGAGCGAGCTGCCGATCACCGTCACGTCGCGCGCACCGGCCACCTCCGCTTCCGCGACGGCGATCGCGTCGAGCGGCGACACCGACAGCGACGGGCATCGCCACTCGTGCATGCGGCCGAGCTCGGCCATGCGCGCCGCGAGCAGCCGCGACTTCTGCGACTCCGGCGACGACCGGAACCCATGCAGGTACAGGATCACGCGCGGCTCCCGAGCGCGTCGAGCAGCTTCTGGTGCACGCCGCCGAAACCGCCGTTGCTCATCACGAGCACGTGGTCGCCGGGGCGCGCCGCCGCGACGACCGACTTCACCAGCAAGTGGAGATCGTCGAACGCGCGTGCCTTGTCGCCGAGCGGCGCGAGCGCGTCGCCCAGGTTCCAGCCGAGCGCGTCGCGCCCGGTCGGCGCGCCGTAGCCGAACACAAGATCGGCGTCGGCCAGGCTGGCCGGCAGTTGCGCCTTCATCACGCCGAGCTTCATCGTGTTCGAACGTGGCTCGAGCACCGCGAGAATGCGGGAATTTTGGCGGCCGATGCGCGCACGAAGGCCGGCGATCGTGGTCTCGATCGCGGTCGGGTGGTGCGCGAAGTCGTCGTAGACGGTCACGCCGTCGACGCTGCCGCGCACTTCCATGCGCCGCTTCACGTTGCGGAACGCCGCGAGGGATTCCGCCGCCTGCGCGGGCGGCACGCCGACGTGGCGCGCGGCGGCGATCGCCGCGAGCGCGTTCATCCGGTTGTGGTCGCCCTGCACCTGCCACGCGACTTCACCGACGCGCTCGGCCTGCGAATACACCGCGAACCGTTCGTCGACCGGCACGCCGTCCTCGGCCGGCAGCGCCTGCCAGCCGCCGTCGACGCCGAAACGCTCGACCTCGCTCCAGCAGCCGCGCGCGAGCACGCGCTCCAGCGCGTCCGAGCGGCCGTTCGTGACGATCCGGCCGACGCCCGGCACGGTGCGCACCAGATGATGGAATTGCGTTTCGATCGCGGCGAGATCCGGGAAGATGTCGGCGTGATCGAATTCGAGATTGTTGAGCACCGTGGTGCGCGGCCGGTAGTGGACGAACTTCGAGCGCTTGTCGAAGAACGCCGTATCGTATTCGTCGGCCTCGATCACGAAGAAGCTCGAATCGGTCAGGCGCGCCGATACGCCGAAATTCAGCGGCACGCCGCCGATCAGGAAGCCCGGGTTCAGGCCGGCATCCTCCAGCAGCCACGCGAGCATCGACGAAGTGGTCGTCTTGCCGTGCGTGCCCGCGACCGCGAGCACCCACTTGCCGGCCAGCACGTGCTCGCCGAGCCATTGCGGGCCCGATACATAAGGCAGGCCGCGATCGAGGATCGCCTCCATCAGCGGGTTGCCGCGCGTGACGACGTTGCCGATCACGAACAGGTCGGGCTTCAGGTCGATCTGCTCGGCGCCGTAGCCTTCGATCAGCGTGATGCCCTGCGCCTCGAGCTGCGTGCTCATCGGCGGATAGACCCCCGCGTCGCAACCCGTCACCGTGTGGCCCGCCTCGCGCGCGAGCACGGCGAGACCGCCCATGAAGGTGCCGCAGATGCCAAGAATGTGGATGTGCATAGATGAATGCTTTCGCGCCGCCGGGCGCCGTCGATTCGGAAAGGAAGGTCTGCGGCTCGCCGGACAGGCCGCCCGGCCAACGACTTTCGCCGCGACACAAAGACCGTCATTGTAACTGACGGCCCGTCGTGCCCGGCAGCCCGAACGATGCGCGCGGATGCCGCCGGGCGCGGCGGGCGGCGCGCAGCCGCACCGCGTTCGGGCGCTGCGGCGATCGAGTATGATTGCCGGATCATGTCTCGCAAATCACTTGTCGACCCGCGGCGCGCCCGCGAGGAAATCGCCCAGTCCGCCGCCCGCCTGATCGCGGAGGACGGTCTCGATTACGCCGGCGCGAAGCGCAAGGCTGCGCGCCAGCTGTTCGGCGATTCGCGCGTTGCCGGCGAATGGCTGCCGGATAACGACCTGATCGAGGAAGAACTGCGCGAGTACCTCGCCTTGTTCCAGAGCGACACGCAGCCGGACGAACTTCGCCGCCTGCGCGAGATCGCGCTCGACTGGATGCGCCGGCTCGCCGAGTTCAATCCGTATGTGACGGGCGCGGTGCTCAATGGCACCGCGAACGAGCATTCGGACATCCATTTGCAGATATTCACCGACAACCCGAAGGACGTCGCGATCTACCTGCTGAACCAGAACGTCCAGTACGACGTCTCCGAGACGCGGCATTTCGCCGGTCGCGCCGACGTCGAGACGCTCAGCTTCCTGTGGCGCCCGCGGCGCGACGTGGACGCGATCGGCATACACGTCGCGCTCTACGCGAGCGACGACCTGCGCGGCGCGGTCAAGGCCGACGCACGCGGCCGGGTCGCCCGCGCGGACGCCGCCGCATTGCGCGCGCTGGTCGAGGCAGGCAAAGCCCCTTCCGAACCGGAATGATTCAACGATGATGATGAAACGCATGTTGGCGCTCGCGGTCGTCGCGGCCGCCGCCGTCGCCGGCGGGATCGCCGCCGGCCATTGGTTCCGCGTCGGCAGCGCCGACGACGGCGTCGCCGTCGCCGCACCCGCCACGCCCGCCGCACAGGGCAGCCCCGTCGACCAGTTGTGGGCCGCGTCGCTGACGGGCCTCGACGGCAAGCCGGCCACGCTGGCTTCCTTCAAGGGCCAGAAGGTCGTGGTCAATTTCTGGGCTTCGTGGTGCGGGCCGTGCGTCGAGGAAATGCCCGAGCTCGTCGCGCTGTCGCATCAATACAAGCAAAAAGGCATCCGCTTCATCGGGATCGGCGTCGATTCCGACCAGAACGTGAAGAATTTTCTGCAGAAGGTGAAGGTCGACTATCCGGTGTTCGTCAGCGGTTATGCGGGCGCCGATCTGGCCCGCAATTTCGGAAATACGGCCGGCGCACTCCCGTTTACGGTCGTCATCGACGAAACCGGCAAAATTCGCGAGACAAAATTAGGACAAATCCAACCGGCCGAGCTGAAAAAGACCCTCGACGCGTTGTGATCGCCCTGAACGGTCGCCCGCACGTTGGCGGTGATTTATGCGTCGATCGCCGCAATTTCACGTCAATTCGCCGATACTTTGGATCCGCACCGGTAATTCTTGCAGGTCCGGCGCGCACGGCCGTTCGGCAAAACTAGACAAATTTCTCTAAATAGCGCTAAAGTTCGCGCAATTCCGCAGAAATAGAAGCGACCATGACACGATTGCTGGTGCTGCACGGCCCCAACCTGAACCTTCTCGGCACCCGGGAACCGGAGGTGTACGGCCGCGTCACGCTCGCGCAGATCGATCAGGCGCTTGCCGCGCGGGCGCAGGAAGCCGGTGCCGAACTGTCGTCGTTCCAGAGCAACCATGAAGGCGCGCTCGTCGACCGCATCCAGGCCGCGCGGGAGGAACAGACCGATTTCATCCTGATCAATCCCGCCGCGTATACGCACACGAGCGTCGCGATCCGGGACGCGATCGCCGGCGTTGGCATCCCGTTCGTCGAGGTTCATCTGTCGAACGTGCACCGCCGCGAAGCGTTCAGGCATCACTCCTACTTTTCCGACCAGGCCGAAGGCGTGATCTGCGGGCTCGGCTGGAAAGGTTATCTGTACGCGCTCGAGTACGCGCTGGACAAGCTGCAAAGCACGTCGCGCGGCTGATTTCGCGATCTAGATTCAGCGCCGGTCTCACCCGGCGCTTTCACGTATTGAAAGGGGAATTCCCGATGGATCTTCGTAAGCTGAAAACTCTGATCGACCTCGTTTCCGAATCCGGCATCTCCGAGCTGGAAGTGACGGAAGGCGAAGGCAAGGTGCGCATCGTCAAGAACGCACCGCCGGTCTACGTACAGCCGACGGCTGGGTATGCCCCGCAAATCAGCGCGCCCGCTCCGTCGGCCGCGCTGCCGACCGAAGGCGCCGCCGCGCCGGCCGCAGGCGGCGCTGCCGCACCGGCCGTCCCGCAGGGCCACGTCGTGACGTCGCCGATGGTCGGCACGTTCTATCGCGCACCGTCGCCGGGCGCGGACCCGTTCGTCCAGGTCGGCGACACGGTCAAGGAAGGCCAGACGATCTGCATCATCGAAGCGATGAAGCTGCTCAACGAGATCGAGTCGGACAAAGCCGGCGTGATCAAGGAAATCCTCGTCGAGAACGGCCAGGCAGTCGAATACGGCCAGCCGCTTTTCGTGATCGGCTAAGTCCGCCGCGCGGCCTGCCGGCCGCGCGCCGCCGATGCTCGCCAGGCGCCGTTCGCGCGCCCCTCGAAGAGACGAATACTCGCTATGTTTGAAAAAATCCTCATTGCCAACCGCGGTGAAATCGCGCTACGCATCCAGCGTGCGTGCCGCGAGCTCGGCGTCAAGACGGTGGTCGTCTACTCGGAAGCCGACAAGGAAGCCAAGTACGTGCGCCTCGCGGACGAAGCCGTCTGTATCGGCCCCGCCCCGTCGAACCTGAGCTATCTGAACATGCCGGCGCTGATCAGCGCCGCGGAAGTCACCGACGCCGAGGCGATCCACCCCGGTTACGGCTTCCTGTCGGAGAACGCCGACTTCGCGGAGCGCGTCGAGCAGTCGGGCTTCACGTTCATCGGCCCGCGCCCGGAAACGATCCGCATGATGGGTGACAAGGTCACCGCGAAGCAGACCATGATCAAGACCGGCGTGCCGTGCGTGCCGGGTTCGGAAGGCGCGTTGCCGGACGATCCGAAGGAGATCGTGAAGATTGCGCGCGCGATCGGCTATCCGGTCATCATCAAGGCAGCGGGCGGCGGTGGCGGGCGCGGGATGCGCGTCGTGCACACCGAGGCCGCGCTCGTCAACGCGGTCAACATGACCCGCGAGGAAGCCGGCCGTGCGTTCGGCAACCCGCAGGTGTACATGGAGAAGTTCCTCGAGAACCCGCGCCACATCGAAATCCAGGTGCTGTCGGACGCGCACAAGAACGCGATCTGGCTCGGCGAACGCGACTGCTCGATGCAGCGCCGTCACCAGAAGGTGATCGAGGAAGCGCCGGCACCCGGCATTCCGCGCCGCCTGATCGAGCGCATCGGCGACCGCTGCGCCGACGCATGCAAGAAGATGGGCTACCTCGGCGCGGGCACGTTCGAATTCCTGTACGAGAACAACGAGTTCTACTTCATCGAGATGAACACGCGCGTGCAGGTCGAGCATCCGGTATCGGAGCTGATCACGGGCGTCGACATCGTGCAGGAACAGATCCGCATCGCGGCCGGCGAGAAGCTCACGCTGCGCCAGCGCGACATCCAGTTCCGCGGACATGCGATCGAATGCCGGATCAACGCCGAAGATCCGTTCAAGTTCACGCCGTCGCCGGGCCGGATCACGTCGTGGCATACGCCGGGCGGCCCCGGCGTGCGCGTCGACTCGCATGCGTACAATGGCTATTTCGTGCCGCCGAACTATGATTCGATGATCGGCAAGCTGATCACCTACGGCGCGACCCGCGAGCAGGCGATCAGCCGGATGCGCATCGCGCTGTCGGAAATGGTGGTCGAAGGCATCCAGACCAACATCCCGCTGCACCGCGAGCTGATGATCGACTCGAAGTTCGTCGAAGGCGGCACCAGCATCCACTACCTCGAAAACCGGCTCGCACAGAAGCAGCAGGTCGCACCGGAAGAAGCGTAAGCATGAGTTACCGCGAACTCGTCGTCGAACTGGCCCGTGAGCATGCGGAGGCGCTGTCCGACGCGCTGCTCGAACTCGGCGCGCTGTCGGTGTCCGTCGAGGACGCCGACGCCGACACGCCTGACGAACAGCCGCTCTTCGGCGAGCCGGGCCTCGTGCCGGACCGCACCGCGTGGCAGCACTCGCGCGTGGTCGCGCTGCTGTCGCCCGATCACGAACCGGCCGTGCTGCTCGCGGCGGCCGCGAACGAGATCGGCATCGCCGAGACGCCCAGGTTCGACGTGCGCGAAGTCGAGGAACAGGACTGGGTGCGGCTCACGCAGTCGCAATTCGAGCCGATCCCGATCGGCGAGCGGATCTGGGTCGTGCCGTCGTGGCACGACGCGCCCGATCCCGACGCGCTGATCCTCGAACTCGACCCCGGTCTCGCATTCGGTACCGGCAGCCACCCCACCACGCGTCTGTGCATGGAATGGCTCGAGCAGTCGGTAAAGCCCGGCCAGTCGGTGCTCGACTACGGCTGCGGCTCCGGCATTCTCGCGATCCTCGCGAAGAAATGCGGGGCGAACCCCGTGGTCGGTATCGACATCGATCCGCAGGCGGTCGAATCGGCGCGGCAGAACAGCGAGCGCAACCACGCGGAAGTCACGTACGGGCTGCCCGATGCGTGCCCGGCCGACGAATTCGACATCGTCGTCGCGAACATCCTGTCGAATCCGCTGAAGCTGATGGCATCGATGCTCGCGTCGAAGGTGAAGCCGGGCGGGCGCATCGCGCTGTCGGGCGTGCTCGCGCGCCAGGCGGACGAAGTCGCGGCCGTCTATGCGCGCTACGTCGACATCTCGGTCTGGCGCGAACACGAAGGTTGGGTATGCCTCGCCGGAACCCGGCGGGAAAGCCATTAGAATAGCGCTGTCCTTCACTCTGGCCAGCAGGCCGCCCGGCTCGACATGCTTCTTGCGACGCGCTGCCCTCATTGCGAAACCGTCTTCCGGCTGCAGCAGGAACAGCTCTCGCTGCATGACGGGCTCGTGCGCTGCGGACACTGCCAGCAGGTCTTCAACGCGTCGCAGTCGCTCGTTCCCGAACTCGCGCAGCAGCCCGAGCCGACGCTGACCGAGACGGCCGCCGCCCCGCAACACGAGGGCGCGCCGGCCCGGCTCTTCACCGCCGACCTGCCGGCCACGCCGGCGTCCGATGCCGACTACAAGCCCGAAGGGTGGGACATGTGGGCGCCGTGGCTCGACGCCGGCGTCGATCCGTCCCTGCAGCACAACGTGCAGACCGTGCGCACCGAGCCGCTGGTGCCGCTGGCGCTGCCGGCCACGGAGGCTGGCGTCGTTCACCTGTCCGGCACACCCGCGCCGATCGCATCCGCCCCGGCCGAGCTGCACGCTACCGCCGCGCAACCGGCCGAACCGGAAGCGACACCGCACGAAACCGACGCATCAGCCACGCCGCCCGCCGAACGCGACCTGCGCGAACCGCGCTTCGTCGCGCACACGCCAGCGAGCGAAGAAGCCGCTGTCGATGGCGCCGAACCGGTCGGCAACGCGCGCTTCGCCGTGCCTGATGACGATCACGCGCCACGCGAACCGCGCTTCGCATTCGCGCCGGCGCAAGCCGCATCCGAACCCGACACCGAGGAACGCGCCCCCGCACCGGCCGCGGCCGCCAGCGAACCCGCCGCACCATTCCCTGCCGCACTCACCGATGACGACCGCCCGCACTTCGCCGTCACGCGCGAGGCGCGCGAACCGCAGCGGCGCGGGTTGCTCGGCGGCTTTTTCGGCGGCCTCGTCGCCGCCGCGCTCGCGGCGCTGCTCGTCGCGCAACTCGCGTGGTGGCAGCGCGAAACCGTGATGATCTACTGGCCCGTCACGCAGGGCTGGTTCCGGCACGCATGCGCGCCGCTCGGCTGCACGGTCACGCCGCCGCGTGCGATCGACGGCCTGCGGCTCGACGCGACCGATCTGCGCCAGCTCGACGGCCCGCGCGTACTGGAACTGAAGGTGCCGCTGACGAACCGTTACCGCGTCGCGCTTGCCTACCCGTCGCTCGAGCTGACGCTGCTCGACGACACGAATCACGTGACCGTGCGCCGCGTGCTCGCGCCGCGCGACTACGTGCGCCCGGGCACGCCGATCGACGCCGGGCTGCCGCCCGGCACGACGCAGACGATGGTCGTGCGTCTCGAGACCAACGGCACGCCCGCCTCGAATTTCCGCGTCCAGATCTTCTATCCGTGACGCACCGCGGCGCGCGCATGCGCGCCGTCTCAACCCGCGCGCCCGAGCGGCGCGCTATTTCGGAGCACGAACATGAGCAAAGTTACGCTGGGTGGCAACCCGATCGATCTCGCCGGCACGTTCCCGGCCGTCGGCTCGCAAGCCCCCGACTTCACGCTGGTCGGCAAGGACCTTGCCGATCTGTCGCTCGCCAGCTTCGCCGGCAAGCGCAAGGTGCTGAACATCGTCCCGAGCCTCGACACGCCGACCTGCGCGACGTCGACCCGCAAGTTCAACGAAGCCGCGTCGTCGCTCGACAACACGGTCGTGGTCGTCGTGTCCGGCGACCTGCCGTTCGCCGCCACGCGCTTCTGCACGACCGAAGGCCTCGCGAACGTCGTGACGGCTTCGACGTTCCGCGGCGCCCGCGCATTCGCGAACGCGTACGGTGTCGACGTGACGAGCGGCCCGCTGAACGGCCTGACGGCCCGCGCGGTCGTCGTGCTCGACGCGCAGGACAAGGTGATCCACGCGGAACTCGTCGGCGAGATCAAGGACGAGCCGAACTACGACGCAGCGCTCGCCGCACTGAAGTAACCCGCTGGCGCCCGGCCCTGCCGCGCGAGGCCCGACGGTCTCCGCGCGCCGGCCGGGCGGCCGCCTCCCTTTGCTCTCTACAGGAACGCACGCCTTGACTACGCTGATTTGCGGCTCGCTCGCCTACGACAACATCATGACCTTCGAAGGCCGGTTTCGCGAGCACATCCTGCCCGACCAGGTTCACCTTCTGAACGTGAGCTTCCTCGTGCCGACGATGCGTCGCGAATTCGGCGGTTGCGCGGGGAACATCGCTTACGCGCTGCACATGCTCGGCGGCGACGCGCGCATCATGGCGACGGTCGGCGCGAACGACGCCGACCGCTATCTCGAGCGTCTCGACAGCCTCGGCCTGTCGAAGGCCAGTGTATGCGTGGTGCCCGAATCGCACACCGCGCAGGCGATGATCACGACCGATCTCGACAACAACCAGATCACCGCATTCCACCCCGGCGCGATGATGCAGTCGCACCTGAACCGCGCGGACGAAGTGCCGGGCGTGAAGCTCGGCATCGTTGCGCCGGACGGCTTCGACGGGATGGTCCAGCACGCCGAGCAATTCGCGAAGGCCGGCATCCCGTTCATCTTCGATCCCGGCCAGGGTCTGCCGCTGTTCGACGGTGCGACGCTGCGCCGCATCATTGAACTCGCGACCTTCGTCGCGGTCAACGATTACGAGGGCAAACTCGTCAGCGACAAGACGGGCTGGTCCGAACAGGAAATCGCCAGCCGGGTTCAGGCGTTGATCATCACGCGCGGCGAGCACGGTTCGACCATTCTTCACAAAAACGGCGAAGAACAGATTCCGGTCGTGCAGGCAGAACGTGTCGTCGATCCGACCGGCTGCGGCGACGCCTTCCGGGGCGGCCTGCTGTACGGCATCGAGAATGGCCTCGACTGGGCAACCACGGGCCGCCTCGCGAGCCTGATGGGCTCGATCAAGATCGCCCATCAGGGGCCCCAGACTTACGCACTGACGCGCGCCGATATCGATGCGCGCTTCGAGGCTGCCTTCGGTTACAGTCTCAAATGAATATTGTGGGAGAGCACAGATGTTGACCAACAAAACCCTCACGCTCGCGGCCATGCTGACGGCCACGCTGACGCTCGCCGGCTGCTTCACCGCGCCGGGCTCGGCGGATGTCTATAGCGTCGGCCAGGCGCAGCGCGAACAGACGGTGCGCATGGGCACCGTCGAAAGCGTCCGTGCAGTGCGCATCCAGTCCGACGGCGGCGGCAGCGCGATCGGCACGCTCGGCGGCGGTGCGATCGGCGCGGTCGCGGGCAGCGCGATCGGCGGTGGCAAGGGATCGATCCTGACGGCCATCGCGGGCGGTCTCGTCGGCGCGGTCGCAGGCAATGCGGTCGGCGAAAACCTCAGCACGGCGAACGGTGTCGAAATCACCGTGCGCCTCGACAACGGCGACCTGCGCTCGATCACGCAGGCGGCAAGCGGCGAAATGTTCCGCGCCGGCGAGCGTGTACGACTGCTGTCGAGCGGCGGCGTCACGCGCGTCACGCACTAACCTGCATCCTCAGCACGCGGCGCAAGCCGCGGTCAAACGCATGTGCGAAGCTGCACATGCGTTTTTTTTCGTCCGGGCTCGCCGCCGGCCGGCACCTGGATGAATCCGGACAAAAAAAATCCCGCCACCTGAGCCAGATGGCGGGATCGATTGAGTCGCGCTACTCAACCCGCGGACACCACGTGAGTGTCCGGGTAGTACGGGTCAGCCGCGATTACGGACGGCTGCCGGTCGGGAACGGCCATGCCGCTGCCGGGTTGAGCGCGGTCTTCACGCCCGATGCCGGCGCAACCGATGCGGTCGACGCGGTGGTTGCCGGTGCGGCCTTCTTCACGACGGCCTTCTTCGGAGCAGCAGCCTTCTTGGGAGCAGCAGCCTTCTTCGGAGCAGCAGCAGCCTTCGGAGCAGCCGCCGGCTTCGCCGGTGCAGCAGCCGGCTTCGCAGGAGCAGCAGCCTTCTTGGCGGCAGGCGCAGCCTTCTTCGCAGCAGCCTTCTTCGCGGGCGCAGCCTTCTTCGCAGCAGGCGCAGCCTTCTTCGCAGCGGGCGCAGCCTTCTTCGCAGCAGCCTTCTTCGCCGGCGCGGCCTTCTTGGCAGCAGCCTTCTTCGCCGGTGCTGCCTTCTTCGCAGCAACCTTCTTCACTGCGACCTTCTTGGCTGCAACCTTCTTCGCAGCGGCCTTCTTCGCCGGTGCTGCCTTCTTCGCAGCAACCTTCTTCACCGCGACCTTCTTGGCTGCAACCTTCTTCGCAGCGACCTTCTTCGCCGGTGCTGCCTTCTTCGCAGCAACCTTCTTCACCGCGGCCTTCTTCGCCGGTGCTGCCTTCTTCGCGGCAACCTTCTTCACCGCGACCTTCTTCGCAGCAACCTTCTTCACTGCAGCGGCCTTCTTCGCCGGAGCAGCAGCCTTCTTGGCAACGGTCTTCTTGGCAGCAACCTTCTTAGCAGCCGGTTTTTTCTTGGCAGTAGCCATGTTGTTCTCCTTCAGGTTCAGATGAGAGTCAGTTCAAACTACACCCTTCGTCAAAACCCGCTTCCCGCGGACGCTGTTCAGGACGTGCGCTTCGAAGCGGGCTATTCATCGGCGTACGCGGATACCACGCGCTTACGCTAATGAATACGGTATGGCGCGCGTGACCCCATGGCCTCGCGCGCCAAATCAAGTCGGTAGCCGGCGCACCTCGCACCGCCACCCCTAATCGCTTGATCAAGCGGACCGCCACACGGCCGTCCGCTTTTTCCGGAGGGAAGTTTGCCCATCCCACTGAAGGGTTCGCAAAGTGCCGATCATGTCGTTGGGCCGTTAAGGCACCGGGCATACTTTGCATCAGGCGTTCTTGCTCCTAAACCTTGGGCCGGGGCCGAGAGGCCGCCGGCTGCTCCATCATGTGACGGGTTCGCTGCTGCGGGTTATTCCCAGGACAGCGCGCCGCCCGTCTGATACTCGATCACACGCGTCTCGAAGAAGTTGCGTTCCTTCTTCAGGTCGATCATCTCGCTCATCCACGGGAACGGGTTTTCCTCGTTCGGGTACAGCGGGTCGAGGCCGATCTGCTGGCAACGGCGGTTGCTGATGAAGCGCAGATAGCTCTTGAACATCGACGCGTTCAGGCCCAGCACGCCGCGCGGCATCGTGTCCTCGGCGTAGCGGTATTCGAGTTCGACAGCCTGCTTGAACAGCTCGCGAATCTCCGCGCGGAATTCCGCGGTCCAGAGATGCGGATTCTCGAGCTTGATCTGGTTGATCAGGTCGATGCCGAAATTGCAGTGCATCGACTCGTCGCGCAGGATGTACTGATATTGCTCTGCAGCACCCGTCATCTTGTTCTGGCGGCCGAGCGCGAGGATCTGCGTGAAGCCCACATAGAAGAACAGGCCTTCCATGATGCAGGCGAACACGATCAGCGACTTCAGCAGCTTCTGATCCGCTTCGAGCGTGCCGGTCTTGAAGGCCGGATCCGTCAGCGTGTGGATGAACGGAATCAGGAATTCGTCCTTCGCGCGGATCGACGTGACCTCGTGGTACGCGTTGAAGATCTCGCCTTCATCGAGACCGAGCGATTCGACAATGTATTGGTACGCGTGCGTGTGGATCGCTTCCTCGAACGCCTGGCGCAGCAGGAACTGCCGGCACTCGGGCGCCGTGATGTGGCGGTACGTGCCGAGCACGATGTTGTTCGCCGCGAGCGAATCGGCCGTCACGAAGAAGCCGAGGTTGCGCTTCACGATGCGGCGCTCGTCCTCGGTCAGACCGTTCGGGTCCTTCCACAGTGCGATGTCGCGGGACATGTTGATTTCCTGCGGCATCCAGTGGTTCGCGCAACCGGCCAGATACTTTTCCCACGCCCACTTGTACTTGAACGGCACCAGCTGATTCACGTCAGTCTGGCCGTTGATGATGCGCTTGTCGGCGACATTGACCCGCGCTTCCGAACCGCCGGCGGGAACAGCCGATGCTTGCGGCGGCACCGCAAGATCGCCTTCGAAAATGTCACGGACCTGATGGGCGGCAGGCGTTGCAGCCTGCATTCCGACAGCCATCCCGGCGGAGGTGCGCATCGCGTTTTGCTGCGCTCCGCTCGCGGGGGTTACGGCAGTCTTCTCGTCATCCCAGTTGAGCATAAATTCTCACCATCAATTTAGAACGGTTTGTACCATCTTTTCCTGAGCGATAAAAGGGTTCGCTCACGAAAAATCCTTTTTTCGATTCGCGTTGCGACCTCGATACAACACTTTGAGCAACGCATCGTCGTTCATGCAGAGCGCGACGCGTGTCGCACATGTATCGCGAGGTGCGCTCGACGCATCGAACGCTGATCGAAACGCGACGTCGTCGGGGAAGTTTCGATCGCTTGTCACTGCCTGCAACGCGAGTGCCGCGTTACAGATTCCTTATCATTTTTTTAGTTGAGAGCGGCGCACACTTCAACCTCGATCGGTTGTCGTGCGCGCCGCCCGAACCTTCTTCAGGTCATGCGCGCCGCGTTACTGGCAGGCTTCGCACTCGTCGAAGCCAGGATCGCCCGGACGCATCGTGCACACCGGACCGTCTGCTTCGACCGGCGCCAGCGCCGCTGCCGCATTGACCGCGCCCGACGATGCATCGCCGCCCGCTGCACCGAAGCCGCCTGCCGCGCCTTGTGCGCCGCCGCTGCTCGAGCCACCGCTCGTCGGCACTGCGTTCAGCGCGCCGTGTGCGACCGTCGACTTCTCGACGTGCGTCGCCGCCATCGTGCGGAGGTAGTAGGTCGTCTTCAGACCACGCAGCCATGCGAGCTTGTAGACCTCGTCGAGCTTCTTGCCCGACGCGCCGCCCATGTAGATGTTCAGCGACTGCGCCTGGTCGATCCACTTCTGGCGACGCGATGCTGCTTCGACCAGCCACGTCGGGTCGACCTCGAACGCCGTCGCGTAAATCGCGCGCAGGTCGGCCGGGATGCGGTCGATGCGCGACAGCATGCCGTCGAAGTACTTCAGGTCGGCGACCATCACTTCGTCCCACAGGCCGCGCTCCTTCAGGTCGCGAACCAGGTACTCGTTCACCACCGTGAATTCGCCCGACAGGTTCGACTTCACGTACAGGTTCTGGAAGGTCGGCTCGATGCACGCCGACACGCCGATGATGTTCGAGATCGTCGCCGTCGGCGCGATCGCGACGCAGTTCGAGTTGCGCATGCCGTGTGCGGCGATCCGCGAACGCAGCGACGTCCAGTCGAGCGCCTCGGACGTGTCGACCTCGACGTAGCCGCCGCGCGCTTCCGTCAGCAGCTTCAGCGTGTCCTGCGGGAGGATGCCGCGATCCCACAGCGAACCGCGGTAGCTCGAGTAGCGGCCGCGCTCTTCGGCCAGCTCGGTCGACGCGTAGTACGCGTAGTAGCAGACCGCTTCCATCGAGCGATCGGCGAACTCGACTGCCGCTTCCGACGCGTACGGCGTGCGCAGCAGGTGCAGGCAGTCCTGGAAGCCCATGATGCCCATGCCGACCGGACGGTGCTTCAGGTTCGAGTTACGCGCCTTCGGCACCGCGTAGTAGTTGATGTCGATCACGTTGTCGAGCATCCGCATCGCGACGCGGATCGTACGCTGCAGCTTGTCGTGGTCGAGCGCGTAGCTGCCGTCGGCCTGCTTCACCAGGTGGGCGACGAGGTTCACCGAGCCGAGGTTGCACACCGCGATTTCGGTGTCGCTCGTGTTCAGCGTGATTTCCGTGCACAGGTTCGACGAGTGGACGACGCCGACGTGCTGCTGCGGCGAGCGCACGTTGCACGGATCCTTGAACGTGATCCACGGGTGGCCCGTTTCGAACAGCATGCCGAGCATCTTGCGCCAGAGCTGCTGCGCCGGAATCTTCTTGAACAGCTTGATCTCGCCGCGCGCGACCTTGTCTTCGTAAGCCGTGTAAGCCGCCTCGAACTCCGCGCCGAACTTGTCGTGCAGGTCCGGGCAGGTCGACGGCGAGAACAGCGTCCAGTCGGCACCTTCCATCACGCGCTTCATGAACAGGTCGGGAATCCAGTTCGCCGTGTTCATGTCGTGGGTGCGGCGGCGATCGTCGCCGGTGTTCTTGCGCAGCTCGAGGAACTCCTCGATGTCGAGGTGCCAGGATTCGAGGTACGCGCACACCGCGCCCTTGCGCTTGCCGCCCTGGTTGACCGCGACGGCCGTGTCGTTGACGACCTTCAGGAACGGGACCACGCCTTGCGACTTGCCGTTCGTGCCCTTGATATGCGAGCCGAGTGCACGCACACGCGTCCAGTCGTTGCCGAGACCGCCGGCGAACTTCGACAGCAGCGCGTTTTCCTTCAGCGCTTCATAGATGCCGTCGAGGTCGTCCGCGACCGTCGTCAGGTAGCACGACGACAGCTGCGAGCGGTGGGTACCCGAGTTGAACAGCGTCGGCGTCGAGCTCATGAAGTCGAAGCTCGACAGCACGTTGTAGAACTCGATCGCGCGCGTCTCGCGGTCGATCTCGTTCAGCGACAGGCCCATTGCGACGCGCATGAAGAATGCCTGCGGCATTTCGATGCGGCTGCCTTCGACATGCAGGAAGTAGCGGTCGTACAGCGTCTGCAGGCCGAGATAGCCGAACTGCAGGTCGCGGTTCGCGTCGAGCGCTTCGCCGAGGCGCGTCAGGTCGAACTGCAGCAGCTTGTCGTCGAGCAGGCCGGCGTCGACGCCGCGCTTCAGGAACTGCGGGAAGTATTCCGCGTAGCGGGCCGACATCTCCGACTGGACCACTTCCTCGCCGAGGATCTCGCGACGGATCGTGTGGAGCAGGATGCGGGACGTGACCTGGCTGTACGCCGGGTCCTTCTCGATCATCGTGCGCGCAGCAAGGATCGCCGAGTCGTAGACCTGGCTCATCGGCACGCCGTCGTACAGGTTCTTCACCGTTTCCGCGACGATCGGGTCAGGGTTAACCGCAGCGCCGAGACCGTCGCATGCCGACACGATCAGCGCGCGCAGTGCGTTCAGGTCGAGCGGACGCGTGATGCCGTTGTCGACGACGTTGATGCCGGTGTTCGACTCGCCGCCCGCTGCCGCTGCTTCCTCGCCCGCATGCTGGCGCTCGAGGTGACGCTTCTCGCGATACAGCACGTACGCACGTGCGACGTTGTGCTCGCCGCCGCGCATCAGCGCGAGTTCGACCTGGTCCTGGATGTCTTCGATATGGAACGTACCGCCGTTCGGACGGCTGCGCACGAGCGCGCGCACGACGTTGTGCGTCAGCTGCTCGACGAGTTCACGTACGCGCGCCGATGCCGCGCCCTGCCCGCCGTTGACGGCCAGGAAAGCCTTGGTCACCGCGATCGCGATCTTCGAAGGCTCGAACGACACTACGCTGCCGTTGCGGCGGATCACCTTGTAGTCGGCGAACGTGGCCTGCGGCGCGAGCGCCTGCGCGCCCTGTTCGGTCCCGCCGAGCGGACGGCTCGAGGCGCTCTCGTACGGGGACGTCGCGTTGTCGGTGGTTTGCATGTGCAAAGCTCCTGGTGTTGGATGGTGCGGAGAGAACCGCGGATTAAAACGAACGCTGCGCAATGCGGTGCGCGAGCGGTAAGAGGCGAGCGATGCGTCGGGGAAGCCGGTTCGGTCGATGCGCGACAACCGATCCGGTCGTGTGCTTCGTCATGTGTACCTGCCCCGTCGAAGTTCGCTGCGCTTGATCGCGACGCCCGGACCGCCCGGCCTGGCGCGCCGCCCTGAGAACCCTGTCCGCCGGCGTTGCCCGCCGGCCGGTGCCGCTCGGGCTTCCCCTGCGACACACACTATATCTAGTGCAGAACCGCTCAACTGGCACCAAGTATAGTGGACATTCGGACGAGGTCAAAACGGATAATTTGCGCTGGAGGTATTGACATCACCCCCGCCCCGCGCAGGCGCAGACGCGACAAGGCATTGGTCGGAAAAAAAAATTTCGCCGGCTCAAAAACCCTGCGCTCAGTGCTGACGGAAAGGAAAGTATTCGGCGGAAAAGCCGGCATCGCCCGCGAAGCGTTGCCAATCGAAATGCGGCCCGGGGTCGGTCTTGCGGCCCGGCGCGACGTCCGAGTGCCCGGCAACGGCATCGATCGGGTAGCGCGCGGCGAGCGTGCGCGTGAGCCTGCCGAGCGTCGCGTACTGCGCGGCGTCGAACGGCACGTCGTCCGCGCCTTCGAGCTCGATGCCGATCGAGAAGTCGTTGCAACGCGGCCGGCCGCGGAACTCGGACGCACCCGCATGCCATGCGCGCTCGTCGCACGACACGAACTGCACGAGCTCGCCGTCGCGGCGGATCAGGAAGTGCGCGGACACGCGCACGCCGCGCAGGTGGCTCTGGTAATAGGGGTGCGCATCACAATCGAGACGGTTCAGGAACAGCGCTTCGATCGCGTCGCCGCCGAACTCGCCGGGCGGCAGGCTGATGTTGTGGACAACGACGAGCGTCGGCACCGCA
This sequence comes from Burkholderia cepacia GG4, assembly GCF_000292915.1. Classification (NCBI taxonomy): domain Bacteria; kingdom Pseudomonadati; phylum Pseudomonadota; class Betaproteobacteria; order Burkholderiales; family Burkholderiaceae; genus Burkholderia; species Burkholderia cepacia. The sequence continues at coordinate 3,203,996 of NC_018513.1, forward strand.
GCCGCGGGCCGCGCCTCGAAATTCGGCGACGGCGCATGGCGCGCTTCGCGCACCCAGCCGTTCACGTCGACCGACAGCAACGTGGGTGCGCCGCTCATCGTGCGTCGTGGCCGCTCGCGCGTGCGCCGTGACGCTGCGCATGCTCGACGCTGCAGAAGTACTCGCCGCCGGCAGCGATCGCGTCGCCCTTCGGCGCATGCACGCCGCATTCGGCGCAGCGCACCATCGGTTCGGGCAGCGACCGCGCGTCGCCGTTCGGGTGTGCCGCGCCGGCGCCGCCGTGACCGGGCGCACCGTCGTGGCCGGCGCCGCGGCCGGTGCGCGCCTGCGCGTGCTCCTGGGCCTGGCGCAGCTTGCGCGCGGCCCACGAACCCACGAAGAAAAGGAGAATCAGGAGAAGAATCTGTCGCATCGGAAACCTGCGTTCAAACCACGGAGCGGTGCAGCAGCACCTCTAAAACAAACCGGCTGCCGACATACGCGAGCAGCAGCGCGACGAACGACACAAGCACCCAGCGCGCCGCGCCGCGCCCGCGCCAGCCCGACGTCTTGTGGGCGACCAGCAGGCCGCCGAACATCAGCCACGACAGCACCGCGAACACGGTCTTGTGGTCGAGCCGCAGCGCGCGCGCCTCGACCTGTTCGCTGAACAGGATCCCCGACGCGAGCGTCAGCGTGAGCAGCACGAAGCCGGCGCCGATCAGGCGGAACAGCAGCTTCTCGAGCGTGAGGAGCGGCGGCAGCGTTTCGAGCCAGCTCGCGATCCAGCCGGTCGAGCCGTCGCGCCCGCCGCTCCGCAGCGACTGCAGGCGCCGCTCGACCATCAGCATCAGGACCGCGTGCAGCGCGGCGATCGCAAAGAGGCCGTACGCGATGTTCGCGATCAGGAAGTGCATCTTGAACAGCGGGGCTGCGGCATATGGCAGCACCCGCACGCCGCCGAACCCGAGCGGCAGCAGCGACGCGCCGCACGCGAGCGGCAGCACCAGCAGGCGCAGGCTGTCGAGCGGGAAGAAGAAGCTCTCGATCCAGTAGATGCCGGCGCCGAGCCAGAACATCGCGGACAGCGCGAACGCGAAGCCGAAGATCATCGCGTCGTGCGGGAAGATCGTCATGTGGAGCAGCACGCCGTGCGCCACGAGCGCCGCGAACAGCAGCGCGCGGCCGGCCCCGCTCATCCCCGACGCGGCGGACGCCGGAACCGGCACGGCCGGCACGCTCGCGACGAGCGGCGCCGCGCCCTGACGGTGCGTGCGCCAGCCTGCGACGGCGAGGCCGCCGTACAGGAATGCAGTGAGGGCATACAGTACAATATCCATGTTCGAAGTTTACACTAGGCCCCCTTCCCGCGACGGCTCCCTTTGTTCAGTTCCGTCGCGCCTTCGGGCCCCACTGTCCATCGCTCCCCATGCTCGACAATCTCACTCAACGGATGGCGCGCGTCGTCAAGACGCTGCGCGGCGAGGCCCGGCTTACCGAGGCGAACACCCAGGAGATGCTCCGCGAGGTGCGTCTCGCGCTGCTGGAGGCCGACGTCTCGCTGCCCGTCGTCCGCGAATTCATCGCCAAGGTCAAGGAAAAGGCGCTCGGCGAGGAAGTGATCAGCAGCCTGTCGCCGGGTCAGGCGCTCGTCGGCGTGGTCCAGAAGGAACTGACCGCCGTGATCGGCGGTGACTACGAAGGCAAGGCTGCCGAGCTGAACCTCGCGGTCACGCCGCCCGCGGTGATCCTGATGGCCGGCCTGCAGGGCGCCGGCAAGACCACGACCGCCGGCAAGCTCGCGAAGCTGCTGCGCGAGAAGTACAAGAAGAAGGTGCTGACGGTGTCGTGCGACGTGTATCGCCCGGCCGCCATCATGCAGTTGAAAACGGTGAGCGAACAGGTCGGCGCCGACTTCTTCCCGTCGACGCCGGACCAGAAGCCCGTCGATATCGCGCTCGCCGCGGTCGACTGGGCGAAGCGCCACTACCATGACGTGCTGATCGTCGACACGGCCGGCCGCCTCGGCATCGACGAGGCGATGATGCAGGAAATCGCCGCGCTGCACGGCACGCTGAAGCCGGCCGAAACGCTGTTCGTCGTCGACGCGATGCTCGGCCAGGATGCGGTCAACACCGCGAAGGCGTTCAACGACACGCTGCCGCTCACCGGCGTCGTGCTGACCAAGCTCGACGGCGATTCGCGCGGCGGTGCCGCGCTGTCGGTGCGTCACATCACGGGCAAGCCGATCAAGTTCGTCGGCGTCGCGGAGAAGCTCGACGGCCTCGAGGTGTTCCACCCGGACCGGATGGCGAACCGGATCCTCGGCATGGGCGACATCCTCGCGCTCGTCGAGGAAGCGCAGCGCGGCGTTGACGTGCAGGCCGCGCAGAAGCTCGCCGACAAGGTGAAGAAAGGCGGCGACTTCGACCTGAACGATTTCCGCGCGCAGATCTCGCAGATGAAGAACATGGGCGGCCTGTCGTCGCTGATGGACAAGCTGCCCGCGCAGTTCCAGCAGGCGGCGGCCGGCGCCGACATGGGCCAGGCCGAGAAGTCGATCCGCCGGATGGAAGGGATCATCAGCTCGATGACGCCCGCCGAGCGCGCGAAACCCGAGATCATCAAGGCGACGCGCAAGCGCCGCATTGCAGCCGGCGCGGGCGTGCCGGTGCAGGAAGTCAACCGGATGCTGAACCAGTACGATCAGATGCGTACGATGATGAAGAAGCTGAAGGGCGGCAACATGCAGAAGATGATGCGCGGCCTGAAGGGCATGATGCCCGGCATGCGCTGATTCCGCCCGTCGGCCGGGCGCGCGGGTTTTTGCCGTAGCGCGCGCCGGCCGTTCTGCTTCATTCTTGTTTGTATACCGACTGTCCGCCAGAACACATGAACCGCGAAGAAGCCCTCCACATTTTCGACCACTCCGAAGAGATCGTCTCGGCAGATGCCGTCAACGCATCGATCGCCCGGATGGCCGACGCGATCCGCGCCGAGATCGGCGACGCGTTCCCGCTCGTTCTCTCGGTGATGGGTGGCGCCGCGGTGTTTACCGGGATGCTGCTGCCGCATCTCGATTTCCCGCTGGAATTCGACTACATCCACCTGACCCGCTACCGCAACACGACGCAGGGCAGCCCGGAGATGCACTGGCGCGTCGCGCCGCGCGAATCGGTGAAGGACCGGATCGTGCTCGTGCTCGACGACATCCTCGACGAAGGAGAGACGATGGCCGCGATCCGCGACCGCATCCTCGACATGGGCGCGAAACGCTTCATGTCGGCCGTGCTGTGCGAGAAGACGCTCGCGAAGGCGAAACCGCTGCACCCCGACTTCTGCGGCTTCTCGGTACCGGACCGTTACGTGTTCGGCTGCGGGATGGACGCAAAGGGCTACTGGCGCAACCTGCCGACGATCCGTGCGCTGACCACGAACGTCTGATCGCCCTGCCCGCCATAAAAGAAAAAGCGGCGCTCCGGTGTCCCGGAGCGCCGCTTTTTTCGTCGGCCCGCGCCGCCCGTGCTACAGCTGGTGCACGAACGCCCGGATGCCGGCCAGCAGCATCTCGACCGAGATCGCGACGAGCACGAGGCCCATCAGCCGCTCGAACGCCGCGACGGTCCGCTCGCCGAGCCACTGCTGGATCCGTTCGGCCAGCACCAGCGTGATCGCGCAGACGATCATCGTGACCGTCAACGCGCCAACCCACTCGAACATCTTGCCCGGCGCCTGCGACGTCAGCAGCATCACCGTCGCGAGCGCCGACGGCCCGGCAAGCGCCGGGATCGCGAGCGGCACGATGAACGGTTCGCCGCCCGCGCGCGGATCGCTCCCGAGCGCGCCGTCCGGATGCGGGAAGATCATCCGCAGCGCGATCAGGAACAGCACGATGCCGCCGCCGAGCCGCAGCGACAGGTCCGTGAGGTTCATCATCCGCAGGAAGCGGTCGCCGACCACCATGAAGAACAGCAGGATCACGAACGCGATCCCCACTTCACGCAGGATCAGCTTCACGCGCCGCTCGCGCGGCACCTCCCGCATCGCCGAAATGAACAGTGGGATGTTGCCCAGCGGATCCGTGATCAGCACGAGGAGCACGGTGGCCGACAGGAAGGTGTATTCCACCGTGTCCCCCGGTCGCAGTGTTTAGCGCGCGAGCGCGGCGCGGATCTTCTCCGCCACCGTCGCCGCCGCCGTGTCGGCCGGCAGCAGCGTCGCTTCGGCGTCGCGGCGGCCCTGGTACTCGATCTTGCCGTCCTTCAGGCCGCGCTCGCCGATCACCAGGCGATGCGGCACGCCGATCAGTTCCCAGTCGGCGAACATCACGCCCGGGCGCTCACCGCGATCGTCGAGGATCACGTCGATGCCGGCGGCGGCCAGTTCCGCGTACAGCTTGTCGGCGGCCTCGCGGACCATTTCGCTGCGATCGTAGCCCATCGGGCACAGCACGACCTCGAACGGCGCGATCGACTCGGGCCAGATGATGCCCTTGTCGTCGAAGTTCTGTTCGATCGCCGCGCCGAGAATCCGCGTGACGCCGACGCCGTAGCAGCCCATCAGCATCGGCTGCGGCTTGCCCGACTCGTCGAGGAACGTCGCGCCCATCGCTTCCGAGTACTTGGTGCCGAGCTGGAACACGTGGCCGACTTCGATGCCGCGGCAGATGTCGATCACGCCCTTGCCGTCCGGCGATGGATCGCCCTTCTGCACGTTGCGCACGTCGGCGACGTCCGGTTCCGGCAGATCGCGGCCCCAGTTCACGCCCGCGATGTGATAGTCGACCTCGTTCGCGCCGACGACGAAATCGCTCATGTTCGCGACCGTGCGATCGGCGATCACCTTCACCGGTTTCTTCGTGCCGACCGGGCCGAGATAGCCCGGCGGCGTGCCGAACCATTCGACGATTTCCTGCTCGGTCGCGAAGCGATGGTTCTTCAGCCCCGGAAGTTTCGACACCTTGATCTCGTTCAGGTCATGGTCGCCGCGCAGCATCACGAGCCAGATGGTCGGCTCGGCGCCTTCGTTCTCGGTGGCAAGCACGATCGACTTGATCGTGCGCTCGAGCGGGATCTCCAGCAGCTCGGCGACGGCTTCGCACTTCGCCTTGCCGGGCGTTGCGATCTTTGCCATCGCTTCGGCCGGTGCGGCACGCTCCGCGATCAGCGGCAGCGCTTCGGCCGCTTCGATGTTCGCCGCGAATTCGGACGACGGGTTGTAGGCGATCGCGTCCTCGCCGGTATCGGCGATCACGTGGAATTCGTGCGAGAAGTTGCCGCCGATCGAACCGCTGTCGGCCGCGACCGCACGGAACTCGAGGCCGAGGCGCGTGAAGATGCGCACGTACGCGTCGTACATCTTGCGATACGACTCGTTCAGGCCCGCCGCGTCCTTGTCGAACGAATACGCGTCCTTCATGATGAATTCGCGACCGCGCATCACGCCGAAGCGCGGACGGATCTCATCGCGGAACTTCGTCTGGATCTGGTAGAAGTTCACCGGCATCTGCCGATAGCTCTTGATCTGGTTGCGCGCGATGTCGGTGACGACTTCCTCGTGCGTCGGCCCGATCACGAAGTCGTTGTCCTTGCGGTCCTTGAAACGCAGCAGCTCGGGGCCGTACTGTTCCCAGCGGCCCGATTCCTGCCACAGCTCGGCCGGTTGCACGGCCGGCATCAGCAGCTCGATGGCGCCTGCCCGGTTCATTTCCTCGCGCACGATGGCTTCGACCTTGCGAATCGAGCGCAGGCCGACCGGCAGGTAGTTGTAGATGCCGCCGGCGACGCGACGAATCATGCCGGCGCGCACCATCAGCTTGTGGCTGACGATCTCTGCGTCGGCCGGTGCTTCTTTGAGGGTGCCGATAAAGAAACGGGAAGCTTTCATGCGGACGGTTCCAAATACGGCGCCCCCAGGCGGGGCGCCCGAAAAAGTTTCAAGGTGAAAAAGCTGCGCGCGACGAACGACGATGGCGCAGATGACGTAGCAGACAAATCAGGGACAATTCAGTCGGTGCACCCGCGCGGATTCGCTCCGTCACGGTGCGCAGCGCCCGTTATCTGTTTATAATCAAAGCAATTTTAAAGGATTCGAAGGTGGTTGTATGCTGGATCGTGAAGGCTTTCGCCCGAACGTCGGCATCATCCTCTTGAACGCGCGCAACGAGGTGTTTTGGGGCAAGCGGCTCCGCGAGCATTCCTGGCAGTTTCCTCAAGGTGGGATCAAGTACGGCGAGACCCCCATGCAGGCGATGTACCGGGAATTGCACGAGGAAACGGGCCTGCATCCGGAACACGTCAAGATAATCGGCCGCACTCGCGACTGGTTGCGTTACGAGGTGCCTGACAAGTTCATCAAACGCGAAGTACGCGGTCATTACCGCGGCCAGAAGCAGATCTGGTTCCTGCTGCGGATGGTTGGACGCGATTGCGACATTTGCTTGCGCGCGACCGATCACCCGGAGTTCGATGCGTGGCGCTGGAACGAGTACTGGGTGCCGCTCGATGCGGTGATCGAGTTCAAGCGGGATGTCTATCAGTTGGCGCTGACGGAACTGTCGCGCTTCCTGCGCCACCCGGCGCAGCGAGCCGAAAAGCCGCGCGGGCCGCGTCTGTCGCGCTATCCGCGCGTCATCGGCGTACAGGCCCAGCAGACGCTGACGATTGTCGACACATCGGTAGTCTGTTCGGAGATCGAAGTGGAGGCGAGCACGCTCGACGAGATGCCGCCCCACGTGATCGTCGGCAAATGACGAGTCGGACTGCATGACCGGGCGCGACCTTGGTGTCGCGCCCTTTTTTTACGAGGAATGCATATTGAAAGCGATTGCTCTCGCGCTCGCATCGATTGTCGCGGCGGCCACGCTGGCTGGTTGCGCGAATTCGAAGACGCCGACCAACAAGGATGACAGCGAGTTCGTGTATCTGCTCGACCGCCAGGGCAGCTGGAAGGAAAACGCGGTCGACACGCTGCCGCCGCTGCCGGAAGCAGGCAACCTCCTGCCGTTCAACGTCTCGCAGAACACGCCGCTCAAGTTCTCCGTCGATGCGAAGTCGCTCGCGGTCGGCACCGACGGCGTCGTGCGGTACGCAGTCGTGATCACGAGCCCGGCCGGCGCGCGCAACGTGAACTACGAAGGTATCCGCTGCGACACCTACGAATGGCGTCAGTATGCGGGCCTGAATTCGGATCACGACGGCTGGGACCGCACGGTCGAGAACGACTGGCGCCGCATCGAGAACGGCGAGCTGAACGCTTACCACTCGGCGCTGTACCAGGACTACTTCTGCTCGAACAAGATGCCGCAGGGCACGACTCAGCAGATCCTCGAGAACATCCGGTTCCACCGCACGGCGATGAGCCAGCTGCGCTGACCGTGCGACGCGGGCCGCCTGCCCGCCGCAATGAAAAAAGCCCGCGCAATGCGGGCTTTTTTCATTGTCGTTCGACGCCCCGTCGGACGCTTACACCAGCACGAGGTTGTCGCGGTGAATCAGTTCCGGCTCGAGCATGTAGCCGAGCACCGTCTCGATCTCGCCGCTCGGCTTGCGGTGAATCAGCTTCGTTTCCGCGCTGCTGTAGTTCGTGAGGCCGCGCGCCACTTCACGCCCGTCGGGGCCGACACACGCGATCACCTCGCCGCGCGCGAACGCACCCTGCACACCGGTCACGCCGATCGGCAGCAGGCTCTTGCCGCCGGACGTCAGCTTCTCGACCGCGCCCGCATCGATCACGACGTGCCCGCGCACCTGCAAGTGATCGGCCATCCACTGCTTGCGCGCCGCCATCCGCGCAGTGCGCGCGATCAGCTGCGTGCCGATCGCCTCGCCTGCCGCCAGCCGCACCAGCACGTCGGATTCCCGACCGCTCGCGATCACGGTGTTCGCGCCGCTATGCGCCGCGCGTTTCGCCGCGAGGATCTTCGTCAGCATCCCGCCGCGGCCGAGGCTCGAGCCAGCGCCGCCCGCCATTGCCTCGAGTTCCGGCGCACCCGCGCTGGCCTCCGCGACCAGCGTCGCGTTCGGGTCCTTGCGCGGATCGGCGGTGAACAGCCCCGACTGATCGGTCAGGATGATCAGCGCATCGCCTTCGATCAGGTTCGCGACGAGCGCACCGAGCGTGTCGTTGTCGCCGAACTTGATTTCATCGGTGACGACGGTGTCGTTCTCGTTGATGATCGGCACGACGCCGAGCCGCAGCAGCGTGAGCAGCGTCGAACGCGCATTCAGGTAGCGTTCGCGATCGGCCAGGTCGGCGTGCGTGAGCAGGATCTGCGCGGTGCGGATATCGTGCTCGGTGAAGCGGCTTTCGTAGACTTGCGCGAGCCCCATCTGGCCGACCGCGGCGGCAGCCTGCAACTCGTCGATCTCGCGCGGACGCTTGCTCCAACCGAGCCGCTGCATCCCTTCGGCAATCGCGCCCGAGCTGACGAGCACGACTTCCTTGCCCTGCGCGCGCAGCGCGGCGATCTGGGCAGCCCAGCGGCCGATTGCAGCATGATCGAGCCCCTTGCCATCGTTGGTCACGAGGCTGGAACCCACCTTCACCACCAATCGCTTCGAATCCGCGATGATCGAACGCATCGTGCGCTGTCTCCTGTATCTGATGCCTGCCCGGCCGGGCGCGATTGAATTCCGGCACCGGGCGTCATGCCCGGTGCGTTTCGGACTCGCTCAGGCGTCGTCGCCCGGCGTCGCACCGCCATCGGCGGACGGTGCATCGCGGAACCGCACGTCCGCGGCCAGATCTTCCTCTTCGGCCGCGCGATGCGCGTCCGAATGCTCGGCGAGGTAGTCGTAGATCGCGTAGACCAGCGCTTCGCAGCCCTGGCCGGTCAGCGCCGAAATCTCGAACACCGGGCCGTCCCAGCCGAAACGATCGAGGAAATCGGCGACGCGCGCCTCGCGCTCGTCCTCCGGCACCATGTCGAGCTTGTTGAGTACGAGCCAGCGCGGCTTTTCGTACAGCGCCTCGTCGTACTTGCGCAGCTCGCCGACGATCGCCGTCGCTTCCGCGACCGGATCGACGCTTTCGTCGAACGGGGCCAAATCGACGAGATGCAGCAGCACGCCGGTGCGCTGCAGGTGTCGCAGGAACTGGTGGCCGAGGCCCGCGCCTTCAGCTGCGCCCTCGATCAGCCCCGGGATGTCGGCGATCACGAAGCTCTTGCTCGGGCCGACCCGCACGACGCCGAGATTCGGCGCGAGCGTCGTGAACGGATAATCGGCGATCTTCGGCTTCGCGTTCGACACCGACGAGATGAAGGTCGACTTGCCGGCGTTCGGCATGCCGAGCAGCCCGACATCGGCGAGCACCTTCAGTTCGAGCCTCAGCATGCGCCGCTCGCCGGGCTTGCCGTCGGTCTTCTGGCGCGGTGCGCGGTTCGTGCTCGACTTGAAATGCAGGTTGCCGAGACCGCCGGCACCGCCCTGCGCGAGCATCACCTGCTGGTCATGCTCGGTCAGGTCGGCGATCAGCTCGCCCGTGTCCATATCGGTGACGACCGTGCCGACCGGCATGCGCAGCGTGACGTCGTCACCGCCCTTGCCGTAGCAATCCGAGCCGCGACCGTTTTCGCCGTTGCGCGCCAGGTGCTTCTTCGCATAACGGTAGTCGATCAGCGTATTGATGTTGCGGTCGGCAATCGCGTAGACGTTGCCGCCCCGGCCGCCGTCGCCGCCGTCCGGCCCGCCGAACGGAACGAACTTCTCGCGGCGCATCGACGCGCTGCCATCGCCTCCGTCGCCGGCGATGACTTCGATTCGTGCTTCGTCAATGAACTTCATTCGTCACTCCGACCAGTATTTCCGCTATTGTGCCGCGCGCCGGCGTGCTTGAACAATCTGCCGTTCGGCTGATTGCGCACCGGTTTCGCGACAGCCGCCGGCGCGCACATGCGCCCGGCGGCCAAATAAAAAAAGGCCCCGCGAAGACTGCGGGGCCTTTCGGCTACGAAGCCCGTGGGTGCCTGAACTTAGGCAGCCGCCGGGACAACGATGACCAGATGCTTCTTGTCCGCGCCCTTGGTCGCGAACTTGACGTGACCGTCGACCAGCGCGAACAGGGTGTGATCCTTGCCCATGCCGACGTTCTCGCCTGCGTGCATGCGCGTACCGCGCTGACGCACGATGATGCCGCCAGCGTTGATCGCCTGGCCGCCGTACACTTTCACGCCGAGACGCTTCGACTCGGAGTCGCGGCCGTTCCGGGAAGAGCCGCCTGCCTTTTTGTGTGCCATCTGATTGCTCCTTTACCGAGGCGCTTACGCGTTGATCGCGTCGATGCGCAGCTCAGTGTAGTTCTGGCGGTGGCCGCCGTGCTTTTGGTAGTGCTTCCGGCGACGCATCTTGAAGATGGTGACCTTGGCATGACGACCGTGCGACACAACGGTGGCCTTGACGGAAGCCCCACTGACCAGCGGCGTACCGAACTTAATCGATTCGCCTTCGCCCACTGCGAGAACCTGGTCGAGCGTGATTTCAGCGTCAATGTCAGCCGGTATCTGTTCTACTTTGAGTTTTTCGCCAACGGCAACCTTGTACTGCTTGCCGCCGGTTTTTATGACCGCGTACATTGAGAACCTCACTCTGGATCCAATTTTTCCGCACACCACGCGCGGAAAACACGTGATTATACATGGGCTTAGCACCCAAGTCAAAGCCGATCCACGATTGCCGCGCGCGCACCCTGGCCGGACGGCCAAAATCACGGCCCCGGCGCGTCCGACAGACCGGCATATCGCGGATTCGACTTATAATCCGCGGCATCACCCATTTCGATCATCATGTCGTCGTCCACCGCCTCCCCCACCCTCAGCGCCGCCCACCTGCTCGCTCCGATCACCAGCGACATGGAGCAGGTGAATCGCGTTATCCGGCAAAGCCTCGCGTCCGACGTACTGCTGATCAACCAGATCGCCGAGTACATCATCGGTGCCGGCGGCAAGCGGCTGCGTCCGGCCCTGCTGCTGCTCGTCGCCGGCGCGCTCGGCGAGACGTCGCACCAGCGGCACGTGCTGGCCGCCGTCGTCGAGTTCATCCACACGGCCACGCTTCTGCATGACGACGTCGTCGACGAATCCGAACTGCGGCGCGGCCGCCAGACGGCGAACGCGCTGTTCGGCAACGCGGCGAGCGTACTGGTAGGCGACTACCTCTATTCGCGCTCGTTCGAGATGATGGTCGGCGTCGGCAAGATGCGCGTGATGGAGATTCTGTCGGAAGCGACGACGATCATTTCCGAAGGCGAAGTGCTGCAGTTGCTCAACATGCACGACGCGGACGTCGACGAGACCCGCTACATGCAGGTGATCCGCTACAAGACGGCGAAGCTGTTCGAAGCATCGGCTCGCCTGGGCGCGGTGCTCGCGGGCGCGGATGCGCCGACCGAAGCCGCCGCGGCCGAATACGGCCGCCGGATCGGCACCGCGTTCCAGATCATGGACGACTGGCTCGACTACGCGGGCACGGCCGAAGCGATGGGCAAGAATGCCGGCGACGACCTGCGCGAAGGCAAACCGACGCTGCCGCTCATCTATCTGATCGAACGCGGCACGCCCGAACAGTCGGCGCTCGCACGCGAGGCGATCGAACACGGCGGCACCGATCGCTTCGACACGATCTTCGACGCGATCACGCGCTCCGGCGCGCTCGACCATACGCTCGAATGCGCGCGCCAGGAAGCACAGGCCGCTGCCGCGGCGATCACCGCGTTCCCCGATTCGATCTACAAGGAAAGCCTGCTCGCGTTGTGCTCGTACTCGACATCGCGGCAGTCGTAAACGTGCTGCGAACGAGAGGCGATACCTTGTCTCGAAAAATTTCTTCATCAAGGTATTCCCTTTTCGAAAAAACATCGTTATAGTTACGTTCTTGCTTGTGACAACGCAGCGATCTGAACGAAAGCAGCGAAGTCGGAAGAGCAAAAAATCGGGGTGTAGCTTAGCCTGGTAGAGCGCTACGTTCGGGACGTAGAGGCCGGAGGTTCGAATCCTCTCACCCCGACCAGATTTGAAAAACCGTGCACCGTGTGCACGGTTTTTTTTTGCCTTCTTGCTGCCCGGTCGCGCAGGCCTCGTGCCATGCGCGACACATCCCGGCCGCCGGCCTCTGCTATATTCCCTCCATCCCTGTCCTTCACTGCCCTTCTGACGCGTGGACCAAATTCCCTTATGGGCGCAAATCAGCGCCGTCTTCCTGCTTCTCCTCTGCTCCAGCTTCTTTTCCATTTCCGAGACCGCGATGATGGCGCTCAACCGTCATCGGCTGAAGCATCTCGCCGGCCAGGGCGTGCTCGGCGCGAAAACCACGCAGGGCCTCCTCACTCGCACGGACCTGCTGCTCAGCGTGATCCTGATCGGCAACAACCTGTTCAACACGATCATCCCGGTCCTGACCACGTCGCTCGCGCTGCACACGTTCGGCCGTAACAACGTCGCGCTGTCGATCGCGACCGGCATCGTCGCGTTCCTGATCATCGTGTTCGCGGAAATCGCGCCGAAGATCGTCGGCGCGACTTTTCCCGAGCGCATCGCGCTGCCCGCGAGTCTCGTGATCGCGCCGCTGATGCGCGTATTCAAGCCTGTCGTCTGGTTCGTCAACGCGCTCGCGAACGGCGTGCTCTGGGTGCTGCGCATCAACACGAAGAAGGGCCGCGACCAGCGCATGTCGGCCGACGAGCTGCGCGCGATCGTGCTCGAGTCGAGCAGCTTCATGCCGACCAAGCACCGCAGCATCCTGCTCAACCTGTTCGACCTCGAGAACATCACGGTCGACGACGTGATGGTGCCGCGCCGGCAGATCGAGTCGCTCAACTTCTACGCGCCGCTCGACGACGTCCTGCATCAGCTCGAGACCTGCTATCACAACCGGTTGGTCGTCTACGAAGGCGATATCGACAAGGTGCTCGGCGTGCTGCACGTCCGCAAGACGCTCACCGCGCTGCACAACCAGGACTTCGACCGCGAAACGCTGCGCACGCTGCTCGCCGAACCGTACTACGTGCCGTTGGGCACGCCGGTCGTTCAGCAGCTCCAGTATTTCCAGGAAAGCCGGCAGCGCACCGCGCTCGTCGTCAACGAGTACGGCGAACTCGAGGGGCTCGTCACGCCCGAGGACATCATCGAGGAACTGATCGGCGAATTCACGACGTCGATGCCGCGCGGCGAACGCGCGGGCGGCTGGGACGAGAACGGCGAATGCATCGTCGCCGCCAGCATGCCGCTGCGCGAACTGAACCGCTGGCTGCACCTGCAACTGCCGACCGACGGCCCGAAGACGCTGAACGGCCTGATCCTCGAGATCCTCGAGGAAATTCCGGAAGGCGACGTGTGCGTGAAAATCCGCGACGTGATGCTCGAGGTGATGCGCAGCGACGATCAGGCAGTACGCACCGTCAAGCTCTTCAAGCCGCGCGGCACGCGCGCACGCACCGCCGCACGCTAGCCGAACGGCCGACTGTCGGCGCCGCTCGCGATACGCGACCATTTGCAGGTCACGATCAACAGGCGGCCGAGTGCCGGCTCACATGCATTTCCCTGCTCCCGGGGCGCCGCTGCATGCGCAGCGGCCGCCCGTCCCGTCCGACGCGTCGCCCGCCGACGCGCCCCGCCCGCTCGATGCGACGCAACTCGACGATTCACCCGCCGTACGGCTGCTGACCGACACGCTTCATGCCGCACGCGTGCGCGACGCATCCGACGTCCACGTCGAACCCTTCGAAGCCGGCTGGCGCATCCGCCTGCGCATCGACGGCATGCTGCACGAACACGCGCGACCGCCCGCTCATCTGCGCGACGCGCTCGTGACGCGGATCAAGGTGCTGTCACGCATGGACATCGCCGAACGCCGGCTCCCGCAGGACGGCCGGCTGCGCATCGCGGTCGACGGCGGCATGCGCGGCGACTACCGGGTCAGCTCGCTGCCCACGCTGTTCGGCGAGAAGCTCGTGCTGCGCCGCCTCGAAACGCTGCCGCCCGACCTCACGCTCGCGCGACTCGGCTTCGACGCGCGGCAAGCCGCCGCGATGGAGGCCGCGATACGCGCACCGCACGGTCTCGTGCTCGTCACCGGCCCGACCGGCAGCGGCAAGACGCTGTCGCTCTACTGCGCGCTGCAGATGCTCGACCGCGACGCGCATAACGTATGCACGGTCGAGGATCCGGCCGAGATTCAGCTCGACGGAATCAACCAGGTCGGCGTCGCCGAAAAGGCCGGGCTCACCTTCGCCACCGCGCTGCGCGCGCTGCTGCGGCAGGATCCGGACGTCATCATGGTCGGCGAGATTCGTGATGCGGAGACGGCCGACGTCGCGATCAAGGCCGCGCAGACGGGCCACCTCGTGCTGTCGACGCTGCACACGAACGACGCGCCGGCCGCCGTCGCGCGACTGCTCGACATCGGCGTCGCACCGTACAACCTCGCGGCCGCGTTGCGCCTCGTCACCGCGCAACGCCTCGTTCGACGCCTGTGCACCGCATGTCGAGCGCATTCGGACGCGCCGCTGCGCGTGCTGCGCGAATCCGGCTGCGATACGGCAGCCCTGGAGGCCGGATGGCGCCCGTTCGTCGCACGCGGCTGTGCCGCCTGTCACGGCATCGGTTATCGAGGCCGGATCGGCCTGCATCAGACGATGCCGGTTTCATCGGAGATGGCGGAGCGCATCGTCGCGCGCGCAAGCGTTGGTGCACTCGCGCAACGCGCGGCGGCCGAGGGCGTGCGCAATCTGCGCGCCGCGGCACTCGCGCATGTTCGCGACGGCACGACGAGCGTGGCGGAAGCGCTGGCCGCGACGCCGGACGCGTGATCGCGATGCGCATGCCACCGCATGAAACCCGCTTCGCATGGCGCGGCCGTCGTCGCGACGGCACGCCATGCCGCGGGATCGTCATCGCATTCGATGCAGCCGCGGCACGCGCGGCGCTCACGCGCGACGGCATCGCAGTGCTGTCGCTCGACGCCCGCGGCACGGCCCGGCCGCCCGCTGCCGATGCACAGGACGTCACGCGCTTCACGCGTCAGCTCGCGAGCCTGCTGCAGGCCGGGCTACCGCTCGCCCCGTCGCTCGAGATGCTCGCCCGCACCCGTACGCGTGACGGGTTGCCGCGCATCGCCGCTGGCCTCGCGCGCGAGATCGTCGGTGGCCAGCGCTTCGCCGCCGCGCTTGCACGCTATCCGTCCCAGTTCGGCACGCTGTATCGCCAGTTGATCGAGGTCGGCGAAGCATCGGGTGCGCTCGGCACCGTCCTGACCCGCGTCGCGGAGCACCGCGAGCGCGCGGATGCGCAGTGGCGCAAGCTGCGCGCCGCGCTCGCCTATCCGGCTGCCGTCATCGTGTTCGCGCTCGCGATCTCGGCCGCGCTGATGGTGTGGGTCGTGCCGACGTTCCGGCAGATCTTCGACGGCTTCGGCGCAGCGCTGCCGGCGCCGACCCGCGCGCTGCTCGCGCTGTCTTCCGCCACCTCGGCCTGGGGCGGCACGCTCGTGGCCGGCGCCGCAGCGGCGGGGTTCGCCGCGCACCATGCGCTGCGGCGCTCGCCACCGCTGCGCTATGCCGCCGCGCGGCACTTGCTGGACGCGCCGTTGGTCGGCAACGCGCTCAGGCGATTCGCCACCGCGCGCTGGTGCCGCTCGCTTGCAACGTTGCTCGGCGCCGGCGTACCGCTCGCCGATGCATTCGCGACGCTCGAACGCACGGCCGGCCATCCGGTGTTCGAGCAGGCCACCGCACAGATCGCCACACGCGTGCTGCGCGGCGCGCGGCTTGCCGATGCGATGCATGCGGCCGGCTGCTTCCCGGACGACGTCGTGCAGCCGATCGCCGTCGCCGAGGAAACCGGCGCGCTCGACACGATGCTCGCCGACATCGCCGCGCTATGCGAGCGTCAGCTCGACGCGCGTCTCGATGCGCTCGCCGCGCTCGGCGAGCCGCTGATCGTGGTCGTGCTGGGCGCACTCGTCGGCGGCCTCGTGATCGCGATGTATCTGCCCATCCTTCAGCTGGGCAACGTGGTGTAGCATCGCAACCGATTCTGTCGCCTTTCGAGCCCGAACCCGAGCCCCATGACGCCCGCGCCCCTGAACACCGTTTTCGATTCGCCCGACAGCACGTTGCTCGCGCTGGCGATGCTGCCACCCGCGGTGCAGTATGCGTTCGCCATCGTGCTCGGTCTGTGCGTCGGCAGCTTCTTGAACGTCGTCGTGCACCGGATCCCGGTGATGATGCAGCGCGCGTGGCAGGCCGAAATCGCCGAAGCGACCGGCAACGCGAGCGCGGCGCCGGACGACGGCTATCCGCCGCACTACGATCTGTGGCGCCCGCGCAGCGCATGCCCGCACTGCGGCCACGTGCTGCGCGCATGGGAAAATATCCCGCTCTTCAGCTACCTGATGTTGCGCGGGCGCTGCCGTCAATGCGGCCACGCGATCGGCGTGCGCTATCCGCTGGTCGAGCTCGCGGGTGCGCTGCTGGCGGCCGGTTCGCTCGCCGCATTCGGCCCCACCGTCGCCGCACTCGCCGCGTTCGGGCTGTGCGCCGCGCTGCTGGCGATGAGCGCAATCGATATCCGGACCGGCTACCTGCCCGATTCGATGACGCTGCCGCTGCTGTGGGCCGGGCTCGCACTGAACCTCGCCGGCACATTTACGTCGCTGCGCTCGGCCGTGATCGGCGCGATGGCCGGCTACCTGTTCCTGTGGTCGATCTACTGGCTGTTCAAATGGCTGCGCGGCATCGAGGGCATCGGCTTCGGCGACCTGAAGCTGCTTGCCGCGCTCGGCGCATGGATGGGCTGGGCCGCGCTGCCGCAGGTCGTGCTGTTCGCCGCGGTGACGGGCGCGATCGTCGGGCTCATCGCGACCTGGCGCGGCCGCATGCGCTTCGAGGAGCCGATTCCGTTCGGTCCGTTCCTCGCGGCGGGCGGCGTCGCGACGCTGTTTTTCGGCACCCCTTTTTATCTGACGCTCGGCGGCTGACATGATGCACCGCCCGCGTCCGCTTTGTTCGCTGCGCCGCGGGGAGGCGATGCGCTTCCTTGTGGCGGCCCGGCGGAGGCTGACATGTTTGCAATAGGACTCACCGGCGGCATCGGCAGCGGCAAGACGACCGTCGCCGACCTGTTCGCCGCACGCGGTGCATCGCTCGTCGATACCGATCTGATCGCGCACCGCATCACCGCACCGGCTGGTCTCGCGATGCCGGCGATCGAACAGGCATTCGGGCCGGATTTCATCGCGGCGGACGGCTCGATGGATCGCGCCAGGATGCGTGCACTGATTTTCAGCGACGACGACGCACGCCGGCGCCTCGAAGCGATCACGCATCCGCTGATCCGTGCGGAGACCGATCGCGAAGCCCGCGAAGCGCAGGGCTCTTACGTGATGTTCGTCGTGCCGCTGCTCGTGGAGTCAGGCAATTGGAAGGCGCGCAGCAATCGGGTGCTCGTCGTCGACTGTCCGGTCGAAACGCAGATCGCACGTGTTATGCGGCGCAATGGTTTCACGCGCGAACAGGTCGAAGCAATCATCGCGAGACAGGCGACGCGCGAAGCGCGTCTCGCGGCGGCCGACGACGTGATCGTCAACGATGCGACGACGCCCGATGCGCTCGCCGCACAGGTCGATGCACTGCATCAACGCTACCTCGGATTCGCGGCCGCTACACGCTGATCGGCGCGCGCAATCGTGATGGTGTACGAAATTGGCGCGTTGCTAGGGTAGAGAGTGAGCATTAGAATGTCCTGCATTGTTTCAATCCCTACCCGAGAGGCGAGCGCGCTTGATTCTTTACGAGTATCCGTTCAACGAGCGAATTCGCACGCTGTTGCGCCTCGAAGACCTGTTCGAGCGCTTCGCGTTCTTTTTGGCTCAGGAAGACCCGCGTGAACACCACGTCGCGCTGACGACGCTGTTCGAAATCGCCGAGGTGACAGGCCGCGCGGATCTGAAATCGGATCTGATGAAGGAGCTCGAACGTCAGCGCCAGACGCTCGCCCCCTTTCGCGGCAATCCGGGCATCGAGCAGAACGCGCTCGAAGCCGTGCTCGGCGAAATCGAGCAGACGCTCGCCAATCTTGCGCAGATGCAGGGCAAGACCGGGCAGCATCTGGTCGACAACGAGTGGCTCGCCAGCATCCGCAGCCGCGCAGTGATTCCCGGCGGCACGTGCAAGTTCGACCTGCCGTCCTACTATGCGTGGCAGCAATGGCCCGCCGAACAGCGGCGCCAGGACATCGCGAAATGGATCCTGCCGCTGCTGCCGCTGCGCGACGCCGCGGCGATCGTGCTGCGGCTTGCGCGCGAATCAGGCCAGGCGTCGAAGGTGATGGCGATGCAGGGCAGCTACCAGCAGATGCTGTCGGGGCGCACCTACCAGCTGATGCAGGTACGCGTGCCGCCGGAACTGCGCGTGATTCCCGAAGCGAGCGCCAACAAATACATGCTGTGGGTACGGTTCACCATGCAGGACGGCGACGTGCGGCCGCGCGCGGTGGACATCGACGTGCCGTTCCATCTGACCCTGTGCAATCTGTAACGGCCGCGTGCCGGTCCGACGCTTTCGTATGACTACCGTTGTGAAATGTCCTTCGTGCGGCGCAGAAGTGCGCTGGACGCCTGAAAACAAGTTCCGTCCGTTCTGTTCGGCCCGCTGCAAGCAGCTCGACCTCGGCGCATGGGCCGCGGAAAAGTACCGGATCGGAGGATCCTCCGACGAAGGTCCGTCATCGGAGGAAGACGGCACCGACGGCCGCCGCGACAGCTGAGCGGCGCACGGCACCGCCCGTCGGCGGATCTGGCCCGCCTTTCAGGCGGGCCGCCACGGCGTCATTGCGACGCCGCTTCCTTCTCGAGCAGTTCCAGCACCGGCAGCGCAGCCGGCAACAGCGGCGCGACGTCGACCGGCAGTTGCTGCCACACGAACGCCTGCCCTTCCTTGCTGTGCGGCTCGCCCGTCCAGCCCGTCACCTTGCAGAAATAGAGCCGCACGTACGCGTGCGGATAATCGTGCTCGAGCGTATGCCAGCGGTGGCTGGCGGTGACGACGATGCCGAGTTCCTCGTGCAACTCGCGCGCCAGCGCGTCTTCGACGCTCTCCCCGACCTCCAGCTTGCCGCCCGGAAACTCCCAGTAGCCTTCGTACGGCTTGCCCTGCAGCCGTTGCGCGAGCAGGTAACGGCTGCGGCCGACCGGCCCGTCCGGCTGCACCATCACGCCGACCGCGACTTCCGTCACCTTGCGGCCGTCGGGCGCGCGCACCGCGCCCGCTGCGGAATCCACACTCATGCCTGCTCCTTGCGGCCCGACCAGTCGCGCGCGAACTGCCACGCGACGCGCCCCGAGCGCGAACCGCGCTCGAGCGCCCAGACGAGCGCGTCGCCGCGTGCGGTCTCGATCTCGGCGTCCGCGCAGCCGAAATGACGCAGCCAGTGCGCGACGATGTCGAGGTAGTCGTCCTGCTTGAACGGGTAGAAACTGACCCACAGGCCGAAGCGCTCCGACAGCGAGATCTTCTCCTCGACGACTTCGCCGGGGTGGATCTCGCCGTCCGGCAGATGCTTGTACGACTCGTTGTCGCTCATGTATTCGGGCAACAGATGCCGGCGGTTCGACGTCGCGTAGATCAGCACGTTGTCGGACTGCGCGGCAATCGAGCCGTCGAGCGCGACCTTCAGCGCCTTGTAGCCCGATTCGCCCTCCTCGAACGACAGGTCGTCGCAGAACACGATGAACCGCTCCGGACGCTGCGAGATCAGCTCGACGATGTCGCCGAGGTCATGCAGGTCGTCCTTGTCCACCTCGATCAGGCGCAGCCCGTCCTTCGCATACGCGTTCAGGCACGCCTTGATCAGCGACGACTTGCCGGTGCCGCGGGCACCGGTCAACAGCACGTTGTTCGCCGGCTTGCGCTGCACGAACTGTCGCGTATTTTGTTCGATCAACCCTTTCTGCCGATCGATGTTGTGCAGGTCGTCGAGCGTGATCGACGACGCAGCCGGCACCGGCTGCAGATAGCCACGCCCCTGGCGCTTGCGCCAGCGGAACGCGGTAGCGGCATTCCAGTCGACGGCCGTCGGCGCAGGCGGCAGTATCCCCTCGAGGCGGCCGAGCAACGCTTCCGCGCGCGTCAGAAACTGTTCGAGCTTGTCCATGTTCTTCAAGCGCCCCGATCAGGAGCGGTAATCCGCGTTGATGCTCACGTAATCGTGCGACAGGTCACACGTCCAGACGGTTGCGTGCGCATCGCCACGGCCGAGCAGCACGCGAATCGTGATTTCGCTCTGCTTCATCACGCGCTGGCCATCTTCTTCCTGGTACGCCGGGTTGCGGCCCCCGGCCTTCGCGACGAGCACGTCGTCGAGATAAAGATCGATCTTGCCGACATCGAGATCCGTGACGCCCGCATAGCCGATCGCCGCGAGAATTCGGCCGAGGTTGGGGTCGGATGCATAGAAGGCCGTCTTCACGAGCGGCGAATGGCCGATCGCGTACGCGATCTGGCGGCACTCGGCGACGTTCTTGCCGCCTTCGACCTGCACCGTCATGAATTTCGTCGCGCCTTCGCCGTCGCGCACGATCAGCTGCGACAGCACCTGGGCGACCTGCGTGACCGCGTCGCGCAGCGCCGCATAGGCCGGCGAGTCGGTCGACGTGATCGCGGGCAGCGTGCTCTTGCCCGACGCGATCAGGATGAACGAGTCGTTCGTCGACGTGTCGCCGTCGATCGTGATGCAGTTGAACGAGCGGTCGGCCACTTCCTTCACGAGCGTGTCGAGCACCGGCTGCGCGACATTGGCGTCGAATGCGAGGAAGCCAAGCATCGTCGCCATGTTCGGCTTGATCATGCCCGCACCCTTGCTGATGCCCGTCAGCGTGACCGTGTGGCCGTCGATCGTCACCTGGCGCGACGTGGCCTTCGGCAGCGTGTCGGTCGTCATGATCGCCTGCGCGGCGTCGAACCAGTGCGCGGCCTTGCGGTTCGCGAGCGCAGCCGGCAGCCCGGCCTTCAGGCGATCGATCGGCAGCGGTTCGAGAATCACGCCGGTCGAGAACGGCAGCACCTGCGCGGCGTCGATGCCCGCGAGGCGTGCGAGTTCCGAGCAGGTTTCGCGCGCGTTCACGAGGCCCGGCTCGCCGGTGCCCGCATTCGCATTGCCCGTATTCACCACGAGCGCGCGGATGCCTGCGCCGCCCGCGCGCACCTTTGCCAGGTGTTCGCGGCACACCGTCACGGGCGCGGCGCAGAAGCGGTTTTCGGTGAATACGCCGGCGACCGTCGCCCCTTCTTCGACGGAAATGACCAGCACGTCCTTGCGATTCGGCTTGCGGATGTTCGCTTCCGCCCAGCCGAGCGTGACGCCGGCGACGGGATGCAGTTGGGCGGGATCGATCGACGGAAAATTGACAGCCATGGGGCACACCTGCCGGATGGAAAATGCCGGCACGCGCCGGCATCGATTGGAAGAACCGGCGGCCGCACGAGCGGGCCGCCGCAACTCACATCACTGACTCGAAGCTGCGAACGAAGCGGCACGCGCGATGCGCGCCGCCGCCGATCATGACAGCTTCCCGTGACATTGCTTGTACTTCTTGCCGCTGCCGCACGGGCACGGGTCGTTGCGGCCGACCTTCGGCATCTCGCCGCCGGGGCCGCTGTGGGTCATCGCACTGCCGACCATGTCGGCCGTCGCCGCGGCCGCGGTGGCGGCCGCGACGTTCGCGACCGGCGCGCCGGATTCCGCGTAGTCGGCGTGCTGGTATTCGACGTTCTCGAGATGACCGCCGCGCTCCTCGATCTGCTCGGCGGCCTCCTCGAGTTGCTCCGGCGACTGGATCTGCACGTTCATCACGATGCGCGTGACTTCCTGCTTGATCGCCTCGAGCATCGCGGCGAACAGCTCGAACGCTTCGCGCTTGTATTCCTGCTTCGGGTTCTTCTGCGCATAACCGCGCAGGTGGATGCCCTGGCGCAGGTGGTCGAGCGCCGCGAGGTGTTCGCGCCACAGGCGGTCGACCGTCTGCAGCATCACCGAACGCTCGAACGCGCTGAACGATTCGCGGCCGACCAGCGCGACCTTGGCCTCGTACTGTTCGTCGGCGGAGGTCGTCACGGCGTCGAGAATCTCCTCGGCCGTGATCGACGACGACTCGTTCACCATTTCCTGGATCGCGAGGTCGAGCTGCCAGTCGTTGCGCAGCGCTTCCTCGAGCTCGGGCACGTCCCACTGTTCCTCGATGCTGCCTTCCGGCACGAACTGGTGGACGACTTCGGCAATCACGCCGTGACGCATCGCGGAGATCGTCTCGGTGATGTCGTGGGCTTCGAGCAGTTCGTTGCGCTGCTGGTAGATCACCTTGCGCTGGTCGTTCGACACGTCGTCGTATTCGAGCAGCTGCTTGCGGATGTCGAAGTTGCGCGCTTCGACCTTGCGCTGCGCGGATTCAATCGAGCGCGTGACGATGCCGGCCTCGATCGCCTCGCCTTCCGGCATCTTCAGGCGATCCATGATCGAGCGCACGCGGTCGCCCGCGAAGATGCGCAGGAGCGGATCGTCGAGCGACAGGTAGAAGCGCGACGAGCCCGGATCGCCCTGGCGGCCCGCACGGCCGCGCAGCTGGTTGTCGATCCGGCGCGATTCGTGACGCTCGGTGCCGATGATGTGCAGGCCGCCCGCGGCCTTCACCTGTTCGTGCAGCGTTTCCCACTCGTCGTGCAACTGCTTGATGCGGCGTGCCTTTTCGTCGGCCGGAATCGCGTCGTCGGCATCGATGAACGCAGCCTGCTTCTCGGCGTTGCCGCCGAGCACGATGTCGGTACCGCGACCGGCCATGTTGGTCGCGATCGTGATGCGGTTCGGACGGCCGGCTTCCGCGACGATCGCGGCTTCACGCTCGTGCTGCTTCGCGTTCAGCACTTCGTGCGGCAGCCCGGCCTGCTTCAGCAGGTGCGACAGCAGTTCCGAGTTCTCGATCGACGTCGTGCCGACCAGCACCGGCTGGCCGCGCTCGTAGCACTCGCGAATGTCGCGGATCACCGCGTCGTAGCGCTCCTTGGCCGTCTTGTAGATCTGGTCCTGCTTGTCGATCCGCTTCGGCGGACGGTTGGTCGGGATCACGACCGTCTCGAGGCCGTAGATCTCGTTGAATTCGTACGCTTCGGTGTCCGCGGTACCCGTCATGCCCGCCAGCTTCGCGTACATCCGGAAGTAGTTCTGGAACGTGATCGACGCGAGCGTCTGGTTCTCGCTCTGGATCTTCACGTGCTCCTTGGCCTCGACCGCCTGGTGCAGGCCGTCGGACCAGCGGCGGCCCGCCATCAGGCGGCCCGTGAATTCGTCGACGATGACCACTTCGCCGTTCTGCACGACGTAGTGCTGATCCTTGTGGAACAGCGTGTGTCCGCGCAGCGCCGCGTACACGTGGTGCATCAGCGTGATGTTCTGCGGCGCGTACAGGCTTTCGCCCTCGCCGATCAGGCCCCACTCGCCGAGCAGCCGCTCGGCCTTCTCGTGACCCGATTCCGTCAGGAACACCTGGCGCGCCTTCTCGTCGAGCGTGTAGTCGCCCGGCTTCTCGACGCCCGTGCCGTCGGCCTTCTCCTCGCCGATCTGGCGCTCGAGCAGCGGCGGCAGTGCGTTCATCCGCACGTACAGTTCGGTGTGATCTTCCGCCTGACCCGAAATGATCAGCGGCGTACGCGCCTCGTCGATCAGGATCGAGTCCACTTCGTCGACGACTGCAAAGTTCAGTGCCCGCTGCACGCGAGCGTCGGTCTCGTAGACCATGTTGTCGCGCAGGTAGTCGAAGCCGAACTCGTTGTTCGTGCCGTACGTGATGTCCGACGCGTAGGCCTGCTGCTTCTGGTCGTGCTCCATGCCGGACAGGTTGATGCCGACCGACAGACCGAGGAAGTTGTAGAGGCGCGCCATCCATTCGGCGTCGCGCTGCGCGAGGTAGTCGTTGACCGTCACGACGTGCACGCCGCGGCCCGCCAGCGCATTCAGGTACACCGGCAGCGTCGCGACGAGCGTCTTGCCCTCGCCGGTGCGCATTTCCGCAATCTTGCCGTAGTGGAGCACCATGCCGCCGATCATCTGCACGTCGAAGTGGCGCATCTTCAGCACGCGGCGGCTCGCCTCCCGGCAGACCGCGAACGCCTCGGGCAACAGCTTGTCGAGCGACTCGCCGCCCGCGATCCGCTGGCGGAATTCATCCGTCTTGCCGCGCAACTGGTCGTCCGTCAGCTTCTCGATCTGCGTTTCGAGCGCATTGATCGTCGCGACGGTCTTTTGGTATTGCTTGACGAGCCGCTGGTTGCGGCTGCCAAAAATTTTCTGGAGAAAACCGGTTGTCATCGGATCGGATCCTGCGTCGCAGCACCGGCGCCCGGCGCGTAGTGCGCGCCCCGACGCCCGAGCCTCGGCGGCTTAGCGAATTAGTGGAATCAAACGAGGAATTTTAGCACGCGGGGACGCCTGCGCCCGTGTCCCGGCCGGACCCGCACCATGCGGGGAAAGGGCGCCGACAACCGCTCGGACGGCCCGAAAGCCGCGCGTGCGCGGGCCGGCGCGGGGTACAATCGGCGTCAACGTCCGCGCGCTTGCGCGCCCGAAGAATGCCTCGATGAATCGATTTTCCAAGCGTTTCGGCCCGCTCGCCGCGTATCGCCCGCAACCCGTGTCCGAAGTGCTCAACCGCACCGACGCGTTCGCGGCGCTGCGCGCCGGCGTCGAACAGGTCGCGTCGCTGCAACGCGACCTCTCCACGCTCCTGCCCGACTACCTGGCGAATCATGTCGAACCGGGCTCCATCAAGGATGGCACCCTGACCCTCTTTGCCGCGCACAACGCGCTCGCAGCCAGACTGCGGCAGGTCGAGCCGCGGCTGCTCGCCGATCTCCAGAAGCGCGGCTGGCCGGTCGCCGCGCTGCGCGTGCGCGTCCGTCCGAAGGACGCGCCGCCGCCGCCACATGTAAAGCAGGCGCGGATGACGTCCGTCGGCGCCGCCGCGTTGCGCGACCTCGCCGACCACCTCGAGCCGTCGCCGCTGCAGGCCGCGCTGGCGCGGATGGCCGCGCGGCACGGCGCGAAATCGCCACGCTGAGCACCGCGCCGACAACGGCCGACCAATAAAAAAGCGACCCGAAGGTCGCTTTTTTTATCGCTTGCGCCGGACGCCGGTTACGCGAAGGCCGTCTGCGTGTCGAACGCGAAGCCGCTCGGTGCGGACTGCGGATCCTCGAACGTGACGATCTCGTACGCGTCTTCGTTCGCGAGCAGTTCGCGCAGCAGCGCGTTGTTCAGCCCGTGCCCCGACTTGTACGCCGTGTACGACGCCAGCAGCGGATGACCGACCACGTACAGGTCGCCGATCGCGTCGAGCATCTTGTGCTTCACGAACTCGTCGTCGTAGCGCAGCCCGTCGTTGTTCAGGATCCGGTATTCGTCGAGCACGATCGCGTTGTCCATGCTGCCGCCGCGTGCGAGGCCCAGCTCGCGCATCATCTCGACTTCATGGGCGAACCCGAACGTGCGCGCGCGCGCGATCTCGCGCACGTACGACGTGTTCGCAAAGTCGACCTCGAGTTCCTGGCCGGTCTTGTCGACGGCCGGGTGACGGAAGTCGATCGTGAACTTCAGCTTGAAACCGAAATACGGATCGAGGCGTGCGAACTTGTCGCCGTCGCGGATCTCGACCGGCTTCTTCACCTTGATGAAGCGCTTCGGCGCGTTCTGCTCCTCGATGCCTGCCGACTGGATCAGGAACACGAAGGACGCGGCGCTGCCGTCCATGATCGGGATTTCCTCGGCCGTCACGTCGACATAGAGGTTGTCGATCCCGAGGCCGGCGCACGCCGACATCAGGTGCTCGACGGTCGACACGCGCGCACCATCCTTCTGCAGCACCGACGCGAGCCGCGTGTCGCCGATCGACATCGCGGATGCCGGAATGTCGACGGGCGTGGGCAGGTCGACGCGCGAGAAAACGATACCCGTGCCCGGCGCGGCCGGACGGAGCGTCAGTTCAACCTTGCGGCCCGAGTGGAGACCGATGCCCACGGTCTTCACGATCGATTTGATGGTGCGCTGCTTCAGCATGGTGTTCTTCATCTTGATTGAGAATATCAATCAGGAGTTATATTCGATAGGTGGGATTATAGCGTAATTCCCTATTCGACGCTGTTTGAAACTGCGTATCAATCTGTTTCGACTGTTTACCCGCGCCGATACGGGACGGGCCGATGCCCGGAACGGAGGCGTTTCCGGTCATCGGCCCGTGTTACAACTGTCCCGAGGCGGGTGAGCAGCGTTGCCGGCAGGCAACGGCGCACCGCACGATCAGGACTTCAACGTCGCAAGCACACTCGCCGCATCGCTCACTTCGAACTTGCCCGGCGCTTCGACGGCCAGCGTCTTGACCACACCGTCGTCGACCACCATCGCGTAGCGCAGGGAACGGATTCCCATGCCACGCGCGGACAAATCCTGCGTCAGCCCCAGCGCATGAGTGAAAGCAGCGCTGCCGTCCGCCATCATGCGCACCTTGCCCGCGGTGTGCAGATCACGTCCCCATGCGCCCATCACGAATGCGTCGTTGACGGACACGCACCAGAGCTCGTCGATGCCCGCCGAGCGCAGTTGCTCGGCGTGCTCGACATAGCCCGGCACATGCTGCGCCGAGCAGGTCGGCGTGAAAGCGCCCGGCAATCCGAAGATCACCACCCGCTTTCCCGCAACCTGGTCGCGCACGCTGTAGGCATTTGGCCCCAGCGTGCAGCCTTCGCGCGCGTCGTCGATGAACTCGAACAGTTGCGCGTCGGGCAGCGCGTCGCCCACTTGAATCATGGCTGGTCCCTCATAGCGATTCGGTTTTTCGGCGTATTGCGGACAGCACGTCCCATCCCGCTCCGCTCATGCGAAGAGGGCACGTTTCCCGGCCCGGCGTCGCATCCGACGCGGCCTGTCGTGGTCCGTAGCATCCGTCACGCCGGCGTTACCGCGGCGACCCCGCCGCGGCTTCGCCTGTGTGTGCGTCGTCAGTCAGCCTGCTTGCGCAGGAAAGCCGGGATGTCGTACGTGTCGACACCCTTCTCCTGCAGCGCCTGCACGTGCGATGCCGCGGTTTCGCGCGAATTGCGCCATACCGCCGGCGTATCGAGCGCGCCGTAGTCGGCCGTGCTGACGTGATGCTGCTGTGCATAGCCGTGCGACACCGCGCTGACCGGCTGGTTGTCGGTACCGGTACGCAGCAGCGTCATCGGAGCCGATTGCTGCTTCTTCGCCGCACGGCCCAGACCCGTCGCCACGACCGTCACGCGCAGTGCATCGCCCATCGCGTCGTCGTACACCGCACCGAAGATCACCGTCGCATCTTCCGCCGCGTAGCTCTTGATCGTGTTCATCACTTCGCGCGTTTCCGACAGGCGCAGCGAACGGCTCGACGTGATATTGACCAGCACGCCACGCGCGCCCGACAGATCGACGCCTTCGAGCAGCGGGCTCGCCACGGCCTGTTCCGCCGCGAGGCGTGCGCGATCGACGCCGGCGACCGTCGCCGTGCCCATCATCGCCTTGCCCTGTTCGCCCATCACCGTCTTCACGTCTTCGAAGTCGACGTTCACGAGGCCATCGACATTGATGATTTCAGCAATGCCTGCAACCGCGTTGTTCAACACGTCGTCCGCGCACTGGAAGCACTTGTCCATCTCGGCGTCATCGCCCATCACGTCGAACAGCTTGTCGTTCAGGACGACGATCAGCGAGTCGACGTGATCCTCCAGTTGCTGCGAACCTGCTTCCGCGACGCGCATCCGCTTGCCGCCTTCGAACTCGAACGGCTTGCTGACGACACCCACCGTCAGAATGCCCATCTCCTTCGCGATCTGCGCGACCACCGGCGCTGCGCCCGTGCCCGTGCCGCCACCCATGCCGGCCGTGATGAACACCATGTGCGCGCCGCGCAGTGCATCGGCGATGCGCTCGCGCGCTTCTTCCGCCGCGGCACGGCCCATTTCCGGCTTCGCACCGGCGCCGAGGCCCGTGTTGCCCAGCTGAATCACCGACGATGCGCGCGAACGCGACAGCGCCTGGGCATCCGTGTTCATCACGATGAAGTCGACGCCTTGCACGCCGCGGTTGATCATGTGCTGAACGGCATTGCCGCCAGCGCCGCCAACGCCGACCACCTTGATGATGGTGCCGTTGGTTTCGGTTTCCAGCATTTCGAATTCCATTGTTGCCTCCGTCAAGAAAATAAACCTACTCGGCCGTTATTCGGCAGGAGATCGGGCAACCCCCTGTCGCGCGCCAGCCGCCGGCACCAGCGCGAATTTCGATTCGGTCGGTCAGAAGTTGCTCAGAAACCATTCCTTCATCCGCGAGAAGACCTGCCCCGCGTTGCCGGACTGCACGGCGACCTTGCGGCCGCGCATGCGCTGCGCACTCCCTTCGACGAGCAGGCCCATCGCCGTCGAGTAGCGCGGATTGCGCACGACGTCGGCGAGGCCGCCTGCATATTCCGGCGCGCCGATGCGCACCGGTTTCAGGAAAATGTCTTCGCCGAGCTCGACCATGCCCGGCATCATCGAAGCCCCGCCGGTAATGACCACGCCGGAGCTCAGCAGTTCTTCGTAACCCGACTCGCGCACGACCTGCTGCACGAGCGAGAACAGTTCCTCGACGCGCGGCTCGATCACGGCCGCGAGCGCCTGCCGCGACAGCGTGCGCGGGCCGCGTTCGCCGAGTCCCGGCACTTCGACCATCTCGTCCGGATCGGCGAGCGCCTGCTTCGCGATCCCGTAGCCGACCTTGATGTCTTCCGCGTCCGGCGTCGGCGTGCGCAGCGCCATCGCGATGTCGCTCGTGATCTGGTCGCCGGCGATCGGAATCACCGCGGTGTGGCGGATCGCACCTTCGGCGAAGATCGCGATGTCGGTCGTGCCGCCGCCGACGTCGACCAGCACCACGCCGAGATCCTTCTCGTCTTCCGTCAGCACGGCCAGCGACGACGCGAGCGGCTGCAGGATCAGGTCGTTCACTTCCAGCCCGCAGCGGCGCACGCACTTGACGATGTTCTGCGCTGCGCTGACCGCGCCCGTCACGATGTGCACCTTCACCTCGAGGCGGATGCCGCTCATCCCGATCGGCTCGCGCACGTCTTCCTGGCCGTCGATGATGAATTCCTGCGTGAGGATGTGCAGCACCTGCTGGTCGGTCGGGATGTTGATCGCCTTCGCGGTCTCGATCACGCGCGCGACGTCGGTCTGCGTGACTTCCTTGTCCTTGATCGCAACCATCCCGCTCGAATTGAAGCTGCGGATGTGGCTGCCCGCGATCCCCGTGAACACGTTGGTGATCTTGCAATCAGCCATCAGCTCGGCTTCCTCGAGCGCGCGCTGGATCGACTGCACGGTGGCCTCGATGTTGACCACCACGCCCTTCTTCAGACCTTTCGATTCGCTCTGGCCGAGGCCGATCACCTCGTAATGGCCCTCGCCCTTCAGCTCGGCGACGATGGCCACCACCTTCGACGTGCCGATGTCGAGGGAAACCAGCAGATCCTTGTAGTCTTTGCTCATAAAGTGCTCTTGCGTGTGATCTATCGTTACTTCTTGCGCTTGTCGGTATCGGTCAGGAACCGCATGCCTGCCGCACGAATCGCGAATCCGTTCGGATAACGCAGGTCCGCGTACTCGATGTCGTTGCCCCAGCGCTCCGTGACGGCCGGCCACGCGGCGACGAGGCGCTGGCTCCGGTCATGCAGGGTTTCGCCGGTACGCTCCTTGCCCAGTTCGACCTGCATGCCGTTCGACAGCTTCACCGTCCACGCATAGCGCGCCGACAGCGTCACTTCTTCCGGCGCCGCCTTCAGCGGCGCAAACCAGTTCGCGAAGTCGCGATACCGCGTGACGACTTCCTTCGCACTGCCCTCCGGGCCGTCGAACGCCGGCAGTTCCTGATCCAGCTCGCCTTGGTTCGCGGTGAACAGCTCGCCGTCGACGCTCACGAGCTGCGCGCTGCCCCAGGTCCCGAGCGGTTTGTACTCCTCGAGCGTGACAGCCAGCGCATTCGGCCACACGCGGCGCACGCTCGCGTGGCGCACCCACGGCATCTGCTCGAATGCGGCGCGCGCCGTGTCGAGATCGACCGTGAAGAAATTGCCCTTCAGCCGGCCAACCACGCCCGCGCGCACCGTCGGCGTGTTGATGTGCTCGGTGTCGCCATCGATCCGGATTTCGCGCAGCGCGAACGTCGGACGCTGGATCAGCCAGTAGCAGCCGGCCGCCGCCAACACGAGCAGCAGCAGCGCGTACAGCGCGCTGGCGGCAAGGTTGAGTTGGCGAACGTTGTTCCACATACGTCGTTCCGTTCCTGCGTCAGTCGTTGAGCGTAAGCGACAGCACCTTCACGACCAGCTCGGAATAGCTGATGCCGATCGAGCGCGCGGCCTTCGGCGGCAGCGAGTGGTCGGTCATCCCGGGGGCCGTGTTCACTTCGAGGAAATACGCGTTGCCGGCGGCGTCGAGCATGAAGTCGGCCCGGCCCCAGTCGGTGCAGCCGAGCACGTCGAACGCGCGGCGCGCAATGCGCTTCAGTTCCGTTTCCTGTTCGGCCGGCAGCCCGCACGGGATCAGGTACTGGGTATCGTCGGCGACGTACTTCGCGTGGTAGTCGTAGAACTCGCCCGCCGGCACGATCTTGATCAGCGGCAGGTCGAGGTCGCCGGCGATGCACGCGGTGTATTCGCCGCCGCCTTCGATGCTCTTCTCGACGATCACGATCTTGTCGTGCGTCGCGGCTTCCGACAGTGCGGCGGGCAACGCGTCGGCCGTCTTCACCTTCAGCACCGCGACGCTCGAGCCTTCGCTCGCCGGCTTCACGAACAGCGGCAGGCCGAGCTTTGCGACGATTTCCGTCGCGCGCGTCGCGTAGTCGTCACCGCGCAGCACCGTCTCGAACGGCGGCGTCGGCACGCCCGTCTGTTGCCACACGAGCTTCGTGCGGAACTTGTCGAGGCCGAGCGCCGAGCCGAGCACGCCGCTGCCCGTATAGCGGATCCCGTAGAAATCGAGCGCGCCCTGGATCTGGCCGTTCTCGCCATAGCCACCATGCAGCGCATTGAACGCGCGCACGAAGCCTTCGTCCTTCAGCGCCGACAACGGCCGCTCGGCCGGGTCGAACGGATGCGCGTCGACGCCCGCGTCGCGCAGGCCCTGCAGCACGAGGCGGCCCGAGGTGAGCGACACCTCGCGCTCGGCGGATTCGCCGCCGAACAACACTGCCACCTTGCCGAAACGTTTCGGATCGATCCCGCTCATGTCATGCCTTCTGTTGTGTGTTCTGCACGACCTTCGCCGGCACACCGCCGATCGAACCCGCGCCCATCGTGATCACCACGTCGCCGTTCTGCGCGACCTTGGCCAGTGCGTCCGGCACGTCGTCGACCGTCGCGACGAACACCGGATCGACCTTCCCCACCGCGCGCAGCGCACGCGACAGCGCGTCGCCGTTGGCCGTCGCGATTGCCGCTTCGCCGGCGGCGTAGACTTCCGTCAGCACCAGCGCGTCGACCGTCGACAGCACGTTGACGAAGTCGTCGAAGCAGTCGCGCGTGCGCGTGTAGCGGTGCGGCTGGAACGCCAGCACGAGGCGGCGGCCCGGGAACGCGCCGCGCGCGGCCGCGATCGTCGCGGCCATCTCGACCGGGTGATGACCGTAGTCGTCGATCAGCGTGTACTGGCCGCCGTCCGCGGTCGGCACCTCGCCGTAACGCTGGAAACGCCGGCCGACGCCGTTGAATTCCGCCAGCGCCAGCTGGATCGCGTCATCCGTCACGCCGAGGTCGGTGGCGATCGCGATCGCCGCGAGTGCGTTCTGCACGTTGTGCAGGCCCGGCATGTTCAGCACCACCGCGAGCGGCGCACGACCTTCCCGGATCACCGTGAAGTGCATCCGGCCGTCGCGCGCGTCGATGTCTTCCGCGCGCACCTGCGCGTCCGGCGACAGCCCGTAGCGCACCACCGGCTTCGAGATGAACGGGATGATCTGCCGCACGTTCGGATCGTCGACGCACACGACCGCGCTGCCGTAGAACGGCAAGCGCTGCGTGAACTCGATGAACGCCTGCTTGAGCCGCGCGAAATCGTGGCCGTAGGTATCCATGTGGTCGGCGTCGATGTTCGTGATGACTTCGATCACCGGGTACAGGTTCAGGAACGAGGCGTCCGACTCGTCGGCCTCGGCGACGATGAAATCGCCGGTGCCGAGCCGCGCGTTCGCGCCGGCGCTGATCAGCCGGCCGCCGATCACGAAGGTCGGATCGAGGCCGCCCGCCGCGAGCACGCTCGCGACGAGACTCGTCGTCGTGGTCTTGCCGTGCGTGCCGGCAATCGCGATCCCCTGCTTCAGGCGCATCAATTCGGCGAGCATCACTGCGCGCTGCACGATCGGCACGCGCTGGTGACGCGCGGCCAGCACTTCCGGGTTGTCCGAGCGCACGGCCGTCGACACAACGACCGCGTTCGCGCCCTCGATGTTCGCTGCGTCGTGGCCGATCGCGATCCGCGCGCCGAGCGCCGCGAGACGATCGGTCACCGCGTTGCGCGACAGGTCCGAGCCGCTGACCTCGTAGCCGAGGTTGACGAGCACTTCGGCGATGCCGCTCATGCCCGCGCCGCCAATCCCGACGAAATGAATATGTTTGACGATGTGTTTCATTGCAGTGTTTCCAGGTTCGCGCCGGCTACCTTCGCGCAGATGCGCGCGACTTCGTCGGTGGCCTCGGGCTTCGCCAGTGAGCGCGAACGCTCCGCCATGTCCGCAAGCGAGGCCCGCGACTGGTCGTGCAGCCAGTCGGCGAGCAGATCCGCCGACAGGTCGCGTTGTTGCACCAGCACCGCGGCCCCCGCATCGGCGAGGAACGCGGCATTGGTCGTCTGGTGATCGTCGACCGCGTACGGAAACGGCACGAACAGCGCCGCCACGCCCACCGCCGCGATCTCGGACACCGTCATCGCGCCGGAACGGCAGATCACGAGATCCGCCGCCGCGTACGCGCCCGCCATGTCGTCGATGAACGGCACGAGCCGAACGTCGTCGCCGCCCGCGAAACCGGCGGCCTCGTAGTTCGCCTTCAGCGCGTCGATGTGCTTCGCGCCGGCCTGGTGCACGATGCGCGGGCGCTCGCCCGGCGCCAGCAGCGCCAGCGCGCGCGGCACGACTTCATTCAGCGCGGCGGCGCCGAGACTGCCGCCGACGACCAGCACGTTCAGCGGACCGCTGCGCGCCGCATAGCGTGCTTTGGGCGTTTCCGTGCGCGCAAGTTCCACGCGAATCGGGTTACCGGTCCATTCCGCGTGCGGCAGCGCGCCGGGGAAGGCGACCAGCACGCGCTTCGCGAATTTCGCGAGCACCTTGTTCGTGAGACCCGCGATCGAATTCTGTTCGTGCAGCACGAGCGGACGGCCCGACAGTGCGGTCATCACGCCCGCCGGGAACGTGATGTAGCCGCCCATCCCGAGCACGACGTCCGGCCGCACGCGACGCAGCGCGCCGAGGCTCTGCCAGCACGCGCGCAGCAGGTTGAACGGCAGCATCAGCTTGGTCTTCAGGCCCTTGCCGCGCAGCCCGCCGAAGCGCACGTATTCCATCGGAATGCCGTGCTTCGGTACGAGCGTCGCTTCCATCCCGGCCGGATTGCCGAGCCATACGACGCGCCAGCCCGCCGCTTCCATCCGGTGCGCGACCGCGAGCCCCGGGAACACGTGGCCCCCGGTGCCGCCTGCCATCACCATCAGCGTGCGTCGCGACGCGGTCATACCTTCCCTCCGCGCATCAGCACCCGGTTTTCGTAGTCGACCCGCAGCAGCACCGCGAGCGAAACGCAGTTCAGCAGGATGCCGGAGCCGCCGTAGCTCACCAGCGGCAGCGTCAGGCCCTTGGTCGGCAGCAGCCCGAGGTTCACGCCCATGTTGATGAACGTCTGCGCCCCGAACCAGATGCCGATGCCCTTCGCCATCAGGCCCGCGAACGTGCGGTCGAGCGCGAGCGCCTGGCGGCCGATCTCGAACGCGCGGCGCACGATCCAGTAGAACAGCAGGATCACGACCAGCACGCCGACGAAACCGAGCTCCTCGCCGATCACCGCGAGGATGAAGTCGGTATGCGCTTCCGGCAGGTAGTTCAGTTTCTCGACGCTGCCGCCGAGGCCGACGCCGAACCACTCGCCGCGGCCGAACGCGATCAGCGAGTGCGTGAGCTGGTATGCCTTGCCCTGCGCGTAGCGTTCGTCCCACGGATCGAGATACGCGAAGATCCGTTCGCGACGCCACGGCGACAGCCATACGAGCATCGTGAACGTGCCGACCGCCGTCGCGACCAGGCCGCCGAACAGCTTGCCGTTCACGCCACCGAGGAACAGCACGCCCATCGCGATCGCCGCGACCACCATGAACGCGCCCATGTCGGGTTCGAGCAGCAGCAGCGCGCCGACGAGGCCGACCGCGAACGCCATCGGCAGGAAGCCCTTCGCGAAGCTCTGCATGTACTCCTGCTTGCGCACCGTGTAGTTCGCCGCGTAGATCGTCACCGCGAGCTTCATGATTTCCGACGGCTGCATGTTCGTGATGCCGAGCGGAATCCAGCGGCGCGCGCCGTTCACGCCCTTGCCGACGTGCGGGATCAGCACGATCACGAGGCCGACCAGCGCGATCAGGAAGAGATGCGGCGCGTATTTGTCCCAGGTCGACACGGGCACGCGGAACGCGATCACCGCCGCGATGAACGCGACGACGAGCGACACGCAGTGGCGCATCAGGAATGCGTAATCGTGATACGACGCGTATTTCGGCGAATCCGGCATCGCGATCGACGCCGAATACACCATCACGACGCCGAGCCCGAGCAGCGCGATCGCGACCCACAGCAGCGAGTAGTCGAAGTCGAGCATGCGCGAGCGGCTCGGCCGCACGCCGTTGACGACGCTCGCGAGGCCGCCGGTCGCAGCGCGCGTGGCCGAGGCGACGCGGCCGCCCGCGGCATTGCCGCCGGTGTCGCGCCGGTCGTTGAAACGGGAGACGAGGCGATCGGACCAGCTCATGGCGTCGCTCCTTTGTCGATGGCGATTTCGTCCACCGCCGCGCGGAATACGTCCGCGCGATGGGCATAGTTCCTGAACATGTCGAGGCTCGCGCATGCGGGCGACAGCAGCACCGCGTCGCCCGGTTCAGCGAGCTCGGCCGCCGCACGCACCGCGCCTTCGAGCGTTGCGTGGTCGGCGAGCGGCACGCCGGTTTCGGCGAGCGTGTCGCGAATCGCCGGCGCGTCGCGGCCGATCAGCATCACCGCGCGACACCAGCGCGCGACCGGCGCGACCAGCGGCGCGAAGTCCTGCCCCTTGCCGTCGCCGCCCGCGATCAGCACGATCTTCTGTGCGAGCCCATCGAGCGCGGCAACCGTCGCGCCTACGTTCGTTCCCTTGCTGTCGTCGACGTAGTCCACGTCGTCGATCGTCGCGATCACTTCGACGCGATGCGCTTCGCCGCGGTATTCGCGCAGCGCGTGCAACAGCGGCGCGGCCGGCAGGTCGATCGCACGTGCGAGCGCGAACGCGGCCAGCGCGTTCGCCGCGTTGTGCAGCCCGCGGATACGCAGCGCATCGGCCGGCATCAGCCGCTTTTGCGCGATGTCCGGCGTATGTGCGCCGTCGCGCTTGCGCCGGCGGCTCGTCATCGTTTCGTCCGGCGCGTCGCGATCGACCGCTTCGACCAGCCACGCGATGCCGTTGTCGCGCGACAGGCCGTAGTCGCCCTGCTGCGCCGGTTCGTTCAGGCCGAACGTGACCGTGCGCGCGGCATCGGCCGCACCTGCAGCCGGCGCGAACTTCATCACCGCTGCATCGTCGCGGTTCAGCACGCGGGTCGTCGTCGCGCCGAAGATCCGGCCCTTTGCCGCCGCATACGCGTCGAAGCTGCCGTGCCAGTCGAGGTGATCCTGCGTGATGTTGAGAATCGCGGCCGCGTCAGGCGCGAACGTGCGCGCGGTCTCGAGCTGGAAGCTCGACAGTTCGAGCACCCAGACGTCGGGCAGCGCGGTGTCGTCGATCGCGCCCGCGAGCCGGTCGAGCATCGCCGGGCTGATGTTGCCCGCGACGGCGACCTTCTTGCCCGCGCGCTGGCACAGCAGGCCGGTGAGGCTCGTCGTCGTGGTCTTGCCGTTGGTGCCGGTGATCGCGAGCACCTTCGGCTGGTAGCCGCTCGTGCCGAGCGCGCGCAACGCCTGCGCGAAGAATTCCAGTTCGCCCCACACCGCGATCCCGCGCTCGTGCGCGGCCGCGACCAGCGCCGCGAGTGCCGGTTCGAGCGGCGACAGGCCGGGGCTCAGCCCGACGATCTCGACACCGCCGTCAAGCAGCGCGGGCGTGAACGGCCCGCCGCCGAACTCCGCATCGATGCCTTCGGCCTGCAGCGCGGCAAGGTTCGGCGGCGCCTCTCGGGTATCGGCAATACGCAGCCGGCACCCGTGCCTCGCGCACCATCGCGCGATCGCAAGGCCCGACTCCCCGAGCCCCAGTACGAGCACCATCGGCCGCTGCCGATCTCCAAACATCTCGCCAGACATCCTTGTTACCTTTCCTTTACCGCAGCTTGAGGGTGGACAGACCGAACAGGCACAGCATCAGCGTGATGATCCAGAAACGTACCACCACCTGCGTTTCCTTCCAGCCGGACAATTCGAAATGGTGATGCAGCGGCGCCATCTTCAGCAGGCGCCGCCCTTCGCCGTAACGCTTCTTCGTGTACTTGAACCACGAAACCTGCAGCATCACCGACAGCGTTTCCGCGACGAAGATGCCGCCCATGATGAACAGCACGATTTCCTGGCGTACGATCACCGCGACCGTGCCGAGCGCGCCGCCGAGCGCCAGCGCGCCGACGTCGCCCATGAACACCTGCGCGGGGTGCGTGTTGTACCAGAGGAACGCGAGCCCTGCCCCACCCATCGCGGAACAGAAGATCAGCAGTTCGCCCGCGCCCGGGATATGCGGGAACAGCAGGTATTTCGAATAGACCGAACTGCCCATCACGTACGCGAACACGCCGAGCGACCCGCCGACCAGTACGACCGGCATGATCACGAGACCGTCGAGACCGTCGGTCAGGTTCACCGCGTTGCTCGCGCCGACGATCACGAAGTAGGTCAGCACGATGAAGCCCCAGACGCCCAGCGGGTAGCTGATCGACTTCAGGAACGGCAGCATCAGGTCCGCGCGAGCCGGCAGCCCCATCGACAGGCCGCTCCTCACCCACGCCATGAACAGGTCGAACACGCGCACGTTGTTCGCCTCGGACACGCTGAACGCGAGATAGACGGCGGCGAACAGGCCGATCACCGACTGCCAGAAGTACTTTTCGCGCGACGACATCCCGCGCGGGTCCTTGTAGACGACCTTGCGATAGTCGTCGACCCAGCCGATCACGCCGAAGCCGAACGTGACGAGCATCACGATCCAGATGAACCGGTTGGTCAGGTCGCCCCACAGCAGCGTCGCAACCGCGATGCCGATCAGGATCAGCACGCCGCCCATCGTCGGCGTGCCGGATTTGACGAGATGACTCTGCGGGCCGTCCTTGCGCACGGCCTGCCCGACCTTCATTTGCGTCAGCTTGCGGATCACCCACGGTCCGCACACGAGCCCGATACCGAGCGCGGTGATGGTGGCCATCACCGCACGGAACGTCAGGTACGTGAACAAGCGCAAAAAGCTTGCGTCTCCTTGCAGCCATTGCGCCAGCGCCAGCAGCATGCTTCCTTCCTTCTACTCAGTGTGCAGCGGGCGCCGTGCCCGCCGCGGGTTGGTTCATCAGCGCGTCGACCACGCGCTCCATCTTCATGTACCGCGAGCCCTTCACGAGCACCGTCGCCTGCGCGCCGTAGCCCGCCGCGAGCAGCGCCTCGACCAGTGCGCCGACGTCGCCGAAATGGCGGGCCGTGTCGCCGTACGCCGTACATGCATCGCGCGACGCATCGCCGAGCGCGAACAGCGCATCGATTCCGCGCTCGCGCGCATACGCGCCGATCTCGCGGTGGAATGCCGGGCCTTCGTCGCCGACCTCGCCCATGTCGCCGATCACCAGCACGCGCGGCGCAGGCTGTGCGGCCAGCACGTCGATCGCGGCGCGCATCGAGTCGGGGTTCGCGTTGTAGGTGTCATCGACGACCGTCGCGCCTGCGAGGCTGCCGACGGCCGCCTGCCGGACCTGCAGCCGACCCTTGACCGGTTCGAACGATTCCAGGCCCCGCTTGATCGCGGCCAGATCGATGCCGGCCGCGAGCGCCGCGGCCGTTGCCGCCAGCGCGTTGCGTGCGTTGTGCTCGCCGAGCGCGCGCAACCGCATCGTCACCGCGCCGGCCGGCGTATCGATCGCGAGTTCTCCACCGTGCAGGCGGCCCGTCACCTGGGCTGCGACTTGCCGCTCCGCGTCATGCAGCGCGAAATCGAGGATCCGGTTGCCCGTCGCCGCGACACGCCAGATGCCGGCGTATGCATCGTCGGCCGGAAACACCGCGACACCGTCCGGCGTCAGCGCGTGGATCACGGCTGCGTGTTCGAGCGCGACCGCCTCGACCGTCGCCATGAATTCCTGGTGCTCGCGTTGTGCGTTGTTGACGAGCGCGACGGTCGGCGCGGCGATGCGCGCGAGGATTTCGGTCTCGCCCGGATGGTTCATCCCGAGTTCGATCACCGCGACGCGATGCGCGCCCGACAGGCGCAGCAGCGTCAGCGGCACGCCGATGTCGTTGTTCAGGTTGCCGGCCGTGGCCAGCCGTGCGTCGGCGCCGACTGCAGCGGCAAAGATCGACGCGATCATTTCCTTCACGGTCGTCTTGCCGTTGCTGCCCGTCACCGCGACGAGCGGTACCGCGAAGCGCTTGCGCCAGCCGTGGGCGAGCGCGCCGAGCGCGGCACGCGTTTCGCCGCCGTCGATGACCGGCATCGCGAGGCCCGCCGGCACGTGCGCGACGAGCGCCGCGGCTGCGCCGCGTGCGGCCACGTCGCCGAGGAAGTCATGCGCATCAAAGCGGTCGCCCTTCAACGCGACGAACAGGTCGCCCGGGCCGACCGTGCGGCTGTCCGTCGACACACGCTCGAACGTGGTGTCCGGATCGCCGTGGACGGTGGCGCCGGGGATCAGGCGAGCGGCTTCGCCGAGACCGAGCATCGTCATTCGCCGCCTCCCTTGCCGTGCGTCGCACGTGCCGCGAGCGCGAGCCGCGCGTGATCCTGATCGGAGAACGTGCGCTTCTTGCCCATGATTTCCTGCGTCGCCTCGTGGCCCTTGCCGGCCAGCACGACGACATCCTCGCGGGCGGCTCCGCGCACGGCCTGCAGGATCGCGCTCGCGCGATCCTCGATGCGGCGTGCGTGATCGGGCGCGGTCATGCCCGCGATGACCTGGTCGATGATGTGCTGCGGATTTTCGCTGCGCGGGTTGTCGCTCGTGACGACGACCTCGTCGGCAAGCCGCTCGGCGATCGCGCCCATCAGCGGCCGCTTCGTCGCGTCGCGATCGCCGCCGCAACCGAACATGCAGACGAGCCGGCCGCCGCGCGCCGCCGCGATCGGGCGCAACGCGTCGAGCGTCTTCTCGAGTGCGTCCGGGGTGTGCGCGTAGTCGATCACGACCAGCGGTTCGTCGTTCTGCAGCCGGCCGCCGAGACGCTGCATCCGGCCGTTGACGGGCTCGAGTCGCGCAATCTCCGCCACGGCCGCGTCGAACGGCACGTCGGCCGCGAGCAGCGAGCCGAGCACCGCGAGCAGGTTGCTGACGTTGAACGTGCCGAGCGTGCCGACCTCGACGTCCGCATCGCCCCACGACGAGCGGAGGCGAAACGCCGTGCCGGTGGCGGTCGCGCGCACGTCGAGCGCGACCAGTTCGCGATCGGCGTCGGGCGTCTGCGCGTCACCGATCCCGTATGCGATCGTGCGCACGCGGCCGGCCAGCTTCTCGAGCAGGCGTCGGCCGGCTGCGTCGTCGCGGTTGACGACCGCCGCGCGCAGGCCGCGCCACGCGAACAGCTTCACCTTCGCGGCTTCGTATGCGTCGAACGTACCGTGATAGTCGAGGTGATCCTGCGTGAGGTTCGTGAACACGGCGATATCGAATGCCGTGCCGTTCACGCGACCCTGATGCAGCGCGTGCGACGACACTTCCATCGCGACGGCCTGCGCGCCCGAGTCGCGCAGCTGCGCGAGGCTGCGCTGCAGCTGCGGCGCATCCGGCGTCGTGAAGCCCGTCGGCACCAGCTGGCCCGGCATGCCGCTGCCGAGCGTGCCGATCAGCGCGCACGGCTGGTGCAGCGCCGTCAGCGCGGCTGCTATCCAGTGCGTGCACGACGTCTTGCCGTTCGTGCCGGTCACGCCGACCGCAAGCAGGGTGTCGCTCGGGTCGCCGTACCATCCGCTGGCGATGTCACCCGCCAGCTGATCGAGCGCCGGCACGGCGAGCGCGACCGGCACCGACGGTGCGGCTGCGAGGCCGTCCGGCTGATACAGCACGGCGGCCGCGCCTTGAGCAACGGCGTCGGATATGAAGGCGCGATTATCGGCCCCGTCGACTGCATAGCCTAGAAACACGTCGCCAGCCTGCAGGCTGCGCGTGTCGGCATGCAGTTGCGCCGCGGGGGCCACATGCTGACGCAGCCACGCGAGCGCGGCTGCGATCTGCTGATGCGCCGGATGGGAACTGCGAGCGGCGCTCATCGAACAACTCCTGGTGAATTACGCGTCGTGCTGGATACGATCATATGCTTCGCGCCGCCGCCCGCGGCCAGCTTTTGCGGGCCCGTCGCAGCGGGCGCGCCCGGCGCGTCGTCGGACACGACGAGCTGCTTGATCGGCATGTTCGGCGGTACGTTGAGCGCGCGCATCGTATCGCCGGCGATCGCCGAGAATACGGGGCCCGACACCTGGCCGCCGAAGTGGCTGCCGGCGGTCGGTTCATCGACCGACACCGCGACGACGATACGCGGATTCGGCATCGGCGCCATGCCGACGAACGATGCACGGTACTTGCGCGTATAGCCATGGCCTTCATGCTTGTACGCGGTACCGCTCTTGCCGCCGACGCGATAGCCGGGCACGGCGGCATCCGGCGACGTGCCGCCCGGCGCGACCACAGTCTCGAGCATCGTGCGCACTTCGCGCGCGGTGGTCGGGTTGAACACTTGCGTGCCCGTGATCTGCTGGTTGGGGTCAGTCTTGAAAATGGTCACCGGCATCATCTCGCCGTCGTGCGCGATCGCGGTGTACGCGCGCGCCAGCTGGAACAGCGACACCGACAGGCCGTAGCCGTACGACATCGTCGCCTGCTCGATGCGGCGCCAGCTCTTCCACGGACGCAGGCGGCCGGCCGCGGCACCCGGGAAGCCGACCTTCGGCGCCTGGCCGAGGCCGATGCTCGTATACATATTCCACATTTCCTCGGGCCGCATCGTCATCGCGATCTTCGTCGCGCCGATGTTGCTCGACTTCTGGATCACCCCGCCGACCGTCAGCGTGCCGAAGCCCGCATCGTCGGTGATCGGCGCGCCGTCGAGCACGAAATGCCCGTTGCCC
This sequence comes from Burkholderia cepacia GG4, assembly GCF_000292915.1. NCBI lineage: Bacteria > Pseudomonadati > Pseudomonadota > Betaproteobacteria > Burkholderiales > Burkholderiaceae > Burkholderia > Burkholderia cepacia. The sequence goes on from NC_018513.1 coordinate 3,245,581, forward strand.
GTCTCGACGAGCGTGTTCGGCGTCACGCGATGCAAGTCGAGCGCGAGCGACACCGTGAACGGCTTCATGATCGAGCCCGGCTCGAATACGTCGGTCAGGATCCGGTTGCGCAGTTGCTCGCCGGTCAGGCGCGTACGGTCGTTCGGGTTGTAGGTCGGATAGTTGACCAGCGCGAGCACCTCGCCGGTACGCACGTCGACGACCATCGCCGCGCCGGCCTTCGCCTTGAACTTCTCGACGGCGGCCTTCAGGTTCGCATAGGCGATGTACTGGATCTTGCTGTCGATCGACAGGTCGACGTCCGTGCCATTGTGCGGCGGAATCTGTTCGGCGACGTCCTCGATGATGTGCCCCATCCGGTCCTTGATCACGCGGCGCACGCCGGACGTGCCGGACAGCATCTTCTGGTCGCCGAGCTCGACGCCCTCTTGCCCTTCGTCCTCGACATTCGTGAAGCCGATCAGGTGGGCGGTGATCTCGCCTTCCGGATAGAAACGCTTGTATTCGTTGCGCTGATAGATACCGGGGATGTCGAGCGCGGCGACCTTGTCCGCGACGTCGATCGGCACCTGGCGCTTCACGTACACGAAACCCTTGTCTTCAGACAGCTTCACGCGCAGTTCCTTCGGCGTCATGCCGAGGAGCGTGCCGAGCTGGCTGACCTTGTCCGCGCCGAGATCGTCCGGCACGGCGTCCGGAATTGCCCAGATCGCGCGCACGGGCAGGCTCGTCGCGAGCACGAGCCCGTTACGGTCGAGGATCTTGCCGCGCGTGGCCGGCAGCTCGATCGTGCGCTGGTAGCGGCTTTCGCCCTGCTTCTGATAGAACGCGTTGCCGGGCCCCTGGATCCAGAACGCCCGCGCGGCCAGCGCGACGAACGCCATGAACAGCAGGAACACGACGAATTTCGAGCGCCACATCGGCAGGTGCACGCCGAGCACCGGGCTCGCCGAGAATTTCACGTCCTGGCGCTTTTGCGACGGCTTCATCGCGCGCCTCCGTTGCCCTTGGCAGTCGTGTCGGCCGAAGCGGGAATCGGCGCGTCGATCGCCCTCGCGGCGCCCGGCGGCAGCGTCAGGTATTGCGTGCGGCCCGTTGTGACCGGCTGCATCTTCAGCGAGTCGTTCGCGAGTTGCTCGATGCGCGACGTCTTCGACAGCGCGCTCTGCTGATATTGAAGCTGCGCATAGTCCTGCTGGAGCTGACGCTCCTGCGACTGTGCGCGCTGCAGCTGGATGAATATCTGGCGTTGCTGGTTCGTCGAATTGACGACCGACAGCGCGCATCCCATCACGATGATCAGCAGGAAGATATTGAAGCGGCTCATGGCGTGATGCGCTCCGCAATGCGCATCACGGCCGACCTGGCGCGCGGATTCGCAACGACTTCCGCTTCGCTCGGGAACTGACGGCTGATTATCTTGAGCGGCGGGCTCGGGAGGTCGACGGCACGGATCGGCAGGCGACGATCAACCGCAGGCGCACTCGCGTGCGCCTGCATGAATCGCTTGACGATCCGGTCCTCGAGTGAATGAAAGCTGATGACCACCAGCCGCCCTCCTTGCTCCAGCAACGACAATGCCGCGTCTAGTACGACTTGCAGGTCCGCAAGCTCTTGATTGACGTGAATCCGTATAGCCTGAAAGGTGCGGGTTGCCGGATCCTTGCCCTTCTCACGGGTTTTGACGACGTGACCCACGATTTGGGCAAGCTCGCCCGTGGTGTCGAGAGGCCCAAGACGGTCGGACTCTGCCCGGCGAGCAACAAGCGCCTTTGCAATCTGAAAAGCAAACCGTTCTTCCCCATAATCCCGTATCACCTCCGTCAATTCCTGCACCGAAGCCCGCGCGAGCCATTCGGCCGCCGACTCGCCGCGCGTCGGATCCATTCGCATGTCCAGCGGGCCATCGGCGCGAAAGCTGAAGCCGCGCGCCGGATCGTCCACCTGCGGCGAGGACACGCCCAGGTCCAGCAACACACCCGACACCTTCTCGATGCCACGCGCCGCAAGCGCATCGCGCATCGATGCAAAGCTGTCATGCACGATCGAGAAGCGCGCATCCTCGATGCCCTGCGCCGTCTCGATCGCCCTCGGATCCTTGTCGAACGCGATCAGCCGGCCAGCCGGCGCCAGCCGCGCGAGTACCGCACGGCTATGACCACCCCGCCCGAACGTGCCGTCGACATAAATGCCGTCGGGGCGCGTCACGAGCGACTCGACCGCTTCGTCCAACAACACGGTCCGATGCTGCAATTCATTTCCCATCGCGGGCGTCTCCGTCACCGCAATCAGAACGTAAAGTTTTTCAGCGCGTCGGGCATGCCCTGCGCCATCGCTGCCTGCTCCTTCGCGATGTAGGTCTGCGAATCCCACAGCTCGAAGTGACTACCCATTCCCAACAACATGACTTCCTTTTCCAGTCCGGCCGCCATCCGCAGCTCGGGCGATACGAGAATCCGGCCCGCGCTGTCGAGATCGACATCCATCGCATTGCCGAGAAAAATGCGCCGCCACCAGTGCGCGTCCATCGGCAGCGCGGCGATCTTGGCGCGGAAAACCTCCCATTCGGGGCGCGGAAACAGCAACAGGCAGCCGTCCGGGTGCTTGGTCACAGTCACCCGTCCTTCTGCCTGTCCTTGCAGCGCTTCGCGATAGCGAGCCGGCACCGACATCCGCCCTTTCGCATCGAGCGTCAGCGCCGACGCCCCTTGGAACACGTTCCGCTCTCCCGTTCAGGGCACCGAAGCACCCGCTCAACGCCTCAGAATTTAGCCGGAATGGCTCGCTAAATCACACAAAAATACACTTTCTCACACTGTCTCCCACTTTAGAGGAAGGGTTTGGCACGGTCAAGGGAGCGGCCCGGATTTTTGACGAATTTTGTTAGTTAGAACAAGGACTTACGCGCACATGCTCATGCCACCCCTCATTCTAAAAACCGTTATAAATGAATGAGCTAGTGCAACTTGTGAAGGTGATACGTGAGAAAGGTGGGCCAGACTGGCGTGCGGACGAGGCTTTCGGGGGCGGGAAAACGCGGAAAAAACGGGCGGTATCGGGGGCGGCGAACCGGGGCGGCGTCGTGCGCCGCCCCGGCACAAATGTCACAGATAGTATGCAGTGCTCGTCATGACTTTCGACGCGGCGCGCATCAGCATGCGCGCGGGCAGCGGCAGTTCGATCCCGCCGGCGTCGGTCGCTGCCTTGCCGTGCTTCACCTCGTCGAGTCGCATCTGCTCGACGATCGCACGCGATGCCGTATCGGTCGCCGGCAACTCGGACAGGTGCCCGTCGAGATGGCTCTCGACCTGACGCTCCGTCTCCGCCATGAAGCCAAGGCTGACCTTGTCGCCCAGCGTGCCGGCCGCGACGCCGATCGCGAGCGCACCGGCGTACCACAGCGGGTTGAGGAGGCTCGGGCGCGAATCGAGTTCCTTCAGCCGGTGCGCGGTCCAGGCGAGATGGTCCTCCTCCTCGCGCGCGGCCTCCTCGAACATCGCCTTCGACGACGCCGAGCGCGCGGTCAGCTTCTGCGCCTGATAGAGCGCCTGCGCACAGACTTCGCCGACGTGGTTCACGCGCATCAGCCCGGCGGCATGCGTGCGCTCCGCGGGCGTCAATTCGCCGGCCGGCGGCTCCGCCGGCACGGGCACCGCGCGGCTCATCCGGCTAATGCCGGTCAGCGATCGCAAGCCGCGATCGAATTCGCTGATCAGTTCATCCAACACCATCCTGTTCTCCTGGCTGCGTGTGCTGCCGCGAGCGGCAAAGGCACGTGTCCGGCTGTGTAACCGACTTGATTATTCAGCGGAAATTGCGGTTAACCCGTGATTTTAACCATTGTTGCATAAAGGAAACATGGCGGCCTTGCGCCACGGCATTTCGCTTTGTCGGAAAAATCGGCTTTGCTACATTACGAGCGACTTCTTGCGAAGTTGATGGGGCCCGTCAACACAACATAACTATCCGCCCCGCCAAAAAAATTCAGTGAATCTTGGAGATCCGTTAATGAAAAAGTCGCTTCTCGCGCTCGTCGCGCTGGGCGCGTTTGCTGGCGCAGCCCATGCGCAAAGCAGCGTGACGCTTTACGGCATCATCGATGAAGGCCTCATCTTCAACAACAACGCGAAGGGCGGCCATCTGTACGGTCTGGCAAGCGGCGTGATGCAAGGCAGCCGCTTCGGCCTGCGCGGTACCGAAGATCTGGGCGCCGGCCTGAAGGCGATCTTCGTGCTCGAGAACGGTTTTGACGTCAACTCCGGCAAGCTCGGCCAGGGCGGCCTGATGTTCGGTCGTCAGGCGTACGTCGGCCTGTCGAGCCAGTACGGCACGGTCACGCTGGGTCGCCAGTACGACTCCGTCGTCGACTTCGTCGGCCCGCTCGAGGCAGGCGACCAGTGGGGCGGCTACATCGCTGCTCACCCGGGCGACCTCGACAACTTCAACAACGCGTACCGTGTGAACAACGCGGTCAAGTACACGAGCCCGACCTACGCCGGCTTCTCGTTCGGCGGCATGTACAGCTTCGGCGGTCAGGCCGGCCAGTTCTCGAAGAACCAGGTCTGGTCGCTCGGTGCCGGGTACAACAACGGCCCGCTCGTCCTGGGTGTCGGCTACTTGAACGCACGCACGCCGGCGAACTTCGGCGGCATGTTCAACACCGGCGCATCGGCTGCCGCGACGGCCGTGTCGTCGCCGGTCTACGGCGCGTACGCGAACAGCGCGAACACGTACCAGGTCATCGGTGCGGGCGGCGCCTACACGTTCGGCGCAGCGACCATCGGCGCGACGTACTCGAACACGAAGTTCAAGGGCTTCTCGGTTGGTCCGTTCGTGGACCAGACCGCGACGTTCAACAACGGCGAAATCAACTTCAAGTATCAGCTGACCCCGGCGCTCATCGTCGGCGCCGCGTACGACTACACGCAAGGCAGCAAGGTCGACGGCAACTCGGCAGCCAAGTACCACCAAGGCTCGCTGGGCGTCGACTACTTCCTGTCGAAGCGCACGGACGTCTACGTGATCGGCGTGTACCAGCATGCATCGGGCAACGCGCTCGACGCAGAAGGCAACGTCGTTCAGGCCCATGCTTCGATCAACGGTCTCGACCCGTCGACCACCAGCAACCAGGTCGCAGCTCGCGTCGGCATCCGTCACAAGTTCTAATCAGCTTGCCTGACAAGCCGCAGCATATTGAAGGCGCCTTCGGGCGCCTTTTTCTATTGTGGTAGCGAAGCGTTAGCGTTGCGCCAGATGATCGTCGGGCGATGCATGCGCGGTGACCCGGCACATTCGCGGCACTTCGCCGATGGAGCGCCCGCGGCCGCGTGCGCCGAAGTCCTGCACCGTTCGACCCGCGAGCGGCCGCCGATGACCCGACTAGCGATACCGTGTTCATGATGGCCCCCTGAAAGGACAAAATCCTCACTCAGCGTAGTCCACTGAGTGAGGATCGGGCTGACCATCCTATTAAGCCCGGCACAGGCCGGGCTCGTTCGTTCGACTTCGGTATTACGCGCGGCCGTCGCGCAGTTCGCGCCGCAGGATCTTGCCGACGTTCGTCTTCGGCAGCTCCGTGCGGAACTCGACGAGTTTCGGCCGCTTGTAGCCGGTGAGCCGCTCCTTGCAATACGCGAGGATGTCCTTGTCGGTGAGTGCCGGGTCCTTCTTCACGACGAACAGCTTCACGGCTTCGCCCGAGTGCTCGTCCGGCACGCCGACCGCCGCCACCTCGAACACGCCCGGGTGCGACGCCACCACGTCCTCGACTTCGTTCGGATACACGTTGAAACCGGATACGAGAATCATGTCCTTCTTCCGATCGACGATCTTCACGTAACCGCGCGCGTCCATCACGCCGACGTCGCCGGTCTTGAAGAACCCGTCCGGGCACATGACCTTCTCGGTTTCTTCCGGACGGTTCCAGTAGCCGGCCATGACCTGCGGCCCGCGGATGCAGATCTCGCCCGGTTCACCGAGTGCGACATCGTTACCCGCGTCGTCGCGGATCGCAACCTCGGTGGACGGCAGCGGCAGGCCGATCGTCCCGCTGTACTCAGTCGCCGTCACCGGGTTGCAGGTCGCGACCGGCGAGGTTTCCGACAGGCCATACCCTTCGACGATCGCCGTATGGGTCTTCTCATACCAGCGCTTCGCGACGCCTTCCTGGATCGCCATGCCGCCGCCGTTGGCGATCACGAGCTTCGACAGGTCGAGCTGGTTGAATTCGGGATGGTTCAGCAGTGCGTTGTACAGCGTGTTGACGGCCGGAATCGTCGAGATCTGGTACCCCTTCAACTCCTTGATCATCCCGCCGATGTCGCGCGGGTTGGGGATCAGGATACCCATGCCGCCCGTGCGCATCGTCAGGAAGCCGCAAACCGTCAGCGCAAACACGTGATAGAGCGGCAGCGCGACGACCGTCACGAACTGCTTCACGTCAGGGTACTTCTCGTGCGCGGGATGGTGCCACGCGCCGGCCTGCAACACGTTCGACACGATGTTCCGGTGCAACAGCGTCGCGCCCTTCGCGACACCCGTCGTACCGCCCGTGTATTGGAGGAATGCGACATCGTCGGGGCCGAGCTTCTGCGGCTTGAAGGTCTGCCGCGCGCCTTCCGACAGTGCAGCCTTGAAACGCGTGAACGACGGAAGCTGCCAGACCGGCACCATCTTCTTCACGTTGCGCACGACGTAGTTGACGAGCCAGCCCTTGATGCCCAGCAAGTCGCCCATCGACGCGACGACGACGTGCTTGACCGCGGTGTTTGCAATGACGGCCTGAAGCGTCGACGCGAAATTCTCGAGGATGACGATCGCCTCCGCCCCGCTGTCCTTCAACTGGTGTTCGAGTTCGCGCGGCGTATAGAGCGGGTTGACGTTGACGACCGTGTAGCCCGCGCGCAGGACCGCGACGATCGCTACCGGGTATTGCAGCACGTTCGGCATCATGAGCGCGACGCGCGCGCCGCGCTTCAGACCGCGCGACTGCAGCCACGCGCCGAACTGGCGCGACAACGCATCGAGTTCGCCATACGTGATGCTCTTGCCCATGCAGACGAACGCCTTGCGGTCGCGATACTGCCGAAAGCTTTCGTCGAGGAGATCCGGGATGGAGGGATACGGGGACGCGTCAATTTCGGCTGGAACGCCGGGTGGGTACGATTTCAGCCAAATTTTGTCCATACTGCGCGTCTCCTCACAGATTTTCGAATGGTCGTGCTAAAACGCATCGTAGCGGCTCGCCCGTCGCGAGACAACAGGGTTAGATGACCACCTCGAACTCACGGACAAATTTGTCCAATCATATCGAGATGTTCGGTCAAATCCGGCCAACTTCCACGAGGCAATCGTAAAACGTCGCCGAATTGCCGAGATCGGTCAGCGCCTGGCTCGTCACTTCGTTCGCGTTCCGGCCGTCCGCCGACAATTTCTTCCACCAGATCGACAGGCCGACGACGAGACCTTCGCGTGCGCGATCGGTAATTCTCGCCACCGCCTGCATCGATCCGCGGTCGTTGAAGATGCGTACGACGTCCCCATCCCCGATGCCGCGCGCCGCGGCATCTGCTGGGTGCATGTCGAGGTGCGGCTGGCCTTCCGTGCTGCGCAGGCTGTCCACGTTCACGAAGGTGCTGTTCAGGAAATGCCGGGCCGGCGGTGAAATCATCGCGAGCGGATAGCGCGCGGCCAGCTCGGGCGCGGCCTCGGCTGATTCGTACGGCGGCAGGTAATCGGGCACCGGATCCATGCCCATCTGCTCGAGTCGCGCGCTGTAGAACTCGCACTTGCCGGACGGCGTGCGGAAGCCGCCGTTCGCGAAAGGAGCATCCGCCAAATTGAGCTTCAACCAGCCGGCACGCTTCAGGGTGTCCCAGTCGCTGTCGAGCGCCGGATCGTCCCAGCGGAGTGCCGCGCGCGCGACCTCTTCGTCGCTGTGATAGAGCGCGGGCTCCTCGAGCCCCATGCTGCGCGCGATGCCGCGAAAGATCTCCGTATTCGGTCGCGCCTCTCCCACCGGGGGAATCGCCGGCAGATTCGCCATCACGTAGGTGTGACCATACGACTTGTGGACGTCGAGATGCTCGAGCTGCGTAGTAGCCGGCAATACAATGTCGGCGAAATCGACCGTATCTGTCTTGAAGTGCTCGAGAACGACTGTGAACAGGTCTTCGCGTGCGAAACCCGCGGCCACTTTCGACGAGTCCGGCGCGACGGCCACCGGATTCGAGTTGTAGACGATCACCGCTTCGACCTTCGGCCCGAAAGTCGCATCGCCCGAATGCAGCAGCGCGTCGCCGATCGCGTTCATGTTGATGATGCGCGGCAGCTTGTGCGGCCAGCCGGGCATCAAATCGGGGCGCAGCAGCGCCGCCTGGTTGACCGGTGCGGATTCCGACGACGACAGCAGCAACCCGCCGGCCCGGTCGCGCCACGCGCCCGTCAGCGCAGGCAGGCTCGCGATTGCGCGCACGGCATTGCCGCCGCCGCGCACGCGCTGCATCCCGTAATTGAGACGGATCGATGCCTTGCGGGTCGCGCCGTAACGGCGGGCGAGTTCGATCAATTCGGATGCTTCGATGCCGCAAATCTGCGCGACCCGTTCCGGCGGATAGGAGAGGGCTCGCGCCTTGAGCGCATCGAAACCCAGCGTATGGTGCTCGATGTAGTCATGATCGAGCAGATCTTCGGTAATCAGCACATACATCATGCCGAGAGCGAACGCGCCGTCGGTGCCAGGCTTCAGTGCGATGTGCTGATGACACTTCTCCGCCGTCAGCGAGCGATAGGGATCGATTGCGACCAGACGGGCACCGCGACGCTTGGCTTCCTGCGCACGCGTCCAGAAATGCAGGCTCGATGCGATCGGATTCGCGCCCCAGATCAGGATCAGTTCGCTCTCCTCGAAATGCTCGAGATGCATTCCGACGCTTCCGCCATACGTATAACGCAGCCCTGCCGCACCGGCGGCCGCGCAGATCGCGCGCTCGAGCCTGGATGCGCCGAGTTTGTGGAAGAACCGCTGCGCGATGCCCTCCCCCTGCACAAGCCCCATCGTTCCCGCATAGCTGTAAGGCACGATCGCCTCCGGCGCACGCGCGGCGATTTCACCGAGGCGGCGACCGATCTCGTCGAACGCTTCGCTCCAGCTGATCGGCTCGAAGCGGCCTTCCCCCTTCGCACCGACGCGCTTGAGCGGAACGGTGAGACGGTCGGGATGATGAACGCGGTCGGCGTATCGGCTGACTTTCGTGCACAACACGCCTTGCGTCGGCGGATGGTCGGGATCGCCCGTGACCTTGATCGCCTTGCCGTTTTCAACGGTCACGCGCATTGCGCACGTGTCCGGACAATCGTGTGGGCAAACGGCCCGAGCTATCTGGGTGGCGACGTTCATCGTTCTGGATGCGGAAAGCGAGATTCGCAGATTTTACGTGGGTGTGCCCAATAAGGCTTCATTTCACGCGGGTTTCCTGCCTGCTTGGCGGAAAAGCGGCAACGGGGAATGGTGAATATCGGCCCTGGGCCCAGCGTCGAACTGCCGGTGCGGCGATATCGGTGTGGAGTTGGTGAGGGAAAGGCACTGCGTGGCGGCTTCGTCCAGCCGAAACGAATCGCTCTTGGGCCGAAGAAGATACGAGCGAATGAGCCGGGGGCCGGGGAATGGCTCGGGATGGTGAATTTCGCCGCACCAATGCAAAAACCCCCGCCTTTCGGGCGGGGGTTCTTGGCTTAGGGAGCCTGACGATTACCTACTTTCACACGGGAATCCGCACTATCATCGGCGTAGAGTCGTTTCACGGTCCTGTTCGGGATGGGAAGGGGTGGGACCGACTCGCTATGGTCATCAGGCAAAGAGGGTTGTCGCGTTGCTTCGCAGCGCGACCAATCTGGGAAGAAGCAGTAATTTTGAACCCCAACCGTCGCAACGCTCAATGCCCGAAATAGATCGAACGCTCGGCCGTGCGAATCGCGCTGCGGCGGCCGGACTGCGTTGCGCTGTCGGCGTTGCTGCCGTAACCGGATGCTTGCGTATCGGCTGCGACCGCATCGTTGTCGCGAATCTGTCTCAGCGCCGCCTGCAGGTTGTCCGGATAGTTCGGATCGTTCGGGCGGCTCGGCAGATAGCCGGCCTTCTGGAGCGCGGCCAGCTCCGCACGCACCTGCGCACGCGTCACGGTACTTTCGGCGGCGAATGCCGGCACGGCAGCGGAAGCCGACACGGCGACGAGCAGGGCTGCAATCAATTGGGTCTTCATCATTTACCTCGATGGAAAAAGGAGTATGCGGAGTGTGAGCGTCGCACGCCGGCAACCGGCGCCGATCGCGGTTTCGTTCAATGGCCGAAGTAGATCGAGCGCTCGGCGACGCGCGTCGCAGGGCGGCTGCCCGATTGCGCGACGGCCGCGGCATCGCTGCCATAACCGGACGTCGCCGTATCGGCCGCCACGGTGTCGTTCGCGTGAATACGCGTCAGCGCGGCCTGGAGGTTGTCCGGATAGTGCGGATCGTTCGCGCGGCCCGGCACATAGCCGGCTTGCTGCAGCTGCACGAGTTCGGCACGTACTTGCGCACGGGTCACGGTGGCTTCACTGGCAAACGCGGGCGCGGCAACGGCAGCGGACACGGCAACGAGAACGGCAGCGATCAATTGGGTTTTCATCATTCACCTCGACAGAATCAGTTGGAAAAATGTGGGGTTCAGGCCGGTGCAGGCCGCGCTCAATGACCGAAGTAGATCGACCGCTCGGCCACGCGCACGACCGCGCGTCGGCCCGCTTGCGTCGACGCACTGGCGTCGCCGCCGTAGCCGGCCGTCGACGGCGAGTTGGCCACCGCATCGTCGGCCTGGATCTGCGTCAACGCGGCCTGCAGGTTGTCCGGGTAGGTCGCGTCGCTTGCGCGGTTCAGCGCATAGCCGGTCTTTTCAAGCTGCACGAGCTCGGCGCGCACTTGCGCACGGGTCACGACGGCTTCACTGGCGAAGGCCGGCGCGGCAACGGCAGCGGACACGGCAACGAGAACGGCGGCGATCAATCGGGTTTTCATCATTCACCTCGACAAGAAGATGGCAGGACAGTCGGGAGGGCGGCAGCTGGCCGCCCAATGCAATGTTCAGACGATGCGGATCTCGACATCGATGTTGCCGCGCGTCGCCTTCGAATACGGGCAAGTCTGATGCGCGGTATCGACGATCTGCTGCACGACGTCACGATCGAACCCTGGCGCGCTCACGTTCAGGCGGGCCTGCAGGAAGTACGCATTGCCGCCCATGCCGAGGTCGACTTCGGCATCGACTGCGAGGTCGGCCGGCAGCGTCACCTTTGCCGCGCGCGCCGCAAGCTGCATCGCGCCGATGAAGCAGGCCGACCAGCCGGCCGCGAACAGCTGTTCCGGATTGGTGCCGGTGCCGGCGCTGCCCGGCGACGACAGCTGGATGTCGAGGCGGCCGTCGGAACTGCGCGCCGCGCCGTCGCGGCCGCCGGAAGTCGTGTGCGTCTTGCCCGTGTACAGCACTTTTTCGATCTTGCTCATCATTCACTCCGTCAGGTTTGAAGGTTTTCCTCTGATGCGATTCGATCGCATGCGATGCAGTTTGGTCGAGGCGATCCATCGCGTCAAGCGGATTCGATTAAATCGCATGCGACATTTTGTATTTCAATGTATCTGGATCGTGTACGGCCTTGTGGAGCAAGGCTTTCTGGCGATCACTCCCTTATATTCAAAAGACGAAGCAGGCGGGAAATTTCACGGCGGGCAGGGCAGACGCCCCGTGGACTCGCTGCTGCCTCGGGGGCGACAACCCGGTTATGCCGGGCGGATTTCAGCGATCACGACCAGGATCACGGCCGCGTCGGCCGGCAACTGGTGCTGGGAAAAGGCCGAGCGCGCGTGTCCCGCCTTGTCGCCGAGCACCGCGGCAAACAGGTCGGACGCACCGTCGATCACGGCCGGCTGACCGTAGAAGCCGTCGGCCGATGCGACGTGTCCCTCGACTCGCACGATGTGATGCAGGCGGTCGAACCCGCCCAGGTGCCTTCTGATCTGCGCGAGCACGTTCAGCGCGGCGAGCTGCGCCGCGTGACGCCCGTCATCGACGCTCAGCTGTTCGCCGACACGGCCCGTATAGAAGACCTTGCCGTCGACGAGCGGCAGTTGTCCGGAAACGAACAACAGGTTGCCGGCTTCGCTGACGGCCGTATAGCTGCCAAGCGGTTGCGGCGGTTCGGGTAGCGTGAAGCCGAGTTCGGCCAGCTTCTGTTCGATCGTCATTGCGTGCTCCTTCGGGGAAGTTTGATTGGGCGGCCGCCGCGCGGAAGCTTCGCTCGCCAGGGCCTCTGTCAGTCACTCTAGTGATGCGGTCGATGCCGGTAAATATCGTTCGCGCAATTGATTCGACACGCGATGTAACGAATCGCGCGCGGCACGAAGCGGCGCGAACGCGTGCCGGAGGGTCGTCCGGCGCCGCCTGCCGCGCGCGTCGGTGCGCTGGTTTCGCGCCCGGGATTCATGCACACTCGCTGCTTCGACTCCCGCGACGCAAGCAACGGGCGCCGGCAGACGGGAAGCCCGATGCCCAATCGCAAGCGCTCGGTGGACTCACCGACTTGAGATCGCGCCAAGCACCGGAGACAGCAGGAGCGGGCCCATGCAAAGAAAATTCGACGATCTGCTGCTCGGCAGCATCGAGCTGTTCTGCCTGGCGGCCGAACTCGGCAGCTTCACGCTCGCGGCAGCCGCGGCGAGCGTCACGCCGGCCGCGGTCAGCCGGTCGGTCGCGCGGCTCGAGGAGCGTCTCGGCGTACGCCTGTTCGTACGCACGACGCGGCAGATCCGCCTGACCGATTCCGGGCGGCGCTACTTCGAGCAATGCCGTGATGCGCTGTCGCAGCTCGTCGACGCGGAGCGCGAAGCGACGGGCCAGCAGGCGACCCCGGCGGGCGTGTTGCGCATCAGCATGCCGACGCCGTACGGACACTATCGCGTGCTGCCGCTGCTGCCCGCATTTCGCGAGCAATATCCGGACGTACGCGTCGAAACACACCTGAGCAATCGCAACATCGACTTCGCCGAGGAGGGTTTCGACCTGGCGATCCGCGGCCGCGCGCCGGCGGATTCGAGCCTGGTCGCGCGCAAGCTCGAGGACGCCGAACTCGTCGTCGTTGCGACGGTTGGGGTTCAACTTCGTGTGCGCCTGGGTCGCTACAACAACCCCGACAGCACCGCTTCCCTTCCCTCCCGCGCTGCGTTTCCGTTAGCGCGAAAGAGGCGTGATTCTAAGCACCCTGCCCCATCTCCGCAAGCCCCTTTGTGAAAATATTTTGAAAAAGCCCCCGTGCGCTGCCGCGCACGGGGGCTTTGGGTTCGTTGCATCGGCCGATCACCCCGGCGACCGATACCAGTCGCTCGCCAGGCTCCGCCCGTCGCCGCCGAATCAGCGGTTCTTGAATACCGGCTTCCGCTTCTCGACGAATGCCGCCATCCCCTCCTTCTGGTCCTCCGTCGCGAACAGCGAATGGAACAGTCGACGCTCGAAATGAACGCCTTCGGCCAGCGTCGTCTCGTATGCGCGGTTCACCGACTCCTTGACCATCATGACCGCCGGCAGCGAAAACTCGGCAATCGTCGTCGCAGCGGCAATCGCTTCGTCGAGCAACTTGTCGGCCGGCAGCACGCGCGACACGAGCCCGGCTCGCTCCGCCTCGGCCGCGTCCATGAAGCGCGCGGTCAGGCACATGTCCATGGCCTTCGCCTTCGATACTGCGCGCGGCAGGCGTTGCGTGCCGCCCGCGCCCGGCATGACGCCCAGCTTGATTTCGGGCTGGCCGAACTTGGCCGTATCTGCCGCGAAGATGATGTCGCACATCATCGCGAGTTCGCAGCCACCACCGAGCGCAAAGCCCGACACGGCGGCAATGATCGGCTTGCGGATCTCGCGGATGGTCTCCCAGTTACGCGTGATGTAGTCGCCGCGGTAGACATCCATATAGGAATAGGTCGCCATCATGCCGATGTCGGCCCCGGCCGCGAACGCCTTTTCGCTGCCCGTCACGATGATCGCGCCGATATCGTCGTCCGCGTCGAACGCTTTCAGCGCAGCGCCCAATTCATCCATCAGCGCATCGTTCAGCGCGTTCAGCGCCTTCGGACGGTTCAGCGTGACCAGCCCGACTCGTCCACGGGTCTCCACCAGGATGTTCTCGTAAGACATCTATTTCTCCTCGATCAATGAAATGAGAAACGCCTCGCACATGCGAATAGTTTGATGCTACCATTCTCCGACCAACCGGTCGGTTAATTAATCGATCCAACCCTTCTCAACGTCCATCAGGCCGCCGTCATGACCCATGCACTGTTCACGAAGCACGAAGACACGCTGAAACACGCCCTCGCCGCCATCGAGAGCCGCGGGTACTGGAGCCCGTTCGCGGAAATGCCGAGTCCCAAAGTGTACGGGGAAAGCGCCAATGCCGATGGTGAAGCCGCGTTCAAAGCCCACCTCGACAGCACGTTCGGACTAGACCAGCCGGCATCCGGCGGAACCGTCGGCGCGGAGCAGTCGCCGTACGGGATCGCGCTGGGCATCCGCTATCCGAAATCGACGCCCGACGAGCTGATTGCCGCGGCCGCCGCCGCTCAGCGCGCGTGGCGCGAAGCCGGCCCGAGCGCCTGGATCGGCGTCAGCCTCGAAATCCTCGCGCGCCTGAACCGCGCGAGCTTCGAGATTGCCTACAGCGTGATGCACACCACGGGCCAGGCGTTCATGATGGCGTTCCAGGCCGGCGGCCCGCACGCGCAGGATCGTGCGCTCGAAGCGGTCGCCTATGCATGGGACGAACTGCGCCGCATCCCCGCCGATGCGCACTGGGAAAAGCCGCAGGGCAAGAATCCGCCGCTCGCGATGCACAAGCGCTATACGGTCGTCCCGCGCGGCACCGGCCTCGTGCTCGGCTGCTGCACGTTCCCGACCTGGAACGGCTACCCCGGCCTGTTCGCCGACCTGGCGACCGGCAACACCGTGATCGTCAAACCGCACCCGGGCGCGATCCTGCCGCTCGCGATCACGGTCCGCATCGCGCGCGACGTGCTGCGCGACGCCGGCTTCGATCCGAACGTCGTCACGCTCCTCGCGACCGAACCGAACGACGGCGCGCTCGTGCAGGACCTCGCGTTGCGCCCCGAAATCAAGCTGATCGACTTCACCGGCAGCACGCAAAACGGCACGTGGCTCGAACGCCATGCCCATCAGGCACAGGTGTATACGGAGAAGGCGGGCGTCAACCAGATCGTAATCGACTCGACCGACGACCTGAAGGCCGCTGCCAAGAACATCGCATTCTCGCTGGCGCTGTACTCCGGCCAGATGTGCACGGCACCGCAGAATATCTACGTGCCGCGCGACGGCATCCGGACGGCGGATGGCCATGCGAGCTTCGACGAAGTCGCCCAGGCGATCGCCGTCTCCGTACAGAAGCTCACCAGCGACCCGGCGCGCTCGGTCGAACTGATCGGCGCGATCCAGAACGACGGCGTGACCGCACGCATCGACGACGCCCGCAAGCTCGGCCGCGTGCTCGCCGACAGCCAGACGCTCCAGCACCCGGCGTTCCCCGACGCACGTGTGCGCACGCCGCTCGTGCTGCAGCTCGACGTGGCCGACCGCGCGAAATTCACGCAGGAGTGGTTCGGCCCGATCTCGTTCGTGATCGCGACCGACTCGACCGCACAGTCGCTCGATCTCGCCGGCGAAATCGCCGCGGAGCATGGCGCGCTGACGCTCTCCGTCTACAGCACCGACGACCAGACCCTCGACGCTGCACACGATGCCGCGGTGCGTGGCGGCGTCGCGCTGTCGATCAACCTGACGGGCGGGGTGTTCGTCAATCAGTCGGCCGCGTTCTCCGACTTCCACGGCACCGGTGCAAACCCGGCAGCCAACGCGGCGCTGGCCGACCCGGCGTTCGTCGCCAACCGGTTCCGCGTGGTGCAAAGCCGAGTCCATGTTGCGCCGAAGGCAGCGCCCGCGGAAGCTGGCCAGACGGCATAACCCGAATGGCCGACGTGCAAACGCCGCCACGTTCTCTACCATGAACGAATCCGCCAACCGGCGGGTTCGTTGCACATCGATACGCCCATGACAGACGCCTACATCTGCGACGCGATTCGCACCCCCATCGGCCGCTACGGCGGCGCCCTGAAAGACGTTCGAGCCGACGATCTCGGTGCGGTGCCGCTCAAGGCGCTGATCGAACGCAACCGCGACGTCGACTGGTCGGCGATCGATGACGTGATCTACGGCTGCGCGAACCAGGCCGGCGAGGACAACCGCAACGTCGCGCGCATGTCCGCGCTGCTGGCGGGCCTGCCGACCGCCGTGCCGGGCACGACGCTGAACCGGCTGTGCGGCTCGGGCATGGACGCGGTCGGCACGGCCGCACGCGCGATCAAGGCAGGCGAGGCACGTTTGATGATCGCGGGCGGCGTCGAAAGCATGACGCGCGCGCCCTTCGTGATGGGCAAGGCCGCCAGCGCATTCGCCCGTCAGGCCGACATTTTCGACACGACGATCGGCTGGCGCTTCGTCAATCCGCTGATGAAACAGCTGCATGGCGTCGATTCGATGCCGGAGACGGCCGAGAACGTCGCAGTCGACTACAACATCAGCCGTGCCGACCAGGATCTGTTCGCGCTGCGCAGCCAGCAGAAGGCCGCGCGTGCGCAGCAGGACGGCACGCTTGCCGCGGAAATCGTCCCGGTCACGATTGCGCAGAAGAAAGGCGACGCGCTGGTCGTGTCGCGCGACGAGCATCCGCGCGAGACCTCGCTCGAAGCGCTTGCGAAGCTGAAGGGTGTCGTGCGCCCGGACGGCTCGGTGACGGCCGGCAACGCGTCGGGCGTCAACGACGGTGCATGCGCGCTGCTCCTCGCCAACGCGGAAGCCGCCGATGAATATCGGCTGCGCCGCCGCGCACGCGTCATCGGCATGGCGACTGCCGGCGTCGAACCGCGCGTGATGGGCATCGGCCCGGCGCCGGCCGCGCAGAAGCTGCTGCGCCAGCTCGGCATGTCGATCGACCAGTTCGACGTGATCGAGCTGAACGAAGCGTTCGCGTCGCAGGGTCTTGCGGTGCTGCGCATGCTCGGCGTCGCAGACGACGATCCGCGCGTGAACCCGAACGGCGGTGCGATCGCGCTGGGCCACCCGCTCGGTGCATCGGGCGCCCGGCTCGTGACCACCGCGCTTCACCAACTCGAGCGTACGGGCGGCCGTTTTGCGCTTTGTACGATGTGCATCGGCGTCGGCCAAGGCATCGCACTCGCCATCGAACGCGTGTAGCCGACGCGCCGCGCGCCTATAACGAATTCATGAAGGAGACACTGCATGTCATATCAGGCGATCCAGCTGGATATCGATCAGGCGGCCCGCGTGGCCACAATCACCCTCAACCGCCCGGACAAGCTCAACAGCTTCACACGCGCGATGCACCGCGAACTGCAGTCGGCACTCGATGAAGTGGAAGCAGCCGGCGCACGGGCGCTGATCCTGACGGGTGCCGGGCGCGGCTTCTGCGCGGGCCAGGACCTGGCCGACCTCGACTTCACGCCGGGCGCGTCCACGGATCTCGGCACACTGATCGACGAGCATTTCAATCCGCTGATCCGCCGCCTCCAACGCATGCCGATTCCGGTAATCGCCGCTGTCAACGGCACGGCGGCCGGCGCCGGCGCGAACCTCGCGCTCGCCTGCGATCTCGTGTTCGCCGCGCGCTCGAGCAGTTTCATCCAGGCTTTCGTGAAGATCGGGCTCGTGCCCGATTCGGGCGGCACATGGTTCCTGCCGCAACGCGTGGGCATGGCACGCGCGCTGGGGCTCGCCTTGACCGGCGACAAGCTTGGCGCCGAACAGGCCGAACAATGGGGCTTGATCTGGCGCGCGGTCGACGACGACGCGCTCGCCGCGTCGGCCCGACAGCTCGCGAACCAGCTCGCGCAGCAACCGACGCTCGCGATCGCGTCGATCAAGCAGTCGATGCGCGACAGCGTCACGAACACGCTCGACCAGCAACTCGACCTGGAGCGCGACCTGCAGCGCAAGCTTGGCCAGTCACACGACTACGCGGAAGGCGTCAGGGCATTCATCGAGAAGCGCGCGCCGCGTTTCGAGGGGCATTGACATGACGACCGCCACCGACACGCTCGACCCCGATTCGCTCGCCCGCGCCACCGCGCGGGCCATGTACGACGCTGACGCGTGCAGTCGCGCGTTCGGCATGGAAATCGCCGAGGTGCGTGCCGGCTACGCACGGCTGCAGATGCGTGTGAGGCCGGAATTCCTGAACGGGCACCAGACCTGCCACGGCGGCATCATCTTCACGCTCGCCGATTCGACGTTCGCGTTCGCATGCAACTCGTACAACCTGAATGCCGTTGCGGCCGGCTGCTCGATCGAATACCTGCGTCCCGTTTACGGCAACGACTTGCTGACGGCCGAGGCGATCGAGCAGACGCGCAGCGGCCGGCACGGCATCTACGACATCCGCGTCACGAACCAGCGAGGCGAAACGGTCGCGATGTTTCGCGGTAGATCGACCCAGATCAAGGGCATGGTCCTTCCGGAAGACCGCTGACATCAACGGCTCGCTCATAACAAACACTGGAGACAGGCATGACTACCCCGCTACCGCTCGAGCCGATCGAGACCGCCTCACGCGACGAGCTGACCGCGCTGCAGCTCGAACGCCTGAAGTGGTCGCTCCGACATGCGTATGAACACTCCCCCGTCTATCGCCGCAAATTCGACGAAGCGGGTGTACACCCCGACGACCTGAAGACGCTCGCCGACCTGTCGCGCTTCCCGTTCACGACCAAGAGCGACCTGCGCGACAGCTACCCGTTCGGGATGTTCGCTGTACCGCAGGATCAGATCTCGCGCATTCACGCGTCGTCGGGCACGACCGGCAAACCGACCGTCGTCGGCTATACGGCGCGCGACATCGACACGTGGGCGAATCTGGTCGCGCGCTCGATCCGCGCGGCCGGCGCGCGGCGTGGCGACAAGGTACACGTCAGCTACGGCTACGGGTTGTTCACCGGCGGGCTCGGCGCACACTACGGCGCGGAACGCGCGGGGCTGACCGTGATCCCGTTCGGCGGCGGCCAGACCGAGAAGCAGGTGCAGCTGATCCAGGACTTCCGGCCCGACATCATCATGGTAACGCCGAGCTACATGCTGTCGATCGCCGACGAGATCGAGCGCCAGGGCCTCGACCCCGCACAATGCTCGCTGCGTATCGGCATCTTCGGCGCCGAACCCTGGACCAACGACATGCGTGTCGCGATCGAGCAGCGGATGGGGATCGACGCAGTCGACATCTATGGGCTGTCCGAAGTGATGGGGCCCGGCGTCGCGTCGGAATGCGTCGAGACCAAGGACGGCCCGACCATCTGGGAAGACTACTTCTACCCGGAGATCATCGACCCCGAGACCGGCGAAGTCCTTCCGGACGGCGAACTCGGCGAGCTGGTCTTCACATCGCTGACGAAGGAGGCGCTGCCGATCATCCGCTACCGGACCCGCGACCTCACGCGCCTGCTGCCCGGTACCGCCCGCACGATGCGCCGGATGGAAAAGATCACCGGCCGATCGGATGACATGATGATCGTGCGGGGCGTCAACGTATTCCCGACGCAGATCGAGGAACAACTGCTGAAGCAGCACGCGCTCGCCCCGCACTATCAGATCGTGCTGACGAAGGAAGGTCCGCTCGACGTGCTGACGCTCAACGTCGAGCCGTGTCCCGAAACGGCCCCCGACACGGCGGCGATCCGCGCGGCCAGCCAGGCGCTCGCACACGACATCAAGTCGCTGATCGGCGTGACCGCCGTGATCAACGTGCTGCCCGTAAACGGGATCGAACGCTCGGTCGGCAAGGCACGCCGCGTCGTGGACAAGCGCAAGGGCTGATAGCCGCCGCTGCACGACGGCCGCGCGGAACAGCCATGCGGCGCGCGCCCAAAAAAAACAGCCCGACCGGCGAACACCGATCGGGCTGTTTCGTTTTGACGCGCCGGCTGCACGCGTGCGCCGGCACCTCGACCCTTTACGAATTCGGGAACAGCAGCCACATCCGGCCGATCTGCTTCATCCGCCCGGCCTGGTCGCCAGCGTCGTCGCCGAGTCCCCAGAAGTAGTCGGCCCGCACGCCGCCCCTGATCGCGGAACCCGTATCCTGCGCGAACACGAGCCGGTTCATCGGCGTATTCGTCAGCGGACGCGTGGTCTGCAGGAACACGGGCGTGCCGAGCGGAATCGACGACGGATCGACCGCGATCGAACGCTCCGGCGTGAGCGGCACGCCGAGCGCGCCGATCGGGCCGTCCGCGCCGCCGTGCGGTGCATCTTCCTTCGTCGGCATGTCGCGGAAGAACACGAAGCGCGGATTCGTGTCCAGCAACGCGTCGACGCGGTTCGGGTTCGCCTTCGCCCACGCCTTGATGCCCTGCATCGTCGCCTGCGCGGGCGTCAGCTCGCCGCGATCGAGCAGCCACTTGCCGATCGACCGGTACGGCTGGTTGTTGGTGCCGCCGAACCCGACCCGCATCACCGAACCGTCGTCGAGCAGCACGCGGCCCGAACCCTGCACCTGCAGGAAGAACGCCTCGATCGGATCGTCGACCCACACGAGTTCGTTGCCGTTCAGGATGCCGGCGCGCTCGAGCTGCGAGCGAACGGGCAGCGCGGCACCAGTGCGATAGCCAGCCGGCCAGCGGTACAGCGCGTACTGGTAAGGACCGCGACGCACGCGGGAGCCGTGCAGCAGCGGCTCGTAATAACCGGTCACGAGCCCGTCGAGCGTGCCGTCGGTGTTCGCCAGCTGAAACGGCGTGAAATACGCTTCGAAGAACGCGCGCGCGCTGCTGACGTCGAGCTCGTCGAGGCGGTCGGCGGCCGCGCAGGCACGCTGCCACGCCGGCTGGCGCGCGAGCCGCACGCAGTTCTGCCGCAGCGCGGCCGTCGCGCCGATCAGTGCATCGTCCTGCCAGCCCGGCACCTGCTGCCACGCGACCGGCGTGAGCCGCTTCGCGGCGACCTGCCCCGGCACGATCGCCGCGCCGGTCTGCGGCTTGAGGGTCGACGTCCGCGTCGGCGCGCCGCCGCACGCGGCAAGCAGCGCCGCCGCCGCAGCCGCCGCGACCCAGCCGGCCACCCGGGGCCCAAACCACATACAATGTCCGTTCTTGATGGAAACCGCCATGTCAGATTTTCTCGACCAATATCCGATGCTCATCTTCGCGCTCGAAGCTTTCGTAGCGCTTGCCCTGCTGATCTTCATCGTCGTGTGGACGTCGTCGGGCAGGAAGAAGCACGCCCGCAACAACGACCGCCAGCCGCGCTGACCCGCTCCGCACGCTCAATGCAGCGTGCGCGGCATGTGCAACGCAAACTCGTCGACCGGCGCGTCGAACCGCTCGCCGTCCTCCGCCACGCAGAAGTACGCGCCACGCATCGTGCCGACCGGCGTCGCGATCACGGCCCAGCTCGTGTATTCGAACTGTTCGCCCGGCTGCAGTAGCGGCTGGTGCCCGACGACGCCGAGCCCCTTCACTTCCTGCACGTGGTTGTCGCTGTCCGTGATGATCCAGTGACGCGCGATCAGCTGCGCCGCGACCTGCCCGGTATTGCGGATCGTCAGCGTGTACGCGAATGCGTATTGACGTCGATCGGGGTCGGATTGTTCCGGCAAGTAGCTGGTTTTCACCGAAACGGTGAACTGATACTGACTCATGGTGTTTCCGCTGTAGGTAACCGCCCGCGCCGACTCGAGCGGCCAGGCCGCGGGCGCGCCGCATTGGTTCGGCATTCTATGCGGAATCGGGCCGCAACCGCACGGCTCTCGCCGCGCACCGGGTCGCCGGACGGTAGAATGGCGGTTTTGCGCCGCAGCGTCCCCGCTCCCCTGTCATGACTCAATTCCGCATCGCTCCCAGCATCCTGTCGGCCGACTTTGCACGGCTCGGCGAAGAAGTCCGCAATGTAGTCGCCGCCGGCGCCGACTGGATTCACTTCGACGTGATGGACAACCATTATGTGCCGAACCTGACGATCGGCCCGCTCGTCTGCGAGGCGATCCGCCCGCACGTGCAGGTGCCGATCGACGTGCACCTGATGGTGCGCCCGGTCGACCGGATCGTGCCCGATTTCGCGAAAGCCGGCGCCAACCTGATCAGCTTCCACCCGGAAGGCTCGGACCACATCGACCGTACGCTGTCGCTCATTCGCGATCACGGCTGCAAGGCCGGCCTCGTGTTCAATCCGGCCACGCCGCTGAACTATCTCGATCACGTGATGGACCGCCTCGACTTCGTGCTGCTGATGTCGGTGAACCCCGGCTTCGGCGGCCAGTCGTTCATTCCGGAAACGCTGAACAAGCTGCGCGAAGCGCGCGCCCGCATCGACGCTTACACCAAGCGCACCGGCCGCGAGATCCTGCTCGAGGTGGACGGCGGCGTGAAAACCGACAATATCGCGGAAATCGCAGCGGCCGGCGCGGACACCTTCGTCGCGGGTTCGGCGATCTTCGGCAAACCCGACTACCGCGAGGTGATCGACGAAATGCGCGCCGCGCTCGCCACTGTCGAGCGGAGCTGACGCCGTGGCCGACTCCTCGCTTGCCGGTCACGCACCGGCTACAGCCGACGGCCCGATCCGTTTTGCGACGCCGCGCATCGACGCGGCGCTGATCGATCTCGACGGCACGATGGTCGACACGGCCGACGATTTCACGGCCGGGCTGAACGGGATGCTCGCGCAGCTCGGCGCGCCGGCCACATCGCGCGACGAGGTGATCGGCTACGTCGGCAAAGGCTCCGAGCATCTGATCCAGAGCGTGCTGAAGCCGCGCTTCACGCCCGACGAAGCGCACGCGCGCTTCGACGACGCGCTCGCGATCTACCAGACCGAATACGCGAAGATCAACGGCCACCATACGCGCCTCTATCCCGAGGTCGCAGCCGGTCTCGACGCGTTGCGCGCGGCCGGCATCCAGCTCGCGTGCGTGACGAACAAGCCGCACCGCTTCGCGGTCGAGCTGCTCGAGCAATACGGGCTGATCGATCGCTTCGGCATCGTGCTCGGCGGCGACAGCGTCGCGTGCAAGAAGCCCGATCCGCTGCCGATGCTGACGGCCTGCGATGCGCTCGGCGTCGCGCCGGACGCGGCGGTCGCGATCGGCGACTCGGAAAACGACGCGCTGGCGGGCCGCGCGGCTGGGATGGCGACGCTGACGGTGCCGTACGGCTACAACCACGGCAAAGCTATACAAACGATAAATTCGGATGGTATAGTCAATTCGTTGCTGGTCGCAGCCCGCGCGATCACCGCGCACAACGCCGGCCGGCCAACCATCTGATTATTTCTTCCATCCGCATGTTTCTGAATAAAAAACGGAGTCTGAGCAGCATCGACCGGGGAGCCTGGCCCTGGCGTCGCTGGTCGCGCTAACCTCTTCGATGAGGTACGCTGAGGCTCGTCTTCAGCGCCGTTTTTTATCTCGCTGCGCATCCGCGCGCCGATCGTCGCACCACCTCGAGTTCTACCGCGCCCGAACGCTTGCGTTCAGGATCGGCCGCAGGCTCGCGACGTTCACGCCCGGTATGCCGGCCGGCAACAGGCACTTCTCGATCGACCGCCCTTTCGCCGACGGCAGCCCGCGCAGCGTCAAGTGATCCCTGGCGCACGCCGCCGCTCGTCCCGAACAGGACCGGAACATGACCGAACTCGAATTCCAATCGCTTGCGAACGAAGGCTACAACCGCATCCCGCTGATCGCGGAAGCGCTCGCCGACCTCGAAACGCCGCTGTCCCTCTACCTGAAGCTGGCCCAGCCTGAACGCGCGGGCGCCAACTCGTTCCTGCTCGAATCGGTGGTCGGCGGCGAACGCTTCGGCCGCTATTCGTTCATCGGCCTGCCCGCCCGCACGCTGGTGCGCACCCGCAACGGCGTGTCCGAAGTGGTGCGCGACGGTCAGGTGGTCGAGACGCACGACGGCGACCCGTTCCAATTCATCGAGTCGTTCCAGGCGCGCTTCAAGGTCGCGCAGCGCCCGGGCCTGCCGCGCTTCTGCGGCGGCCTCGCCGGTTATTTCGGCTACGACGCGGTGCGCTACATCGAGAAGAAGCTCGCGAACACGGCACCGCGCGACGATCTCGGCCTGCCCGACATCCAGTTGCTGCTCACCGAGGAAGTCGCGGTGATCGACAACCTCGCCGGCAAGCTCTACCTGATCATCTACGCGGACCCGGCCCAGCCCGAGGCCTACACGAAGGCGAAGCAGCGCCTGCGCGAACTGAAGCAGCGCCTGCGCACGACCGTGCAGCCGCCCGTGACGTCGTCGAGCGTGCGCA
Source organism: Burkholderia cepacia GG4 (assembly GCF_000292915.1). Classification (NCBI taxonomy): domain Bacteria; kingdom Pseudomonadati; phylum Pseudomonadota; class Betaproteobacteria; order Burkholderiales; family Burkholderiaceae; genus Burkholderia; species Burkholderia cepacia. The sequence goes on from NC_018513.1 coordinate 3,269,987, forward strand.
CCGAGACGTTCCGCGAGTTCAAGAAGGACGACTACCTCGCCGCCGTGCGCCAGGCGAAGGAATACATCGCGGCCGGCGAACTGATGCAGATCCAGGTCGGCCAGCGGCTGACGAAGCCGTACCGCGACAATCCGCTGTCGCTGTATCGCGCGCTGCGTTCGCTGAATCCGTCGCCGTACATGTATTACTACAACTTCGGCGATTTCCATGTGGTCGGCGCGTCGCCGGAAATCCTGGTGCGCCAGGAACAGCGCGGTGAAGACCAGATCGTCACGATCCGCCCGCTCGCCGGCACGCGTCCGCGCGGCAACACGCCCGAGCGCGATGCGGAACTCGCGACCGAACTGCTGAACGATCCGAAGGAAATCGCCGAGCACGTGATGCTGATCGACCTCGCGCGCAACGACGTCGGCCGCATCGCGGAAATCGGCTCGGTGCAGGTGACCGACAAGATGGTGATCGAGAAGTACTCGCACGTGCAGCACATCGTCAGCTCGGTCGAAGGCAAGCTGAAGCCCGGCATGACGAACTACGACGTGCTGCGCGCGACGTTCCCGGCCGGCACGCTGTCCGGCGCGCCGAAGGTGCGCGCGATGGAACTGATCGACGAACTCGAGCCGATCAAGCGCGGGCTGTACGGCGGCGCCGTCGGCTACCTGTCGTTCTCGGGCGAGATGGATCTCGCGATCGCGATCCGCACGGGCCTGATCCACAACGGCAACCTATATGTGCAAGCGGCGGCCGGCGTCGTCGCCGACTCGGTGCCCGAATCCGAATGGCAAGAGACCGAAAACAAGGCGCGCGCGGTGCTGCGTGCGGCCGAACAGGTCCAGGACGGCCTCGATAGCGACTTCTGACCGGAGACTGACCATGCTGCTCATGATCGACAACTACGACTCGTTCACCTACAACCTGGTCCAGTACTTCGGCGAACTGGGCGAGGACGTTCACACGTACCGCAACGACGAAATCACGCTCGACGACATCGCGCGCCTGAATCCCGACACCATCTGCCTGTCGCCCGGCCCCAGCAACCCGCAGCATGCGGGCATCACGCTCGACGTGTTGCGCGAGTTCGCGGGCAAGAAGCCGATCCTCGGCGTCTGCCTCGGCCACCAGGCGATCGGCGAAGCATTCGGCGGCCGCGTCGTGCGCGCGAAGACCATCATGCACGGCAAGGTGAGCCGGATCGAAACCGACTGCCGCGGCGTGTTCGCGGATCTGCCGAAGCATTTCGACGTCACGCGCTACCACTCGCTCGCGATCGAACGCGAATCGCTGCCCGACTGCCTCGAGGTGTCCGCCTGGACCGACGACGGCGAGATCATGGGCGTGCGTCACAAGACGCTGCCGGTCGAGGGCGTGCAGTTCCACCCGGAATCGATTCTGTCCGAGCACGGCCACGCGCTGCTCGAGAATTTCCTGAAGCAGCATCGCGCAGCGGCCCGTGCGGCCGCGCCGGCTGCCTGACGGGAGACGCACGATGACGATTACCCCGCAGGAAGCGCTGCAGCGCACGATCGAGCACCGCGAAATCTTCCACGACGAGATGCTGCACCTGATGCGGCTCATCATGCGCGGCGACATGTCGCCCGTGATGGCGGCCGCGATCATCACCGGGCTGCGCGTGAAGAAGGAGACGATCGGCGAGATCGCCGCTGCCGCGACCGTGATGCGCGAGTTCGCGAACCACGTCGAGGTGCAGGACAACTCGAACTTCGTTGACATCGTCGGCACGGGCGGCGACGGCGCGCACACGTTCAACATCTCGACCGCGTCGATGTTCATCACGGCGGCGGCCGGCGCGAAGGTCGCGAAGCACGGCAACCGCGGCGTGTCGAGCAAGTCCGGCAGCGCCGACGTGCTCGAGGCGCTCGGCGTGAACATCGACCTGCAGCCCGACCAGGTTGCGGCGTCGATCGCCGAAACAGGCATGGGCTTCATGTTCGCGCCGAACCATCATCCGGCGATGAAGAACATCGCGGCCGTGCGCCGCGAGCTTGGCGTACGGACGATCTTCAACATCCTCGGCCCGCTGACCAATCCGGCCGGCGCGCCGAACCAGCTGATGGGCGTGTTCCACCCCGACCTCGTCGGCATCCAGGTGCGCGTGATGCAACGCCTCGGCGCGCAGCACGTGCTGGTTGTGTACGGCAAGGACGGGATGGACGAGGTGTCGCTCGGCGCCGCGACGCTCGTCGGCGAATTGCGCGACGGCCAGGTGCACGAATACGAGATCCATCCGGAGGACTTCGGCCTGCAGATGGTGTCGAACCGCACGCTGAAGGTGGAAAATGCCGAGGAATCGCGCACGATGCTGCTCGGCGCGCTGGACAACCAGCCGGGCGTCGCACGCGAGATCGTCACGCTGAACGCGGGCACCGCGCTCTATGCGGCCAATATCGCCGAATCGATCGCGGACGGCATCCAGCTCGCCCGCGAAGCGATCGCGAGCGGCAAGGCACGCGCGAAAGTCGACGAACTCGTGCGCTTCACACAGCAGTTCAAGCGCTGACTCCCCTTACGAATCAAGCAGGAACCCACATGAGCGACATTCTCGACCGAATCATCGCCGTCAAGCGTGAAGAAATCGCGGCGGCCATGCGCAGCACGCCGCTCGAGGCACTGAAACTGGAAGCGTCCGCGCGTGACCTGCGCGACTTCGTCGGCGCGCTGCGCGCGAAGCAAGCGGCCGGCAACGCGGCGGTGATCGCCGAAGTGAAGAAGGCCAGCCCGTCGAAGGGCGTGCTGCGCGAGCATTTCGTGCCGGCCGACATCGCGCGCTCGTATGCAGCCCACGGTGCCGCGTGCCTGTCGGTGCTGACCGACGAGCAGTTCTTCCAGGGCAGCGTCCGCTATCTCGAGGAAGCACGCGCGGCCTGCACGCTGCCGGTGCTGCGCAAGGACTTCATCGTCGATGCATACCAGATCCTCGAAGCGCGCGCGATGGGCGCCGACGCGATCCTGCTGATCGCGGCCGCGCTCGACACGCCGCTGATGCAGGACCTCGAGGCGTATGCGCACTCGCTCGGCCTCGCGGTGCTGGTCGAAGTGCACGACCGCAACGAGATGGAACAGGCGCTGACGCTGAAGACGCCGCTGCTCGGCATCAACAACCGCAACCTGCGCACGTTCGAGACGACGATCCAGACCACGCTCGACATGCTCGACATGATTCCGCCGGACCGCATGGTCGTGACCGAGTCGGGCATCCTGTCGCGCACCGACGTCGACACGATGCGCGCGGCGAACGTGAACGCGTTCCTCGTCGGCGAGGCGTTCATGCGCGCCGACCAGCCGGGCGAGGAACTCGCGCGGATGTTCTTCTGATGGCGATCGAAAAGGAAATCAAGCTCGCGCTGCCGGCTGGCCAGGCCGATGCCGCGCGGCGCTTTTTCGCGACGCTGACCGGTGAAGCCGGCGACGTCATCACGCTCGCGAACGTCTACTACGACACGCCCGATCTCGCGCTGGCCCGCTCGAAGAGCGCGGTGCGCGTGCGACGCACGCCGCACGGCTGGCTGCAGACCTTCAAGACGGTCGGCAGCGCGGAAGCCGGCCTGCATCGCCGCCATGAATGGGAAATGCCCGTCACCGGCGATGCGCTCGAAATCGATGCACTCGTCGCCGCGTGCGACGTGCCGGACGCGGCCGTCGCACTGCGCGACGCGGCGCCCGCGCTGCACGCGCTGTTCCGGACGGATTTTTCGCGTACGCTGTGGCGCATCGCAATCGGCGGCGCAACCGTCGAGGCCGCGGTGGACGTCGGCGAGATCATCGTCCAGACGGAAAACGACACGCGCCGCGAACCGATCAGCGAAATCGAACTCGAACTGATCGACGGCCCGGAAGCGGCGCTCGCGACGCTCGCCACCGAACTGCAGCAAGCGCTGCCGGGCCTCGCCCCCGAAAACATCAGCAAGGCGCAGCGCGGCTACCGGCTGCGCGCGCAATAAACACGCATCACGCATGGCAACCCGCAAGACTCTCCGCACGCCGCAGCAGGCGTCGCTGTTCGACGATCCCGTGCCGGAAACGGCGCTGGACGCTGTTCCCGCTCCGGCGCCCGTGCCGGCCGCATCCGGGCGCAAGCCCGCGAAGAAGGCCGCGGCAGCCGCCCCGGCTTCCGCCGCGCCGCAGCCCGTTGCCTCGGACGTCCCGCATCTGGCCGCACAATTCGACGCGCTGCCGGCCGTCTGGCGCGACGTGCTGAAGCCCTTCACCGACAGCGACGCCTACGCGCCGCTGTGCCGCTTCGTCGACGACGAACGCGCGGCCGGCAAGACGGTCTACCCGACCGACGTGTTCCGCGCGCTGCGCCTGACGAGCCCGGACGACGTGAAGATCGTGATCCTCGGCCAGGACCCGTACCACGGCGACGACCGCGGCACGCCGCAAGCGCACGGCCTGGCATTCTCGGTGCCGCCGGCCGTCCGCACGCCGCCGTCGCTGCGCAACATCTTCAAGGAAATCGCCGCGAATTTCGGCCACGACACGCCGCGCCACGGCTGCCTCGACACCTGGGCACGCCAGGGCGTGCTGCTGCTCAACACCGTGCTGACGGTCGAGCGCGGCGCGGCCGCAAGCCACGCGAAGCGCGGCTGGGAACAATGCACGGACACGCTGATCCGCGAACTGGCCAGCCGCCATCGCGGGCTCGTGTTCATGCTGTGGGGCGCGCATGCGCAGGCGAAGCGCACACTGTTCGATGCGAACGCGCACTGCGTGCTCGAGGCACCGCATCCGTCGCCGCTGTCCGCTCACCGCGGCTTCCTCGGTTGCCGCCACTTCGCGCTCGCGAACGACTATCTGGTCGACGCGGGCCGCCAGCCGATCGACTGGCGCCTGCCGGAGGTGGCCGAGACGCTCGCGTAACCGCGTTCCGCTCCCCGCTTTCGCCCCCGCCATGCAAAAACGCCGCGCCCCTTTCGGGACGCGGCGTTTTTTCATCGGACCAGGCAGCGGGTGCGATGCACCCGCGCCGGCCTTATGCGGCAGCGATCGCTTCGCGTGCGCCGGCGAGCGCGGCGCTCTGTGCATCCGGCCCGAGGTTCAGGCCTTCAGCGTGGATGAAGTTCACGTCGGTCAGGCCGATGAAGCCGAGGAACGAGCGCAGGTACGGCGTCTGGCTGTCGTTCGGCGTACCCAGGTACTTGCCGCCGCGGGCCGTCACCACGTGAACCTTCTTGCCCTTGATCAGGCCTTCCGGACCGTTCTCGGTATAGCGGAACGTGACGCCGGCACGTGCGATCCAGTCGAAATACGACTTCAGTTGCGACGAGACGCCGAAGTTGTACATCGGCGCGCCGATCACGATGATGTCGGCGGCTTGCAGTTCGGCGATCAGTGCATCGCTCTTGGCGACGATCGCATTCTGTTCCGCGGTACGCTGGTCGGCCGGCGTGAAGAATGCGCCGAGCACCGATTCATCGAGGTGCGGCAGTGCATCGGCCAGCAGGTCGCGAACCACAACCTTCGCGCCGGGGTTCGATTGTTGCAGCTTTGCCGTCAGTTCGTTGGCCAGCAGCGTGGATTGCGCACCTTGCGAACGCGCAGCGGAATTGATTTGCAGAATGGTCGTCATGTCAGGCTCCAGTTTGGCTGCGCTTCGGTAGCGCGAGTGAAGCCATTGTGCGTGTCCGCAGCGCCGCGAAAAAGCGGGTTCACGGCGACGGATTGTTGCAATAGCAGAACAATCCTCGATCGCGCCCCGTAACCCGCTCCCCGCTCCCGCGCTCAGCCCTTCAGCCAGGCTTCCCGGGCCTTGTGCGCGGCGGCCGGCTTTGCGGCCGCCGTCAGCCGGTAGCGTGCGACTTCCGGACCGTCCAGCTTCAACTTCGCGGTCCGCAGTTCGTCGCGGCGGAATGCGTGCACCTCGACCTTGTCGCCCGGCCGGTAGCGTGCGAGCAGAGAGTCCAGGTTCGAGCCGGTGACGCGCAGCCCGTCGAGCGCGATCAGCGTGTCGCCGGCCGACAGCCCCGCGCGATGCGCGCCGCCGCCTTCGTAGATCGCCGCCAGCGTGCAGTCCGCGCCGCCGCGCAGGCGCGCGCCGATGGTCGGCTTCGCGGCCGCGCCGGACGCGACTTCGGGCGCGAGTGTCACGCCGAACGGCGCAAGCAGCTCGGCGAGCGGCAGGTCGCGCGTGCCATGCACGGCGTCGGCGAACAGCCTGCCGAGCGCGACGCCCGTCGCTTCCTCGATCAGCGCCTCGACCTCGTCTTCCGCGACGCCCGCCTGCTTGCCGCGATAGAAATCGCGGCCGTAGCGTTGCCACAGCAGACGCATCACGTCGTCGAGCGACTTGCGGTTGCGCGTCTGCGCACGAATCGCGAGATCGAACGCGAGCGCGACGAGTGAACCCTTCGTGTAGTAGCTGACGATCGCGTTGGTCGCGTTCTCGTCCTGACGGTAATACTTGATCCACGCGTCGAACGAGCTTTCTGCGACGCTCTGCTTCAGGCGCCCCGTGCCGCGCAGCACGCCGCCGACCGTGCGGCCGAGCGCCGCGAAATATTCGTCCTGCGACATCAGCCCGCTGCGCACGAGCATCAGGTCGTCGTAATACGACGTGAAGCCCTCGAACAGCCACAGCAGTGACGTGTAGTTTTCCCGCGCAAGGTCGTACGGCACGAACGCGGCCGGCTTGATGCGCTTCACGTTCCACGTATGGAAGTATTCGTGGCTGCACAGGCCGAGATAGGTGCGATAGCCTTCCGTGGTTTCCGGCCGCCCCTTCACCGGCAGATCGGTGCGGTTGCAGATCAGCGCGGTCGACGCCCGATGCTCGAGGCCGCCGTAGCCGTCGCTGACCGCGAGCGTCATGAACACGTAGCGGTCCATCGGCGCCTTCTTCGATTTCGGCTCGAACAGCGCGATCTGCGCTTCGCACACGCGCTTCAGGTCGGTGCGCAGCCGCTCGAGGTCGAGCTGCGTCACGCGTCCGGCGATCACGATGTCGTGCGGCACGCCGTGCGCGTCGAACGTCGCCAGCGCGAATTCGCCGAGCGTCACCGGATGGTCGGCGAGCTCGTCATAGTTCGATGCGCGATACGCGCCGAAGCCATAGCGCTTGGTACCGCGCGCCTCGGGCAGCGAGGTGCCGACGCGCCACGTGCGGAACGCCGGGCCTGCCGGTTTCGAAATGTCGACTTCGCACGGCGCATCCTCGCGGCCGGCGACGCTCAAGAATACGGCCGTGGCGTTGAAGAAGCCGCCCGAGTCGTCGAGATACGCGGAGCGGACCGACAGGTCCCATGCGTACACGTCGTAGCGCAGCGTCAACGCGCCGTTCACCGGCGCGGCCTGCCACGTGTTCTTGTCGGTTTTCGCGATCCGCACCTTGCGACCCGCGTCGTTGAACGCGGCGAGCGTCACGATGTTGCGCGCGAACTCGCGCACGAGATAGCTACCCGGAATCCATACCGGCAGCGCGAAGCGCTGGCCTTCGGGATCGGGGTCGGCGACCGTCACCGACACTTCGAACAGGTGCGCGGCAAGATCTTTCGGGACAATCGAATAACGGATCGGCTGGGTCATCGTGGCAATCGGTCGAAAATCGGACGAAATACGGCGGCGGAAACGAAGAGAGGCGCCGGCAGATACCGCGGGCGCCCCTCGCTGGCCGGACCGTGCGGCCCGGCATGTCGGTCGGTTACTTGCTCGACGCGAGCGCCTGGTTCAGCTGGTCGGCCGACACCGCGCCCGGCAGGCGACGGCCGTCGGGCAGGAAGATCGTCGGCGTGCCCGTGACGTTCATCCCGCGGCCGAGCGCGAGGTTCTTGTCGAGTGCGGTCGTATCGCAATTGCCGGCGCCGGACGGTACGCGATGGTCGAGCATCCAGCCCTCCCAGGATTTCGCACGGTCGGTCGCGCACCAGATCACCTTCGACTTCGCGGTCGAATCGGGCGACAGCACCGGGTACAGGAACGTGTAGACGGTCACGTTGTCGATCGACTGCAGCGTCGTCTCGAGTCGCTTGCAGTACGGGCAATTCGGATCGGAGAACACCGCGATCTTGCGCGCGCCGTTGCCCTTGACGACCTTGATCGCGTTCGCGAGCGGCAGGCTCGCGAAGTCGATCTTGTTGAGGTCGGACAGGCGCGCGTCGGTCAGGTTCTTGTGCGTCTTGGTATCGACGAGATCGCCGAGCAGCACGTAGTCGCCGGCTGCATCGCTATAGATGATCTGCGAGCCGAGGTTCACTTCGTACAGGCCCTCGACCGGCGATTTCGATACGCTCTTGATCGGCGCGTCGCTGCCGAGACGCGTTTGCAGCGTGGCTTTCAGCTTGTCGGTGGTTTGGTCGGCCTGCGCGGTGCAGCCGAGCGTCGCCATCGTGACGGCCAGCGCCAGCGATGCGATGCGGATCGTTTTTTTCATCCTGTGGTTCCTTCAGCTCAATCGGAGTGCTCGGCACAGTGTACGCCGTAACGGAACGCTGTCCGACCCGCAACACGCGCGAAGGTTCGATCAGCCGAGCGCGGCCGACACGAGCCAGCGCTTCACGAGCGGCTGCGCACCGACGAAGGCCATCCCCGCGTTGCGTACCGCCTTCGCAAACGAGCCGGGCACCGCGAACAGCCGCTGCAGCCCGTCGGTCGCGACCATCAGTGCGCGAATGTCCTCGCGGCGCGAACGCTCATAGCGGCGCAGCAGCACCGTATCGCCGAGGTTGCGGAAGCTTTCCTTGTTCGCGATCGCGTCGGCGAGCGCCGCGACGTCGCGCAACCCGAGATTCATCCCCTGCCCCGCGAGCGGGTGGATCAGGTGCGCGGCATCGCCGACGAGCGCGACGCGCGGGGCGATCAGCTTGTCGACAGTCTGCAGTGCTAGCGGGAAGCCGGCGGCCGGCGTCACGCATTCGAGCGCGCCGACCCGGCCGTGCGACACGCGCTCGACCTCGGCCGCGAGTTGCGCGGGATCGAGCGCGAGCAATTCGTCCGCGTGTGCGGTGTGCGCGGACCACACGAGCGATACGTGGCCGTCCGGCAGCGGCAGCAGCGCGACGATCTCGCCGTCGCAGAACCATTGGCTCGCGGTCTCGCGATGCGGAAGCGACGCCTTGAAGTTCGCGACGACGCCCGTCTGCCGGTAATCGCGTCGTTCGACCTTGGCCCCCATTTGGGAGCGCACCCACGAATGCGCGCCGTCCGCACCGACCACGAGGTCCGCTTCGAGCACCTGCCCGGACGACAGCGTCAGCACGGCCGCGTCGTCGTGCACGTCGAAACCCTGCGCGCGCGCATCGAACCACGTGAGGTTCGGCTGGAATCGCAGCGCGGCATCGAGCGACGTCTCGATCAGCGACGATTCGGCGATCCACGCCAGCTGCGGCACGGAAGCCTGGTATGCGGAGAAATGCAGTTCCGCCTGCGCATCACCGTACACGCGCATGTCGTAGACCGGTGCGAGCCGGCCATGGTCGAGCGCCTGCCAGACCCGCAGTCGCTCCAGCAACGCCTGCGAACTGGACGACAGCGCGTAGATGCGCGTGTCGAACGCGAGATCGGCGGGGCGCGGTGTCGCCGGCTGGGCGAGCAAGGCGGTCTTGTAGCCGGACTGGGTCAGCGCGAGCGCGGCCGTCTTGCCGACGAGCCCGCCGCCGACCACGGCGACATCGAAGGTGTGGTGGGCAGTCATGGCGGGCATTATAGCCGCGGGGCCAATCCCTTACGCGGCCGGACTTTGCGGGAAATCAGCAGAATCGCGGGCGACGCCGGCAACGCGGCGGCCCGTCGCATCGGCCGTTCGGGCCGAGCCCGGAAACCGGGGCGTCGGCACGGTACAATAGCGCCTTTGAACGTCGGCCCGCCGCGTCCCACGCGCCGGCCGTCCCTATTTTCCCGCGCCGCCGTGCCTTGTCCGGCCGCGCCGCTCCACCCGTCCGAAGGATTCCATGAGTCTCAAATGCGGCATCGTCGGCTTGCCCAACGTCGGCAAGTCCACCCTGTTCAATGCGCTGACCAAGGCCGGCATCGCCGCCGAGAACTACCCGTTCTGCACGATCGAGCCGAACGTCGGCATCGTCGAAGTGCCTGACACGCGTCTGAAGGCGCTCGCCGAAATCATCAGTCCCGAGCGCGTCGTGCCGGCCGTCGTCGAATTCGTCGACATCGCGGGCCTCGTCGCAGGCGCGAGCAAGGGCGAAGGCCTCGGCAACCAGTTCCTCGCGAACATCCGCGAAACCGATGCGATCACGCACGTCGTGCGCTGCTTCGAGGATGACAACGTCATCCACGTCGCCGGCAAGGTCAGCCCGATCGACGACATCGAAGTGATCAACACTGAACTCGCACTCGCCGACCTCGGCACCGTCGAGAAGGCGCTCACGCGCTATTCGAAGGCCGCGAAGTCGGGCAACGACAAGGAAGCGGCGAAGCTCGTCGCGGTGCTCGAGAAGGTGCGCGCACAGCTCGACCAGGGCAAGGCCGTGCGCAGCCTGTCGCTGTCGGACGACGAACAGGCGGTGATCAAGCCGTTCTGCCTGATCACCGCGAAGCCGGCGATGTACGTCGCGAACGTGAAGGACGACGGCTTCGAGAACAACCCGCACCTCGAAGCGGTGCGCAAGTACGCTGAAGCCGAGAACTCGCCGGTGGTCGCGGTGTGCGCGGCAATCGAGGCGGAAATCGCCGATCTCGACGATGCGGACAAGGAAGCGTTCCTCGCCGACATGGGCATGGAAGAGCCGGGCCTCGACCGCGTGATCCGCGCGGGCTTCAAGCTGCTCGGCCTGCAGACCTACTTCACCGCTGGCGTGAAGGAAGTGCGCGCGTGGACGATCCACATCGGCGACACGGCGCCGCAAGCAGCCGGCGTGATCCACACCGACTTCGAGCGCGGCTTCATTCGCGCGCAGACGATCGCGTTCGACGACTTCGTCACGTACAAGGGCGAACAGGGTGCGAAGGAAGCCGGCAAGATGCGTGCGGAAGGGAAGGAATACGTCGTGCACGACGGGGATGTGATGAACTTCCTGTTCAACGTCTGACGCATCGACCGACGCTGTTTCGTGCAGTGTCACGGTAACCAGGGAAAGCCCGCGGAAGTCGCGGGCTTTTTTTCATTTCGAACTGATTCATGAAGGTTTGCGGGAAGCGCTCGCGGATAACCTTTTCGTCATTTCCTTCGTCGCCGCCGTTGCACAGATCGCCTGTGCCGCAGGTCGCATCGAGCCATTGCTCCACGCGTTACGCGTCGATTTTTCGCATGATGCGTCGCGCGCCCTCTTCCACTGTGCGATCTGCGCGTCGAGCGCCTTCTTGCGCCCCGGTCGCTCGCTCACCTGTTTGTCGACGACCCGCTGCAAATCCCGCTCGGCGACGATCTGATCGCGCCACGCGCAAAAATTCATGCTCGCCTGGTTCGAGTTACAGTCCCTGAGCAGCGCGTTGACCTCGCTGGCCGGCAAACCGCTGTGCACCGCTATCTCGTCCGCTGGCGTCGGGTCGGCAAATGCATTCGTCGACACCAACACGAGCAAACCGGTCATGACCGTTCTCACTGGGCCCTCAGTTGTGACCGAAACGGCGCCGATTCGAGCCGACGCTGGTTAACAAGCCCATTCGAACGAACGGGCGGCAGGCGACGCCCGTTCTCGTCTCGCGGATGAATCCAAATCAAGCTCTCATTCGCCATCTACCGCCCTCCCGGCGCGACCGCTGACGCGAGTCGACTTCATCATTTACTTCGGTTGTCGATGCGCTCAATGTATGAAGTTGCCGTGGGCGATGAAATCAGACGAGTTAGATTTTGCGAGTCCTGATGTCAATGATTGCGCCGTGGTGCTGAACGCCCTACGGTGCCACGTTAAGTGCCTCCGTTTGCTGGTGCAAAACAAATGGCCCGATCGGCAAATGCCGATCGGGCCATTTTCACGACGGGAATCCCCGTGCCTACCGACAGCGAACGCTCAGGCCGGCAGCCACGTCGTCAATTCGTCATCACATCGCCGACACGCGCCGCCCCGCCCCCGCCCGCGCATCGCGACCGCGCTTGTTCAGCCACGAAGCAAACAGCACGATCAACGCAAGCACGGCCGTCGCGCCCACTTCCATCCGGTGCTCCTCGCTGACGAACATCACGGTCAGCGTGCCGCAGATGAACAGGATCACCGCCCATGTGAGCCACGGGAACAGCCACATCCGCAGTGTCAGGTCGGCGCCGCTCGATTCGAGCGTCTTGCGCATCCGCAGTTGCGAGATCGCGATCACCAGATACACGAGCAGCGCGATCGCACCCGACGTCGCGAGCAGGAAGCCGAACACCTGCTCCGGCATCAGGTAGTTCGCGATCACGGTCAGGAAGCCGAATGCGGTCGAGGCGAGCACGGCCGCGCGCGGCGTGCCAGTCGAATCGGTGCTGTGCAGGAACGCGGGCGCGTCCTTGCGCTTGGACAGCGAGAACAGCATCCGCGATGCGGTGTACAGCGCGGAATTCAGGCAGCTCGCGACCGACACGAGCACGATCACGTCGATGATCGCCTTCGCGTTCGGAATCCCGATCAGCTCCATCGCGCGCTGATACGAGCCATGCTTCGGCAGCAGCGGATCGTTCCACGGCACGATGGCCGCGACGACGAGGATCGAGCCGAGATAGAACAGCGTGATACGCCAGATGACGGAATTCGTCGCGCGCACGATCTGGCGTTGCGGGTTGTCCGACTCGGCGGCTGCGATCGTCACGATCTCGGTGCCGAGGAACGAGAACATCGTCGTCAGCATCGCCGCAAGCACCGCACCGGCGCCGTTCGGCATGAAGCCCTGGTGCGCAAACAGGTTCGACACGCCCGACACGGCCGGCGCGGGCACGATGCCGACGATCGCCGCGCCGCCGATGCACAGGAACACGACGATCGCGACCACCTTGATCAGCGCGAACCAGAATTCGAATTCGCCGTAGTTCTTGACCGAGAAGAGGTTGGTGATCGTCAGCAGCAGCGTGATGCCGAGCGCGAAGATCCAGGTCGCGACGCCCGGGAACCACGCATTGAGAATGGTCGCGGCGGCCGTCGCCTCGATCGGGATCACGAGCACCCAGAACCACCAGTACAGCCAGCCGATGGAGAAGCCGGCCCAGTGGCCGATCGCACGATCGGCATAGGTCGAGAACGAGCCGCTGTCGGGATGCGCGACGGCCATCTCGCCGAGCATGCGCATCACCAGTACGACCAGGGCGCCCGCGATCGCATACGCGAGAATCGAAGCCGGGCCGGCTTCCGCGATCGCGTGGCCGGAGCCGACGAACAAGCCCGCGCCGATGACGCCGGCAATCGACATCATCGTCACGTGACGCTGCTTCAGACCCGTGCCGAGGCCTGTCTTGCTTCCACTCATGTGTCTCTCTCCAAAAAACGGTTCCGGTATGACCGGGTGTCGCGTGAAGGCGGCGCGGGGAATTGTCGTTGTTGAATCCGGCGGCCCGCCGCGCGTGCGCGGCATGCAGGCAGGGAGCCGGATCGAGCCTGTTCCGGTCGGGGCGCGACGCACTCTGCGAAGCTGCGGGTGCGATGCGGCGCACGAAGCGCCGGCGCATCGCGTGCGCCCTTTCCGTCGGCTGTCGGTCAGCCGCCTTCGAAGCGAAGGAGTGTAAGCATCAAACGGTTCTTCACTAAGAACCAATTGAAGAATTTCGATGGAACCACTTGTTGCATCGATGCGAACCGATGCAACAAGTGGTCCGGTTCGGCAGCGGTTCGGGAGCCGCTGGATGAGGAGATTGCCGTCGATGCAGGTGCGCCCGGCATCGCGCCGTACAGGCGCGGCCAAAGACACTCGCGTGCCCCGCCGGTGCCGCGCCGAATGCTCAGTTCGCGCCGTTCGCCCCTGCGTCCCGCCATTTGGCCGGCACGATCGCGTGCCATTCTCGCAGAAGCAGGTTTTTCACGGCGTCGGGATGCGCGGCCGACAGGCGCACCAGCACGATCGGCCAACCGGCATAGTGGTCGGTCACGTAATACACGTCGGGTTCCGATTCGATCAGCCACGCACGCTCGTCGGGGCCGACGCCCGTCACGACGAGCGTGTCGCCGTCCTCGCGCAGGCGCGCGAGCATCTTGCCCCTCACCTTGAGGGCGGGCGTGCCGTACGACGTGGCCTCCTCGACGCCCCGCCATGCCAGCGCGATCTGCCGAACTTGGTCGAATGTCACGATGCGCCTCCGTCCGTCGATGATCGACGTTCCGGCCACCGTAGCGGAAATCGTGGATAACGCCTGGCCGCGAGGCGTCTGACCGTGCGCTCGGCGACGCGTGGCTAGCGGCCGGCCGCGCGCGCCGCCGCCGGCGCGCGGCCGGTAGTGGCAACGATCGCGAACGCGATCGCATTGGCGGCCGCGCTGGCCAGGATCGGCACGAGATAGCCGCCGCCCGCGTCGTAGATGAAGCCGGCCGCGGCGGGCCCGATCAACGTGCCGAACGCGACGCTCGTGTACAGCACGCCGATGATCGCGCTCACGTTGCGACCGCCGAAGTAGTCCATCACGACGGCGGGCAACACGGCAACCCAGCCGCCGTAGAACACGCCGAATACGAGTGCGAACGCGGCCAGCCTCGCGACGGTCCCGGCGCCGGCCCATGCGACGAGCGCGACGGCCATGCCCGCGAACATCGCGAGCAGCGACGCGCGGCGGCCGAAGCGATCGGCAAGGCCGCCGAGGAAGAAGCGCCCTGCGGTGCTGCCGACGCCGATCGCGCCGAGCAGCAGCACGGCCGTCGACGGCGCGACGCCATGATCGAGCGCATACGGCACGAGGTGCACGAACGGCACGAAGACACCGAACGAGCACACGAGACACGCCGCGTAGAGACTCGCGAACGGCCGCGACGTGACGGCCTCGCGCACGGTCGCGCCGGCAGGCACCGATGCGGCGGCGCCACGCGCTCCGTCGCCCGAATGCGCACGCGCCGCATCGCCGTCGGGCACCAAGCCGCGTCCGCGCGGATCGTTCTCGATCAGCAGCGACATGCCCACGCCCACCACTACCGCGATCGCCGCCAGCGTGACATACGCACCGCGCCAGCCGACGTGCGCGATCAGCGCGGACGCGAGCGGCGGCATCACGAGCGTGCCGACGCCGATCCCCGCGACCGCGAGCCCCGACGCGAAGCCGCGCCGGCGCACGAACCAGCGTTGCACGGCACCGACGGCGGGCACGTATGCGCAACCGACGCCGAGGCCGACACCGAGCCCGTACGCGACATAGACCTGCAGCAGGGTATGCGCGGCACCGGCCGCCGCGAGACCTGCAGCCGTCAACAGCATGCCGGCGACGGCGAGCCGCCGCGAGCCGAAGCGATCGGCGAGCGGGCCGCTGATGATGCCGAAGCCGAAATACAGGAAGCCGGCCAGTGAAAACACGAGCGAGATCTGTCCGCGCGACGCAGCGAAATCCCGCTGCAGCGATTCGACGAACGCGCTGAACGTGTACGCACTGCCGAAGCCGACGAACGTGACGGCGAACGCGGCCGCCACCACATACCAGCCGTAAAAGACGCGCGATGCGCGCGGGCCGTTCATGACGGTGCTCCTCTCAGGTTCAGCCGGGCGCCGCGCGGCGCCCGGATTGCCTCATGGATATAGATGACCTATGTTGATCGCATCGACCGCGTAAATGCCGGCCACGACGATACGATCCAATGCAACAAAGGTACTCGCGCATACCCGTCGCCTCAAACGATATTTCATCGGCCTTTCGCTTTAGAAAAACTCAATGATCCGTTCCCGTCTGCCACCGCTCAACGCGTTGCGTGCGTTCGAGGCGGCCGCCCGCCACCTGTCGGTGAAATCCGCGGCCGAGGAGCTGTCGGTCACGCCCGGCGCGGTGAGCCAGATGATCCGTACGCTCGAGACGCACCTCGGCGTGCAGCTGTTCGAGCGCGTGAACCGCGGCATCCTGCTGACCGCCGCAGGCCGCGACTACCTGCCGCCCGTGCGCAACGCGTTCCGGCAGATCGCCGACGCGTCGCAGCGTGTGTCGGGCGCCGCCGACAGCGGCGTGCTGACGGTGAGCGTCACACCGTTTTTCGCGTCGGCATGGCTCGTGCCGCGCCTCGCGCAGTTCCGCGACGCGTGCCCGGACGTCGACCTGCAGATCGTCGCGAGCCACGCGCTCGCCGATTTCTCGCGCGACGGCGTCGACGTCGCGATCCGTCACGGCCTCGGCCGCTACATCGGGCTGTGCAGCGAACGACTGCTGACGGTGGAGATCGTCGCGCTTGCGGCGCCGGAACTCGTCGCGCGGCTTGGCATGCCGGCCACGCCCGCCGACCTGGCCGGATGGCCACATCTGCACGACGCCGAGCGCAAGGGCTGGCACATCTGGTTCGACGCGCAGCGGATCGACGATTTCGGTCCGCCGCGCGGCCCCGCGTTCGATGATTCCGGCCTGTTGCTGCAGGCGATCCTCGCCGGTCAGGGCGCGGGCCTGCTGCCGGCGGCGATGGTGCGCAACGAGCTCGCGAGCGGCCGGCTCGTGCAGCTTGCCGACGTCGCATGGCTCGACGACTTCGCGTACTACCTCGTCTATCCGCCACATCATGCGGAACGGTCGAAGGTCGCCGCGTTCCGCCGGTGGATTCTCGATGCCGCGCAGGCCGACGGCGCGGCATCGATGACGGGCGCCGCGTAGCGTCGCTGCGCCGTACGGCTGCGGCACCGATACGCAGCCGACCCGCTAACATCCGGCCCGGGCCGTCGGCCCGCCATCGACAGCAGCTAACAACATCCGGAGAGAGACCATGCCTGCCCTGCTCCGCCGCACGACGCGCATCGCGACGCTGTCGGCCGCGCTGTTCGTCGCGTGCGCCGCCCTGCCGCCTCCGGCGCATGCATATCGCGCATCGCCCGGCTATGGCTACGGCAACGAAGCCGACCTCGACCGGCACGACACGTACCGCAATCGCGACGGCGACACCGTCCATGCGCCGGCTCATTCGAAATCGGGCCGCGTGCCCGACGGCGCGAGCGCGCGTTGCCGCGACGGCACCTACAGCTTCAGCCGCCATCGGCGCGGCACCTGCTCGGGGCACGGCGGCGTCGCCGCGTGGCTGTGACCGCAGGGGCGGCCGAATGGCCAGGTGCGTGCCAGCGGCAGGCGGCGGCGCAGTACAATACGCGCTCGCGCCGCCAACCCGCGGCGGCGCCGCCGCGCCCCGCGCGGCACGCTCCGTACCGAATCACCCGACGCCGCCACGCCCGCGCGCTGCGCGGCCGTCTCAACCACTTCTGACTTTCACACCGAAATGGCCCAATACGTTTTCACGATGAACCGGGTCGGCAAGATCGTGCCGCCCAAGCGCCAGATCCTGAAGGACATCTCGCTGTCGTTCTTTCCTGGCGCGAAGATCGGCGTGCTCGGCCTGAACGGCTCGGGCAAGTCGACGCTGATCCGCATCATGGCGGGCGTCGACAAGGACATCGAAGGCGAAGCGACGCCGATGCCGAACCTGAACATCGGCTACCTGCCGCAGGAACCGCAGCTCGATCCGACGAAGACGGTGCGCGAAGCCGTCGAGGACGGCCTCGGCGACCTGTTCCAGGCGAACAAGAAGCTTGAAGAAATCTACGCCGCGTATGCGGAACCGGACGCCGACTTCGACGCGCTCGCGGCCGAGCAGGCGAAATACGAAGCGATTCTCGCATCGAGCGACGGCGGCAGCCCCGAGCAGCAGCTCGAAGTGGCCGCCGACGCGCTGCGCCTGCCGGCGTGGGACGCGAAGATCGAGCACCTGTCGGGCGGCGAGAAGCGCCGCGTCGCGCTGTGCAAGCTGCTGCTCGAGAAGCCGGACATGCTGCTGCTCGACGAACCGACCAACCACCTCGACGCCGAATCGGTCGACTGGCTCGAACAGTTCCTGGTGCGCTTCCCGGGCACCGTCGTCGCCGTCACGCACGATCGCTACTTCCTCGACAACGCGGCTGAGTGGATTCTCGAACTCGACCGCGGCCACGGCATTCCGTGGAAGGGCAACTACAGCAGCTGGCTCGACCAGAAGGAAGAGCGCCTGAAGCAGGAAGAAGCGTCGGAATCGGCACGCCAGAAGGCGATCAAGAAGGAACTGGAGTGGGTGCGCCAGAACCCGAAGGGCCGCCAGGCGAAGTCGAAGGCGCGTATCGCACGCTTCGAGGAGCTGAACAGCCAGGAATACCAGAAGCGTAACGAAACGCAGGAAATCTTCATTCCGGTCGGCGACCGTCTCGGCAATGAAGTGATCGAGTTCAAGAACGTCAGCAAGGCGTTCGGCGATCGCCTGCTGATCGACAACCTGAACCTGAAGATCCCGGCCGGCGCGATCGTCGGCATCATCGGCCCGAACGGCGCCGGCAAGTCGACGCTGTTCCGGATGCTGACCGGCAAGGAGCAGCCGGATTCGGGCGAAGTCGTGATGGGCCCGACCGTGAAGCTAGCGTACGTCGACCAGAGCCGTGACGCGCTCGACGGCACGAAGACGGTGTTCGAGGAAATCTCGGGCGGCGCCGACGTGCTGACGGTCGGCAAGTACGAAACGCCGTCGCGTGCGTACATCGGCCGCTTCAACTTCAAGGGCGGCGACCAGCAGAAGATCGTCGGCAACCTGTCCGGCGGCGAACGCGGCCGCCTGCACCTCGCGAAGACGCTGATCTCCGGCGGCAACGTGCTGCTGCTCGACGAACCGTCGAACGACCTCGACGTCGAAACGCTGCGCGCGCTGGAAGACGCGCTGCTCGAATTCGCGGGCTCGGTGATGGTGATCTCGCACGATCGCTGGTTCCTCGACCGGATCGCGACGCACATCCTCGCGTTCGAAGGCGATTCGCAGGTCACGTTCTTCGACGGCAACTACCAGGAATACGAAGCCGACAAGCGTGCGCGCCTCGGCGAGGAAGCCGCGAAGCCGAAGCGCCTGCGCTACAAGCCGATCAGCCGCTGAACGGCGCGGCCCGGGCGCCCGGCACTGCGGCAACGCGGGGCCGGATGCCGAAAGCGGCCGCATCCGGATCGGCACAACGAAACAAGCGGGCTCATGGCCCGCTTTTTTTCACCCGGTGCCGTCCGGCAGCCGCCTACGCGAGCGCGCCGAGTTCGCGCAAGCGCGCCTCGGTCTCGGCCGCGCTCGTGTGATGAATGCCGTGCCAGCCGAGCGCCGTCGCGGCCGCTGCGTTCTTCGCGTTGTCGTCGATGAACACGAGTTCGTGCGGCGCGATGCCCGGCAGGTGTGGATCGATGCGCGCGTGCATTTCGCGATAGATCGCCGGATCGGGTTTCACGAGCTTCACGTGGCCCGACACGACGACGTCAGTGAAGCGCCGCAGGACCGAGAAGTTGTCCCATGCGTACGGAAAGGTCTGCGCGGACCAGTTCGTCAGCCCGAAGAGCGGCATACCCTGCGCGTCGAGCCGGTCGACGAGCGCGACGCCTTCGTCGAGCACGCCGCCGATCATCTCGTGCCAGCGCGCGTAGAACGCGCGGATCAGCGCCTCGTGCTCCGGAAACTTCGCGACGAGCTCGCTCGTTCCTTCGTCGATCGTCTGCCCGCCGTCCTGGCGAATCACCCAGTCCATCGCGCAAACGTGCGTGAGAAACCACTGACGCTCGGCTTCGTCCGGAATCAGTTGGCGGTACAGATACTCGGGGCGCCAGTCGATCAGCACGCCGCCGAAATCGAACACCACCGCCTTGATCGTCATGCGAACTCCGTCGCGAGCACGTCGTCGAGCCGGTACGCGGGCCGCACCCGTTGCACCAGCCCGCGCTGCATGTCGATCACGATCACGGCGGCGTCCGCCATCGGCTGCCCTCTCAGTCATGGTCCGGCCGTCATCCGGCCGGGGTCGCGCGTTGCGTCAGATCGGCTGCGTGCGGGCGTCGAGCCACGCCTTCGCGTCGCCGCTCAGGTGCCGCCCGACACGCTCGCGCACCGTCGCATGATACGCATTCAGCCACGCGCGTTCTTCTTCATGCAGCATTTCGACCAGCACGCAGCGCGTGTCGATCGGGCACAGCGTCAGCGTCTCGAACGCGAGGAAGTCGCCGAACTCGGTCTGCCCACCCGCGCGGTTCACGACCAGGTTCTCGATCCGGATGCCCCATTTGCCGGGCCGGTACACGCCCGGCTCGATCGACGTGATCATCCCTTCTTCCATGGCCGTGTACGGCTCGGCCGGCGCGTAGTGCGAGATGACCTGCGGGCCCTCGTGCACGTTCAGGAAGTAGCCGACGCCGTGGCCGGTGCCATGGCCGTAGTCGAGCCCGGCCGCCCACATCGGCGCGCGCGCGATCGCGTCGAGCATCGGCGAGCGGATGCCGCGCGGGAAGCGTGCACGCGACAGCGCCATCATCGACTTCAGCACGATCGTGAAATCGCGGCGCTGCAGGTCGCTGACCGTGCCGACCGGTACGACGCGCGTGATGTCGGTCGTGCCGGTCGTGTACTGGCCGCCCGAATCGACGAGCAGCAGGCCGTCGCCGACGATCGTCGCGTGCGACTCGGGCGTCGCGCGGTAGTGCGGCATCGCACCGTTCGCGTTGAAGCCGGCGATCGTCGCGAAGCTCGGCGACACGTAGCCGGGGCGCCGTGCGCGCGCGGCCGTGAGCTTCTCGTCGATCGTCAGCTCGGTGATCGTCTCGCGGTTCACCGCCTGCTCGAACCACGCGAAGAATTCGGCGAGCGCGGCGCCGTCGTGCTCCATCGTCACGCGCACGTGCTCGATCTCGGCGGTGGTCTTGCGCGACTTCGCGAACGTCGACGGGTTCACGGCCTCGATCAGCTTCACACCGGCCGGCACGGCTTCGAGCGTGCCGAACGTCACGCGGCGCGGATCGATCAGCAGCGTCGCGCCGTCGGGCAGCGCCGCGAGCGACGCGCGCGCGGCGTCGTACGCGCGGACCTCGACGCCGTCCTGCGCGAGCGAAGCGGCCAGCGCCGGCGAGACCTTGCCGTCGGCAACGAACAGCGTCGCGCGATCGGCGCCGATCATCGCGTGCGCGACGAACACGGGGTTGAAGTTGACGTCGGCGCCGCGCAGGTTGAACAGCCACGCGAGATCGTCGAGCGTCGACACGAAATGCCATTGCGCGCCTTGCGCATGCATCGCACGGCGCACTTCGGCGAGCTTGCTCGTGCGCGTCGCGTCGGCCTGCGGCGCCACATGCTCGAACACCGCGTCGCCGGGCAGCCCCGGGCGCTCGGGCCAGATCGCGTCGAGCAGGTCGAGATCGGTACGCAGCGCGATGCCGCGTGCGTTCAGCGCGGCCGTCAGCCCGCGTGCGGCCGCGACGCCGAGCACGGCGCCGTCGACGCCGACCGTCGCGCCGGCCGGCACGTTCTGCGCGAGCCAGTCGACGTGCGGCGCGCTCTGCTGCCCGCCCGTCATCTTCATCAGCTGGACGCCCGTGCCGGCGAGTTCGGCTTCCGCCTGCACCCAGTAGCGGCTGTCGACCCACACGCCCGCGAAATCGGCGGTCACGACCAGGGTGCCGACCGAGCCCGTGAAACCGGACAGCCAGCGGCGCGCCTGCCAGCGCTCGGGCAGGTACTCGGACAGGTGAGGATCGGCGGACGGCACCAGATAGGCGGCCAGGTCCTCGCGGGCCATTGCGCCGCGCAGCAGCGCGAGGCGGGCCGGCACCGACGGGACTTCGGGGAAACGGGCATTCATGATTTCACCTGAGAGCATTCAGCGACGGGCCGACAGGGCGACCGTCGCGGCTACGGCGAGGAACGCGACACCGGTGCAGACCGGCCATTCGAGCGTCTCGCCATCGTAAAACAGTCCGGAGAGGCTGCCGGCCATGCGCGCGGCGGCGGCGCCTGCGATGCCGACCAGCACGGCGATCCACCATGCCGGCCGGCCCGTGTGCCGCATCGGATGCAGCCACCGGCCGAACAGCCCGACGGCCGCTCCCAGGACAAGGATTCCAAACCAGTTCATTCGACGCCTTCTATAAATTCAGATTCGTCCCATAGGCGTGAACGTTGCCAGCGGCTAGCATCGATTCATCCATCGAACCCGAGACCAGCCGGGCGCCGCGAACATTCGAGTGTAGGGGCCGACCCGACGTTATGGCAAGCGCGCACCGGCAGCCGTATTGAAGAAATCCTCATGCGAATCGCCCTGATCGATCCGGAGGCGCGTCACGCAGCGCTCCTGAACCGCCTGCTCTTCGCAGGCGGTCATGTGTGCCACGCGTTTCCGTCCAGCGCTGCGTTCTTCGAGTGGCTCGCCACCGATACCTGCGACATGCTGATCATCGGCAACTGGGCCGGCGATCAGCCGGCCGAGGAAGTCATTCCGCGCGCGCAGGCGATCCTGCCCGGGCTGCCGGCGATCGCCGTGATGCAACTGCCGCGCGAAAGCGAAGTCGTGTCGTGCCTGCACGCGGGTGCCGACGATTGCCTCGTGCGCCCGGTAAGCGGGCCCGAGCTGCTCGCGCGGGTCAATGCGCTGAGCCGTCGCGCCGGCGTCCGGCGGCCGCCGAATCGTTCTCGCGAAATGTATGGAGAATATGCATTCGATGCGACCCACAGCCTCGTGCGCTTCGGCGACGCGGTCGTCGCGCTCACGCCGAAGGAATTCCGCTTCGCGCAGCTGCTGTTCGCGAACCTGTCCCGGCCCGTGTCGCGCGCCCATATCCTCGAAACGGTCTGGGCCCGTCGCCGCGACATGAAGTCGCGCACGCTCGACACCCATGCGTCCCGGCTGCGCAGCAAGCTGCAGTTGCTTCCGGAGCGTGGCTACCGGCTTCTGCCGCTCTACGGCTACGGCTATCAGCTCGACCGCGTGCCGATCGAGCCCCCAAATTCAAGACCCCGCCACGCTGATGCCCGGTATGCCGCGAGTGAGGAAATCGCTGAAACGCTATAATATGGGGCTAAACGATAGCCCTCGATATGCAACTCCTCACGATCGGAATCAACCACCACACTGCGCCTGTCGCCCTGCGCGAACGCGTGGCGTTTCCGCTCGAGCAAATCAAGCCGGCTCTCGTCACGTTCAAGAACGTGTTCCTCGGCCCCCAGGCGCCCAATGCGCCCGAAGCGGCGATCCTCTCGACCTGCAACCGCACCGAGCTCTATTGCGCGACCGACGATCGGGCCGCGCGCGAAGGCGCGCTTCGCTGGCTGTCGGAGTATCACCAGATTCCGGCCGACGAGCTCGCGCCGCACGTCTATGCGCTGCCGCAGTCGGAAGCGGTCCGGCATGCCTTCCGCGTCGCGTCGGGCCTCGATTCGATGGTGCTCGGCGAAACCCAGATCCTGGGCCAGATGAAGGATGCGGTGCGCACCGCGACGGAAGCAGGCGCGCTCGGCACCTATCTGAACCAGCTGTTCCAGCGCACGTTCGCCGTCGCGAAGGAAGTGCGCGGCACGACCGAGATCGGCGCGCAGTCGGTGTCGATGGCGGCCGCCGCGGTCCGCCTCGCGCAGCGTATTTTCGAAAAGGTGTCGGATCAGCGCGTGCTGTTCATCGGCGCCGGCGAGATGATCGAGCTGTGCGCGACGCACTTCGCCGCGCAAAGCCCGCGCGAACTCGTCGTCGCGAACCGCACGGCCGAGCGCGGCCAGCGACTCGCCGAACGCTTCAACGGCCGCGCGATGCCGCTGTCGGACCTGCCGGCCCGCATGCACGAGTTCGACATCATCGTGTCGTGCACGGCGTCGACGCTGCCGATCATCGGCCTCGGCGCGGTCGAGCGCGCGGTGAAGGCACGCCGCCACCGGCCGATCTTCATGGTCGACCTCGCGGTGCCGCGCGACATCGAGCCCGAAGTCGGCAAGCTGAAGGACGTCTTCCTCTACACCGTCGACGATCTCGGCGCGATCGTGCGCGAAGGCAACGCGTCACGCCAGGCCGCGGTCGCGCAGGCCGAGACGATCATCGAGACGCGCGTGCAGAACTTCATGCAATGGCTCGACACGCGCAGCGTCGTGCCCGTGATCCGTCACATGCATACGCAGGCCGATGCGCTGCGCCGCGCGGAGGTCGAGAAAGCGCAGAAGCTGCTCGCACGCGGCGACGATCCGGCCGCGGTCCTCGAAGCGCTGTCGCAAGCGCTCACCAACAAGCTGATCCACGGCCCGACGAGCGCGCTCAACCGCGTGAACGGCACCGACCGCGATTCGCTGATCGACCTGATGCGCGGCTTCTACCAGCACGCGCCACGCTCGAACGACCCGTCCGGCCACTAGCGCCGGCCGGTTGCCCTGCCGCCGGCCGCGAGCCGGCCTATCCTTTCCGAATACCCTTGCCCGGGAGCGCCGCTCCACACCATGAAGACGAGCATGCAACGCAAGCTCGACCAGCTGTCTACGCGGCTGGCCGAACTGAACGACCTGCTGAGCCGCGAAAACGTCACGGCCGACCTCGACCAGTACCGCAAGCTGACGCGCGAACACGCGGAACTCGGCCCGGTCGTCGAGCAGTACACGCTGTGGCGCCAGTCGCGCAGCGACGAGACGGCCGCGCAGGACCTGCTCGCCGATGCGTCGATGCGCGACTTCGCCGAAGACGAGATTCGCAGCGCGCGCGAGCGCATGGTCCGTCTCGAAGGCGAGTTGCAGAAGATGCTGCTGCCGAAGGACCCGAACGACGACCGCAACATCTTCCTCGAAATCCGTGCCGGCACCGGTGGCGACGAATCGGCGCTGTTCGCGGGCGACCTGCTGCGGATGTACCTGCGCTTCGCGGAACGCCAGCGCTGGCAGGTCGAGATGATGTCGGAGAGTGCGTCGGATCTCGGCGGCTACAAGGAAGTGATCGTGCGGATCGCGGGCCAGGGCGCGTATTCGCGCCTGAAGTTCGAATCGGGCGGCCATCGCGTGCAACGCGTACCGGCGACCGAGACGCAAGGGCGCATTCACACGTCCGCGTGCACGGTCGCGGTGATGCCGGAAGCCGACGAGATCGGCGAAGTCGAGATCAATCCTGCCGACCTGCGGATCGACACGTTCCGTGCATCCGGCGCGGGTGGCCAGCACATCAACAAGACCGATTCGGCGGTACGGGTCACGCACATCCCGACCGGGATCGTCGTCGAGTGCCAGGACGACCGCTCGCAGCACAAGAACAAGGATCGCGCGCTGAAGGTGCTCGCCGCGCGCATCAAGGACAAGCAGTATCACGAGCAGCACGCGAAGGAAGCGGCGACGCGCAAGAGCCTGATCGGCTCCGGCGATCGCTCGGAACGGATTCGCACGTACAACTTCCCGCAGGGCCGGATGACCGACCACCGGATCAACCTGACGCTGTATCGGCTCGAAGCGCTCATGGACGGCGATCTCGATGAACTGATCGGCGCACTCGTCACCGAACACCAGGCCGAACTGCTTGCGTCGCTCGGCGACGCCGACTGAGACCGCGATGCCCGACACCACCGCCGACGAACTGCTGCGCACGTCGCCGCTCGACCCGGTCGATGCACGCGTGCTGCTCGCGTACGCGCTCGGCTGGACCCGCACGCAGCTGATCACGCGCGGCGACGCCCCGCTCGACGCCGCCGCGATCGAGCGCTACCACGCGCTCGAAGCACGCCGCGTGGCCGGCGAGCCGGTCGCGCAGCTCGTCGGCATGCGCGAATTCTTCGGCCGGCCGTTCGACGTGACGCCCGATGTGCTGATCCCGCGCCCCGAAACCGAACTGCTGGTCGAAGCCGCGCTCGATGCGATCGACGGCCGCCCGCATCCGGCCGTGCTCGATCTCGGCACCGGCAGCGGCGCGATCGCCGTGTCGATCGCGGCCGAACGGCCCGACGCACGCGTGTGGGCGCTCGATCGTTCAGCGGCCGCGCTCGACGTCGCGCAACGCAACGCGGAAAAGCTGCTCGACGCGCGGCGCCCCGGCGGCCCGCTGCACTGGCTGCAGAGCGACTGGTACGCCGCGCTCGATCCGGCGCTCGCATTCGACACGATCGTCAGCAACCCGCCGTACATCGCGCAGCACGATCCGCACCTGGCGCAGGGCGACCTGCGTTTCGAGCCGCGCGGCGCACTCACCGACGACGCCGACGGCCTCAGCGCGATCCGCACGATCGTCGCGGGCGCCGGCGCCTACCTGAAACCAGGCGGCACGCTATGGATCGAGCACGGCTACGACCAGGCCGAAGCCGTACGCGCGCTGCTCGTGTCACGCGGCTACGTCGCGGTCGAATCGCTTGCCGATCTGGCCGCGATCGAACGCACGACAGGCGGCCGCCGGCCCGGTTGATGGCCCGCCCGCCCGGTTGAAATCCGCTATCATTTCGTTCTAACGCCCCGCAAACGCAAGGTCAGTCATGGACACCCAACAACGTATCAAGCAAATCGTCGACGAAAACCAGGTCGTGCTCTTCATGAAGGGCAACGCGCAATTCCCGATGTGCGGCTTTTCGGGCCGCGCCGTGCAGGTGCTGAAAGCCTGCGGTGTCGACCAATTCAAGACGGTCAACGTGCTCGAGGACGACGAGATCCGTCAGGGCATCAAGGCATTCTCGAACTGGCCGACCATTCCGCAGCTGTACGTGAAGGGCGAATTCATCGGCGGCTCGGACATCATGATGGAGATGTACCAGTCGGGCGAACTGCAGCAACTGTTCGCCGCCGCGTAATCTCCCCTTTCCGATGGCATCTCCCAGCGCGCCGCCACGCCGGCTGATCGTCGCGATCACCGGCGCCACCGGCGCGGTCTATGGCGTGCGGCTGCTCGAACTGCTGCGCGCCGCCGGCGGCGTCGAAACGCACCTGCTGGTTTCGAACGCCGGCTGGCTCAATATCCAGCATGAGCTGAAGCTGTCGAAGGTCGAGGTCGAAAGCCGTGCGGATGTCGTGCACTCGGTGCGCGATGTCGGCGCGACGATCGCGTCGGGTTCGTTCGCGACCGACGGGATGGTGATCGCGCCATGCTCGATGAAGACGCTCGCGAGCGTCGCGCACGGGCTGTCGGACAACCTGATCACGCGCGCGGCCGACGTCACGCTGAAGGAACGCCGCCGTCTCGTGCTGATGGTGCGCGAAACGCCGTTCAACCTCGCGCATCTGCGCAACATGACTGCCGTGACCGAAATGGGCGGCATCGTGTTTCCGCCGCTGCCCGCGTTCTACGCGATGCCGAAAACGATCGAGGAACTCGTCGACCAGACCGTCACGCGCGTGCTCGATCTGTTCGCGCTCAGCGCACCGATGACGACGCCGTGGGCCGGCATCCGGCCGGCGCAGTAAGCCGCCCGACGCGGCGCCCCGGGGCGCCGTTCTGCACGCATCTTCGCCGATTCAGCCGCCTACTGGCATGATCTGGCATCCGCAAGACCGCGGCCGCTCCCGCATTCCCTGAATCGCCCGAATTATCAACTACGACGATTCAATCAAATTCCACCAAGCTCATTTATCAATGCACGGTGCGGGCCTATAGTCACAGGCAAATCCTTTTGCAGGCTCCACACCATGAACCGCTTGCCCTCGCTTTACCTGTCCCACGGCGCCCCGACGCTGCCGATCGACCCGACGCTGCCGTCCGGCGCGTTCACACACCTCGGTGCCGAATTGCCGCGCCCGCGCGCGGTGCTGATGTTGTCCGCGCACTGGGGCACGCAGCAACCGGTCGCAAGCGTCGCCGCGCACCCGGAAACGATCCACGACTTCTATGGCTTCCCGCGCGCGCTGTACGAGATCCGCTATCCGGCACCGGGCGCGCCGGACGTCGCCGAGCGTGCGGCTGTGCTGCTGAACACGGCCGGCATCGCGACGGCGACGACCGAGCACGGCCTCGACCACGGCGCGTGGGTGCCGATGCTGCTGATGTTCCCGGAGGCCGACGTGCCCGTGGCACAGCTGTCGATCCAGCCGCGTGCGGACGCGGCCCATCACTTCGCGCTCGGCCGCGCGCTGCGGCCGCTGCGCGACGAAGGCGTGATGGTAATCGGCTCGGGCCAGATCACGCACAATCTGCGCGCGGCCGATTTCAGCGCCGCGCCGGAGGATGCGGACCCGCGCGTCGCCGAATTCACCGACTGGTTCGAGGCGAAGCTCGCCGCACGCGATGTCGACGCGCTGCTCGACTATCGGCGGCAGGCGCCGCACGCGGCGCTGATGCATCCGACCGATGAACACCTGCTGCCGGTGTTCACTGCGCTCGGCGCGGCCGATGACGACTACCAGCTCGGCATCCAGTCGCTCGGCACGTATCAACGCGTGCTCGCGATGACGAACTACGTGTTCGCGAGCGCGGCCGCCTGAGCCCGCGGCACAACCGGCGACCACAAACAAAAAGCCCGCCCGAGCGATGCTCGGGCGGGCTTTTTTCACGCTTCCTGCCGCCGCCGATTCCCGCGGCAGGTCAGGCGTCAGACACCGACCCCTTCGAGGATCTCGTCGTGCGACTCGCGCTCGTCGAGATACTTGGTCCGGTAGCCCGTATTCACGCCCCAGAAGTAGAACACCAGCGCGATCGCCGCGACGACCAGCATGTCCCAGCCGTACGGCAGGTAGCCGTGACCGCCGAATTCCTTGCTGCCGATCAGCGACAGCACGGCCATCGTCGGCAGGTACGCGACCAGCCACCATGCGGCCTTCAGGTCGTCGCCCCAGCCGCTCCAGCCCGCTTTCGCCTGGAAGAAGAAGTACACCGGCAGCGCGACGATCATCAGCAGGATGATCTCGCCCGTCAGCGGCCACTTCGCCCAGTACAGGATCAGCGATGCGCAGACGAACGCGAACGGTGCGATCAGCTTCATCAGCGGAATCGACAGCGGACGCTCGATGTCGGTCGCCGCACGGCGCAGCGCCATCAGGCTGATCGGGCCGGTCAGGTACGAGATCACCGTCGCGACCGAAATCACCGCCGCGAGCGAGCTCCAGCCGCGGAAGAAGAACAGGAAGATGAACGACACGAGCAGGTTGAACCACATCGCCTGGCGCGGCACGCCGTAGATCGGGTGCACGTTGCCGAACATCTTCGGCATCGTGTTGTTGCGCTCCATCGCGTAGATCATGCGGGTGGTCGTCGCCATGTAGGTCGTACCGGTGCCGCTCGGGCTGATGAACGCGTCGACATACAGCATGATCGCGAGCCAGTTCAGGTTCAGCGCAATCGCGAGTTCCGCGAACGGCGACGAGAAGTTGAAGTGCGCCCAGCCCTTCACGACGTCGGCCGGATTCACCGAGCCGATGTAAGCGATCTGCAGCAGCACGTAGATCACGAGCGCGAGCAGGATCGACGTGATCACCGCGAATGGCACGCTGCGCGACGGATTGCGCGCTTCACCGGCGAGGTTCACCGGGCTCTGGAAACCGTTGAACGCGAACACGATGCCGCTCGTCGCGACCGCGGTCAGCACGGCCGACCAGCCGTACGGCGCGAAGCTCGCATTCGACGCGGTGCCGAGGTTTTCCGGGTGGAAGCTCGTCAGCATCAGGCCGAGGATCGTGAGGCCGGGGATCAGGAACTTGAAGATCGTGATCGCGGTGTTCGCACGCGCAAAGGCCTTCACGCCCCAGTAGTTCAGCATGAAGTAGATGACGACCAGCACGGCCGACAGCAGCAGGCCGAGTGTCTGCAACTCGCCGTTCACGAACAATGCGTGCGCCCACGGATACGGCCACGTGCTCATGTACTGGATCGACGCTTCCGCCTCGATCGGAATCACCGATACGATCGCGATCCAGTTCGCCCACGCGCTGATGAAGCCCACCAGTGAACCGTGCGAGTAGCGCGCGTAGCGCACCATGCCGCCCGACTCGGGGAACATCGCACCCAGTTCGGCGTACGTCAGGGCAATCGCGAGAATCACGACCGCGCCGATGATCCATGCACAGATTGCTGCCGGACCGGCGATCTTCGCGGCCTTCCAGGCACCGAACAGCCAGCCCGAGCCGATAATCGAACCCAGCCCCGTCAGCATCAGTGCAAACGGGCCGATGTTCCGTTGAATAGAACTCTTCACATCCTCTCCTGTGTCTCAAAAAGCATGGTCGGCCCGCGGTCCGGGATCGGCTCGGACAGCACCGCGCACGCATTCTTGGGGGGACGGATCACCCGATCAGGGCAACCCGTCCACGCGGCGCGTAGTTTAACGGTTGCACCTGCGAGTTGGCGCCAAAATCATTCGGCTCCTACAAAAAATCTGCATCACTTGCAAGCTTTGTAAACCTGAACTCCGCAATAACCCTGAGTGCATGGAAATCCGGTTGACCGCGCGCCCGATTAGCCGTATAAACAACGTTGCAGGATTTCAAGCGGCGAGTGAATTGGTTCTTTCGTAGTTCGCCCATCAACGGTACTCCGGTTGGTCCTATTACCCCCTTCCTTGATTTTCCGCACCCATGGGCCTCGGCCCCGTTTTATCTTTTTAGGAACAAGTAACATGGCAACCGGTACCGTCAAGTGGTTCAATGACGCAAAGGGCTTCGGCTTCATCACCCCGGAAGGCGGCGGCGACGATCTGTTCGCGCACTTCTCGGAAATCCGCGTCGAAGGCTTCAAGACGCTGCAAGAAAACCAGAAGGTTGAATTCGAAGTGAAGACGGGCCCGAAGGGTCTGCAAGCTGCGAACATCCGTCCGGTCTAAGTTCGGCGCGATATTTCGTGTAAAAAAGCCCCGCTTCGGCGGGGCTTTTTGTTTTCCTGCGCGGCAGCCGTGCAGCCGCCGCGAAGCCGAATGGCCGTCGGCCTACACTTAGCCGAACAGCCGCTGCGCGTGAATGCCTAGCCCCGTCGCGACGCTCGCGAGGCGGTCGCCGAACACCGGTTGCGCATCCGGGAACGCGCCGGCGAGCGCACCCGACAGGAACGCGAGCCCGGTCGAGCCGCCCGTGAAATACAGCGCGCCGACGTCGCGCGGCGCGACACCCGCGAGCCTCACCGTCTCGCGCGCCGCGTCGACGATACGCGCGGTGTCGTCGACGCTCGCATCGACGAGGCGATCAGCGTCGAACGCAATCTGCAGATCTTCCTCCACGTCGTTCAGGTCGATCATCGTCTCCCCGCCCGCCGCAACGCCGATCTTCGCTTCTTCCGCGCGCGCCATCAGCGCATGCCCGAGCCGCTGCTCGACCACGCGCGTGAGCCGGTCGTACTGCCGTACCTCGCGATACAGGTGCTTCATCAGCTTCAGCTCGCCCAGCCGCTTCGGCGTGTAGACCGTGTTGATCAGGTGCCAGGTCGCCAGATCGAAGTAGATCCGGTTCGGCAGCTCGCGCCCCTCGGGATCGAGCGAGCGATAGCCGAACGCCGGCAAGATCGCCGCCAGTTCGACGCGCCGGTCGTAATCGGTGCCCGCGACGTGCACGCCGTGGTGCGCGAGCACGTCGTCCTTGCGCTCGAGGCGCGCCATCCGCTCCGGCCCGACGCGCACCAGCGAGAAGTCCGACGTACCGCCGCCGATGTCGGCGACCAGCACGAGCCGCTCGGCCGGCTGGCGCGATTCATAGTCGAACGCGGCCGCGATCGGTTCGTACTGGAAATGCACGTCCTTGAAACCGACCGACTGCGCGGCCGCTTCGAGCTGATCCTGCGCGAGGCGGTCGGCGCGCGGATCGTCGTCGACGAAGAACACCGGCCGGCCGAGCACCGCGCGGCCGATCGGTGCGCCGGCGCGGGTTTCGGCCTTGCGCTTCAGGTGCGTCAGGAAGCGCGCGATGATCTCCGTGTACGCCATCGCGCTGCCATCGCCGAGATCCGTCGTGGTTTCCGCGAGCGGCGAGCCGAGGATGCTCTTCATCGAACGCATCAGGCGGCCGTCGAACCCGTCGATATAGGACGCGAGCGCCGCGCGGCCGTATTCGACCGTCTGTTCGTCGTTGTTGAAGAAGATCGCGGTGGGCAGCGTCAGGTGGTCGCCCTCGACGGGCGCGAGGCGCATGCCGTCGCCGTCGGGCAGCGCCACGGCGGAATTGGAGGTGCCGAAATCGATCGCGCAGTAAGTCATGGGAAGTTGCCGCAGCATGGCCGGCGCGAAAACGGAAAGGACGGGCTTTTTAACATGAAGCCCGCCGGATCACAACCGGGGCCGACCGCCAGTACCGCGCAACTGGCCCGGGGCGGCCGTCGCGCGCGCCCGCGACGCGGCGGCGGCAGGCGCGGACGCGGTGCCCGACGCACCCGGCCGCCCGCTCGCGGAATCAGGCCGCGGCGTCGAAGCCCTTCTTCCATGCGCTCGCATAGACGACTTCGCCGATCGCATGACGTGTGCGCGGCGCCTTTTCGCGATCGCGCAGCACCGGATCGAGCTTGTCGACGCTGCCATAGTGGCCGAGCGAGATGATCGCCGGAATCGCGACGTCGGCCGGAATCTCGAACGCGTCACGGAACGCCTTCGCGTCGAAACCGCTCATCTGGTGCGCGGCCAGGCCCAGCGCGTGCGCCTGCAGCACCAGCGACATCGCGGCCGCGCCCGCGTCATACAGCGCGGTCGGTGCCGGCTCGCCCTTCGACGTGAGCGTGTGCGCGGTCACCGCGATCAGCACCGGCGCGGGCGCGTTCCAGCCCTGGTTGAACGGCACCAGCGTCGCGAACGCCCGCTTGAACGCCGCGTCATCCTGCGTGCGATCGAACACGATGAAGCGCCACGGCTGCGCGTTGTACGCGGACGGCGCCCAGCGCGCGGCTTCGAGCACCGCGTGCAGGTCGGCAGCGCTGACGGGCTCGTCCGAATACGCGCGCGGGCTCCAGCGTCCCGCGATCAGGTCGTGAATCGAAACAGTGGTGGGAGCAGGTTTGACGGACATGCGGTTCCTCGCTGACATCGATGAAGGGGCGCGAACGCCCGGCGAACCGCAAGCATAACCGCTTGAGCAGCCACGCGCCCGCACATCCCGCGCAATGCAAATCGTCGATCCTGCATTGACCGGCCGCACCCGCGCGCAGCCGGCCGGAGCGGCGCGCTCAGGCCGCCTGCGCGGCGGCGCGGGACGGACCGCGATTGATCCGCAGCACGACCAGCGCACCGACGATGCAAAGGCCGCCCGAGATCATCGACGCGATCGTATAGGTGCCGAGGCTTGCGCGCAGCAGCCCCGCGCCGAGCGCAGCGAATGCCGCACCAAGCTGGTGGCCCGCGACGATCCAGCCGAACACGACCGGCGCGGCGGCCTTGCCGAACACATCGGTGGCCAGCCGCACGGTCGGCGGCACGGTCGCGATCCAGTCGAGCCCGTAGAACATCGCAAACAGCGGCAACCCGAAGAAATCGATGCCGAACGCATGCGGCAGGTAGATCAGCGACAGCCCGCGCAGCCCGTAATACCAGAACAGCAGCACGCGGTTGTCGTAGCGGTCGGACAGCCAGCCGGACAGCGTGGTGCCGAACAGGTCGAACACGCCCATCGCGGCGAGCAACGATGCGCCCTGCACTTCGGTCATCCCGTAGTCGCTGCACATCGCGATCAGGTGCGTGCCGACATAGCCGTTGGTGCTCGCGCCGCAGATGAAGAAGCTGAAGAACAGCAGCCAGAAATCGCGCGAGCGGCTCGCCGTCAGCAGCGTGCGGAATGCGACCGCGAGCGGATTCTCCTTGGTCGCGTCAGGCGCGGCCGGCGCATCGGCGGGCTCGCCGTACGGGCGCAGCTTCACGTCGGCCGGCCGCTCGGGCAGCAGGAACGCGACCAGCGGAATCACGAGCGCGGCGGCCACCGCGACGACCAGCACGACCGGCCGCCAGCCGTGGCGCTGCGCGATCGCCGCGAGCATCGGCAGGAACACGAGCTGGCCGGTCGCCGTGCTCGCGGTCAGCAGGCCCATCACGAGGCCGCGCCGCGCATGGAACCAGCGCGTGACGAAGGTCGCGGACAGGGTCAGCGCGACGACGCCGGTCGAGCAGCCGACCATCAGGCCCCAGATCAACACCATCTGCCAGCTCTGCGTCATCATCGACGACAGCGCGACGCCCGCGCTCATCGTAACCAGCGCCGTCAGGATCGTCGGCCGCAGTCCGAAGCGCTGCATCGCAGCCGCCGCGAACGGGCCCGTCAGGCCGTACAGCGCGATGTTCACCGAAATCGCCAGCGAAATCGCCGCACGGCTCCAGCCGAGTTCGCGCTCGAGCGGCACCATCAGCACGCTCGGCGTCGCGCGCGTGCCGGCCGCCGCCAGCAGGATCAGGAAAACCACCGCCGCCGCGAGCCATCCGTAGTGGAAGCGCCCTCTGATTCGTGTCACTGCCCAGTTCATGTTCTCGCTCTCCAGTTGGCGGCGCCCGGCGCCCATGCGCCTGCCCCGCCCCACCACCAGGCCACCTCCGCCGCACGCTGCATCGGCTGACCCGGGCCGACACCTGGCATTTGTCTGTCGATCCGGCCGGTATTGTTACCGATCGGTCACAAGTGTGTTGCGATCGTAGTGACCAGTCGGTAACATGTCAAGCAATTCATCACGCAGTCGAGGGTCATCATGTCGGGCATCGAGGCCGCCAACAAGCCGCCGGCACGCCGCACGCGCCGGCCGATCGCCGCTGCCGCCGCGCAGGAACACCTGCTGCGCGCCGCTGAGGAACTGTTTTACAAGGAAGGGGTGCGCGCGGTCGGCGTCGAGGCGGTCGTGGAACTCGCAGGCGTCAACAAGATGAGCCTGTACCGCCAGTTCTCGTCGAAGGACGAGCTGATCCTCGCGTATCTGGAGCGAATGGATGCGTGTTTCTTCGAGCGTCTCGATTCGAGCGTCGCGAAGCATCCGGGCCAGCCGAAGGCGCAGTTGATCCAGTATTTCGTCGATCTCGCCGAACGCGCGACGCAGAAGGACTATCGCGGCTGCCCGTTCGTCAACGTCGCGGCCGAATTCCCGGATACGTCGCACCCGGCGCGCGAGCGCGTCGCGCAGAACAAGGAGCAGCTGATGAAGCGGCTCGTCGAGCTTTGCGAAGGCGCCGGCGCGCGCCAGCCGAAGGCGCTCGCCGACGCGCTCGCGCTGGTGGTCGAAGGCATCTATGCGGCCAGCCAGACCTACCGGCACGGCGAAACGCCGATCGGCACCGCGCCGGCACTGGTCACGCAGTTGATCGAAGCCGCCTGCGCGTGACGGGCGGTGCACGCCCGAACCTCGCGTGCCCGCTACAATGCGACCCTCGCCGCTCCACCGCCCGACTACCTTCGCCATGACACACGCCTGCCCCGACTCGCACGACGACATCCTCGCCGCCACGCGGCACTGGCTCGCGCGCGCGGTGATCGGGCTCAATCTGTGCCCGTTCGCGAAGAGCGTCTATGTGAAGGAACAGGTGCGTTATGCGATCAGCGAAGCGACGACGCTGGAAGATGCGCTCGCCGATCTCGAAACCGAACTGCGTGCGCTCGAAGCCGCGGACCCGCAGCAGGTCGACACGACGCTCGTGATCTATCCGCGCGCATTCGCGGATTTCGTCGACTACAACGATGCGCTGTTCTTCGCCGACCGGCTCGTGCGGCAGCTGCGGCTCGACGGCGTGCTGCAGATCGCGAGCTTCCATCCCGAGTACCGATTCGAAGGCAGCGAAGCCGACGACATCGAGAACTACACGAACCGCGCGCCGTATCCGATCCTGCACCTGCTGCGCGAGGACAGCATCGCGCGCGCGGTCGACGCGTTCCCGGACGCGTCCGCGATCTACGAGAAAAACCAGGAAACGCTGCGCCGCCTCGGCCACGACGGCTGGCGCGAGTGGATGCGCCGGCCGGGCGACGACGTCTGACGCGTCGCGCGACGGCCGGCTAGCGCGCGGCAGACGGGCCGCGCGTCAGCCCACGTCAGTCCGCGGCCGGCTCGACGGCCTCGTCGGCCGCCGCTGCGGGTGCCGGCGCGAAGAAGCGTTCATTCAGTTCGGCAAGCCCGAACATGCCGAGGATCTCGTTCAGCCGCTCGCCCGGCTTCCGGCGCGGCAGGTTCTTGTACTGCGCGATGATCAGCTCGTTCTTCATCGAATGCTCCCAGCCGACCAGCTCGGTCACGCTGACCTGGTAGCCGTGCGCCTCGAGCTGCAGGCAGCGCAGCACGTTGGTGATCTGGCTGCCGAATTCGCGCGTATGCAGCGGATGCCGCCACACTTCCGTCAGCGCGTTCGCGAGCGACTTGCCCTTGTTCTTGCGCAGCACGCCCGCGACTTCCGCCTGACAGCACGGCACCAGCACGATGTGCTGCGCACGCTTCGCGAGCGCGAAGCGGATCGCGTCGTCGGTCGCCGTGTCGCATGCATGCAGCGCGGTGACGACGTCGACCGTTTCCGGCAGCTTCGGCGACGTGATCGAATCGGCGACCGACAGGTTCAGGAACGACATGCCGCCGAACCCGAGCCGCGCCGCGAGTTCGGCGGAACGCGTGACGAGCTCCTCGCGCGTCTCGATCCCGTACACGTGCGACGCGAACGCCGGCGTGCCGTGCCCCGGCTGCTGCTTGAAGAACAGGTCGTACAGGATGAAGCCGAGATACGACTTGCCGGCGCCGTGATCGACGAGCGTCACGGCGTCCTTGTCGGCCTGCACGCTCGCGAGCAGCGGCTCGATGAACTGGAACAGGTGATAGACCTGCTTCAGCTTGCGGCGGCTGTCCTGGTTCAGCTTGCCGTCGCGGGTCAGGATGTGCAGTTCCTTCAGCAGCTCGACGGACTGCTCCGGACGGATTTCGTAGGTCTTGTTCGACATCGTGAAGCGGCGCCGGGCCACGGTCGGTCGACCACGGCCCGGCGACGGGAATTCGTGAGGAATAGCGATAGTTTACCGAAAATACGCGATCAGGCCCGCGCGCCAAGCCGCCAGAGCGACGTCACCTCGGCGCGGCGCGCCGCGTACAGCGGATCGTCCGCGTCGGCCGACTTCGGGTGCGCGGGGCGGATGTCTTCGCGGCCGAGCACGACGAGACCGGCTGCGTCGATCCATTGCAGCAGCGACTCGCGCGGCCGCAGGCCGAGATGCTCGGCGAAATCGGACAGGATCAGCCAGCCTTCGCCGCCCGGTTCGAGATGGTCGGCGAGCCCGGCGAGGAAACCGCGCAGCATGCGGCTGTCGGGATCGTAGACCGCGTATTCGATCGGCGCGCTCGGACGGGCCGGCACCCACGGCGGGTTGCAGACGACGAGCGGCGCGCGGCCGGCCGGAAACAGGTCGGCCTCGACGACGTCGACGCGCTCGGCATGACCAAGCCGCGCGACGTTCTCGCGGGCGCACGCGAGCGCGCGCGGATCCTGGTCGGTCGCGACGATTCGCTCGACGCCGCGCGACGCGAGCACGGCCGCGAGCACGCCGGTGCCCGTGCCGATGTCGAACGCGAGCGACGTCGCGGGCAGCGGCGTGCGCGCGACGAGTTCGACGTATTCGCCGCGCACCGGCGAGAACACGCCGTAATGCGGATGGATCGGCGCGCCGCCGAGCGCCGGAATCGGCACGCCCTTCTTGCGCCATTCGTGCGCACCGACGAGGCCGAGCAGTTCGCGCAGCGACACGACCGACGGCGCGCCGCCCGGGCCGTACGCTTCCTCGCACGCGGCGCGCACGTCGGGCGCGCGGCGCAGCGGGATCGTGTAGTCGGCGTCGAGCGGAATCAGCAGCATCCCGAGCGTGCGGGCGCGCTGCGATTGCGCGAGCCGGTGCAGGTTGAAGGCTTCGACGCCGGCCGCGGCCTTCGCCTTCTTCGGCTTGCGTTCGACGCGGCGCGCCATCGCCTGCACGAGCTGGCGCGCATTCTGGAAGTCGCCCTGCCAGACCAGCGCGGTGCCCTCGCAGGCGAGGCGGTACGCCGCGTCGGCGGTGAGGCGGTCGTCGGCGGACACCGCGCGCTTGGGCGGCTGCACGCCGGCTTCGGAACGCCAGCACACGGCATGTTCGGCGCCATCGGCGTCGGTCCAGTGGAAAACGGGGAAATCGGTCACGCGAGCTCGGCTACGGTTGGCTTCAGACAGGCGGCGCTCCTGTATTGCGCCGCGCGGACCACACCATACCGCGCTTTGCCCGTGCGGCAAAGCGCGGGTTCCCCCCCCTTTCGGCGGGTGCGACCGGTGCGCCGCCTACCCGCCCCATCCCGGCATCGCCGGCATGCGCAACGTGCCCGCATCGCTGAAATGCACGGTGCCGAGCACCCCGCCCGCGAGCCGGCCGCGCAGCGCGTACGGCAACTCGCCGTTCGCGGCCGCGCCGGGCAGGTTCCACGCCTGTCGCGCGGCGGCGAACGCCGATACCGAAACGGGTACCTCGATCACCGCCTCGCCGAACCGCGGCACGATGCCGGTGCGATCGCTGACGCCGCTCGCGAACGGCGTGCCGTTCAGGTCGAGCGCGACCGAAATGCCGTCGTATTCGATCGGCGCGTCGTTCGGGTTCTGCACGCGCAGCTTCAGGCTGAAGCGCATCTCGAGGCCCTGCCCGACGAGCGGATCGAGCCCGG
Source organism: Burkholderia cepacia GG4 (assembly GCF_000292915.1). Taxonomy (NCBI): domain Bacteria; kingdom Pseudomonadati; phylum Pseudomonadota; class Betaproteobacteria; order Burkholderiales; family Burkholderiaceae; genus Burkholderia; species Burkholderia cepacia. The sequence continues at coordinate 3,308,273 of NC_018513.1, forward strand.
CGACGGACACGCTCACGGGCTCGCGCGTCAGACCCGCGCAACCGCCGAGCATGAGCACGGCAGCGACCAGCAGCAGCAAGGTGCGCAGCGGTGCGATACGGAACAGGGTTCGTGGCATGGGCTGGCCTCCTTGCGGCAATCGATCGACGGTCGTCATGCATTGTACCGAGCGCAACCGGCAACACCCCGATTCGTAGTTTTTGCACACCACCGAGATAGTTAATAGATTAAAACTACGGGAAAATCCTTCAAACGGAAAGTGAATCAATGTCTCTCTCCATTCAATTCCCCGAAACAACTTCAATAGACGCATTTTCTAATTTTTTCGTTTCCTTTACCCAAACCCATCAAGTATATTTACGCATCCTTCGAGCAGGCCGACAAACCTTGTAGCCGCATGACGGCGATTTTACGGAACGGCGACACGCCGTCCTTCCGTCCTGCGGCCTGGTACGGCCAGCCCCGTGGGTCGTCGGTTCAAAGGGAAGGCACGCCCACCGCAGGTGTGCGGCCCCGTGTCGTGCGCGCGAAATCAATTCAGTACAACACGCGCCCGGCCATTTTGAACCGGCAAGTTAACCGACATCCGGAAACACAGAGGGGGCAGTAAACCATGATTACCTTCACGTAGTCGGCCGGCCGTCTTTTCGAATAATCCGTCATTAGCATTTCTCGTCGCCGTTGATTAACGGCGGGGGATTTCTTTTGCCGGCGTTTTCGCAGCACTGAACGATTCTTTCAACAATCGAGGTTTCAGTCATGTCGATCAACATTCACAAGATGCGTTATCTGCCGCTCGTTGCCGCGCTCGCACTCGCCGGGTGCGGCGGCGACGACAGTGGCGTGGGCTCGGCTTCCGCGCTCAGTTCCGCCGGCGCGCCGCACTCGGGCTCGTCGCCCGCCGCCAACACGCCACCGAGCGCACCTCAGCCAGCCGCATCCAACGTCGACAAGAGCGTATCGCCTGTCGAGCTGCCGGACACCGTGGTACCGGTCAACTACCGGCTGTGGTTCCGCCCGAACGACGCGCTGAACGCGTTTGACGGGCGTGCGGACGTCGAGATCAAGGTGCTGAAGCCGGTCAACAACATCGTGATCGCCGGCCACCGGATCAAGTTCACGAACGGCCGCATCACGCTGCAGCCGGGCAACATCCAGCTGATCGCGACGCCGCAGGACAAGGGCGACTTCTACCAGCTGCGCCCCGTGAGCGGCACGATCGCGCCGGGCAACTATTCGCTGCACATGGAGTGGTCGGGCATCATCAACTTCAAGTCGTATGACGATCCGGTCAACCAGACCGGCGGCAGTTGCGGCAACGATCCGTATCCGGGCTGCTCGGCCGCGGAAGGCGTGTTCCGGGTCGACCTGAAGGGCACCGACGGCAAGACGAGCGGCGCGATCCTCACGCAGGGCGAAACCAACCTGTCGCGCCAATGGTTCCCGGGCTGGGACGAACCGGCGTTCCGTCCGACCTATGAAGTAACGGCCGAAGTGCCGCAGAGCTGGCGCGTCGTGTCGAACGCGGCCGAGAAACCGTCGACCAACGTCGGCGGCGGCTACAAGCTCGTGCAGTTCGAGAAGACCCCGCCGATGCCGTCGTACCTGCTGTTCTTCGGCGGCGGTCTGTTCGATACCTACGAGGACGACTTCTCGAGCCCGCTGCCGGGCGGCAAGGGCGGCCTGCACCTGCGCGTGTTCACGCCGCCGGGCATGAGCGACTGGGCGAAGCCGGCGATGGACCGCACCAAGCAGGCGCTCGACTTCTATTACCGCTACACCGGCATCCCGCTGCCGCTGACGAAGTTCGATACGGTCGCCGCGAACGACGCGTTCAAGGAACAGAAGGACCTGAACTTCGGCGGGATGGAAAACTGGGGGTCGATCCTCGAGTTCGCCGACGACATCCTGCCGCAGCCGGGCCAGCCGATGTCGCGTTACGGTAACGAGGTGCTGACGCACGAAGTCGCGCACCAGTGGTTCGGCGATCTCGTCACGGCCGACTGGTGGGACAACGTCTGGCTCAACGAGTCGTTCGCGACGTTCTTCGAAACCAAGACGACGATCCAGTTCTTCCCCGACCAGTTCAGCTGGCTCGACCAGGTGAAGAACAAGTACCGCGTGATCAACCGCGACATCGGCCCGAACGCGTTCCCGGTCGCGCCGAACTTCAACGACTGGGCGTCGAACGACTTCGTGCTGAGCGCGAGCGCATTCACGTACGACAAGGGCGGCCATGTGCTGAAGACGCTCGAGAACTATCTCGGCGAGCAGACATTGCGCCGGGGCCTGCAGCAATACCTGGTCGACTACTCGTTCGGCAACGGCACGCCGAGGCGTCTGTGGGATGCACTGTCGAAGGAAAGCGGCCAGGCGATCGGCGCGATCGGCGACAGCTATGTGCGTCAGACGGGCGTGCCGCTGATCTCGCTCGACACGCAGTGCGACATGACGAAGAACCAGACGGTCGTCACGCTGAAACAGCAACCGTTCCCGAACAAGAACGCGTATCCGGGCCTGCAGTGGACGGTGCCGATCACGCTCGCGTACGGCCAGGGTCTCGCGAAACACACGACGCTCGCGCTGAAGGATACGCAGACGCAGACGCGGATCGACGGCTGCACGGGCGTGGTCGCGGATCCGACCGGTCTCGACTACTACGTCGTGAACTACAGCGACGCCGCGTGGAGCGGCCTGCTCACGCAGGTCAACGGCTCGACCGATCCGGTGCTGCTCGCGAACCTGAAGAGCGAAGCCGCGCTGCTCGTCGCGAACAACCTCGCGCCGGCTTCGCGTTCGACGTCGATCGGCTCGGTCGCTTCGCCGGCCGCGATGAAGCTGCGTCAGACGCCGAGCTTCGACGGCATCGTGCCGACGGTGAAGGAACGTCCGTCGCTGCGCTACCAGGGCATGTTCAAGCCGCGCAAGACGGTGGCTCAGTAACGCGGTCCGGCCGACCGGTGCCGCGCGATGCGCGGCGTCGGCCGACATGCGCTTGACGCTGTTCGGCGGGCCCCGCGTGCGGGGCCCGTTTTTCGTGGCGCGCGCTCACGCTGCTGCGCTGACGCGGCCGTCGCCGTGCGGCATGTGAATGCGCGCCGCCGCGCCGCGCCGGCGCCGCGCGGCCGCTAGCGATCGTTGCGGCGGCGAAACGCCCACCACGCGGCGAGCGCGGTGAAGCCCGCAACCAGCAGCACCATCAGCCAGAACCCGTGCTTGTTTTCCGAGAACGGCACGCCGCCGACGTTCATCCCGAAGAAGCCCGCGACGATGTTGATCGGCAGCGCGATCACGGTCACGAGCGTCAGCGTGAACAGCGTCCGGTTGTTCTGCTCGTCGAGCCGCGAGCCGATCTCTTCCTGCAGCAACTTGATTCGCTCGTTGAGTCCTGACAGATCGGCGAGCACCAGCGAGAACGCTTCGGTCGACTCGCGCAATTCCTGCACGTCCTCGGGATGCAGCCACGCGGGCGGCTTGGCGAGCAACCGGAAGATCGAACCGGGCTCGGGCGCCAGCATGCGCTGCAGCCGCGTCAGCGTGCGGCGCATCGCGCCGAGCTCGACGCGGTTCGACGTAAGCCGTTGCGACAGGAAGCGATCCTCGATGCGGTCGACGTCGACGCTCGTGCGTCGCATGATCTGGATCAGCAGGTCGGCCTGGTCGTGCAGCAGGTGCACGAGCAGTTCGGTCGGCGACCGGAACTGCTCGCCGTCGCGCACGCATGCGCGCAGCGTGTCGACCGAGCGCAACGGCTTGAGCCGCGCGGTGACCATGATGCGCCGCTCGACGTGGACGAACAGCGTCGCGATTTCCGACGGCGTCAGTTCGAGGTTGAACATCACGTCGTTGACGATCGCGCGCAACGCGCCGTCCTCCTGCTCGATGCGCGTCGAGCGCGACCCTTCGTGAAGAAATTCGAAGAAGCTGTCAGGCAGCCCGAGGTGCGTGCGCATCCAGCGCTCGCTCGCGCCGTGCGCGAGGTTGAAGTGCAGCCAGACGAAGTCGTCCGATGCGGCCGCATCGCGCTCGCGGCACGTGCGCAGCCATGCGGCGGCCGCGTCGGCATCGAGCATCGCGCCCGACCCGCCCGGAACGAAGCGGAATCCGCACACCATGCCGGACGTATCGGCACCGTAAGTCTGTACGATCAGGTCCATCGTGTCGAAGGTCGTGCGGCGCGCGCCGCGCCGCGCATTGCGCCTCGCGGCACCACGCCGGGAAAAGAAAGGAGACGTATGCCCGACGCGGGTGACGCTCTCGTGACAGTGTCACATGCGATTATCGCCGCAACCGGCGCCCCAAAAACAACGCGCCGCCCGTTGGGGCGGCGCGTATGCGATGAACGGGTTGGGGCAAGACCGCTGACTACTGGCGCGTCTCCGACTGCGCGGCGGTCGGGCATGCCGGATCCTTGCCCCAGTGGCCGTCGCAGACACGCCAGCGGCACAGCTGATCCTCGAAGAAACCGCGCTCCGAACAATCCTTCACGCGCGACGCAAGCGAGCCGCCCGTCGACGCGGCCGCCTTGGTCGGCACGACCTGGCCCTTCTGCCCGGCTGTCTTCTTGTCGGCCGGCTTCGTGCGTGCAACCAGCGCGGCGAGCAGATCGGCATCCGGATCGTCCTTGCCGGCCCCCTTCGCGCCCGCGGTACGGGCCGTCGCTTCGCGACGCTTCTTCGCCTGCGCGAGTTCCGCCTGCTGCTCCTTATGATGCTTGCGCGCCTCCGCCTTCGCGTCGGCCTTGCTGCGTGCGGCGACCTTGTCGTTCTTCGCGGCGTCGGCCTTCGCGGTTTTCGTCGTCGCTGCGACGGCGGCCGTCGCGGCGGCGGCAGCGCCTGCCGTGGCTGCGCCCGACGCATCGTCGGCACCGTTCGCGAGTGCGCGCGACAGGCGACTATTGTCCGCGCCGGACGCGGACGATGCGGACGCAACGGCCTGGGACGCCGCATCGTCATTGACGATCGTGGCCGGTTGCACGGCGGGGGCGGCCGATGCGGCGTTCTGCGCGACCTGCACGACGGCACCGCTCGCGGGCTCGACCTTCGCAGGTGCCGGCGCGGGCGCGGCGGCCACGACGGCCTGCTCGCCAGATGGTTGCTGCCAGCGCCAGGCGCCCCAGCCGCCGACGGCGACCACGAGCGCGACGACGGCCGCGATCGGCCCCTTCAGCGAACGGCGCGGCGCTTCGGCCTGCGGCGTGACACGTCCTTCCAGATTCGCGAGAATGCGCGACTGCTGAGCCCCCCCCTCGCCTGCCGGTTTCGTATCGGACAGCAGGCTGGGCGGGGCTTTCGAATTTGAATTTTCCGGCGCACTCATTCAGCGTCTCATTGAATCCTGGTTTAATTCACCGCGATAATATAGCCCGGCCGCTCAAAGCAGCCTGATTCTAAGAGCAAGCATTGCAAAACACAATCAATTCCAATTTCCGGGGATTTCGTTGATTGCCGTCGCACTCGTCGCCTATTTCGCCCTTGCCGTCGCGGTTGCGGCACTGTTGCTTTTACCGGGTATCCGCGCGACCGTTTTCGAATCCGTCGCCGAGTTTCACGGCCGTCTAACGCGCCGTGCGAACGATCGCGCCGCGCGCACGCGAAGTCAGATTGTTAAATCGGCAACCGTTACGCGCAGCGCATTAAGTGACGCGCAAAATTTACTGATTCGGCGGCGCTTGATGATTATGGTGTCGGCAGGTATTCTTGCGACGCCGCCATTGGTGGCCATTGCGTTACGCGGTCGGCAATTGTTTCAGTACGACGACACGGCGCGCGTGCCCGACGAGAAGATCGCCGCGCTGCTGCAGGGCGAGCAGCTCGTGCCGCCCCCGCCGTTGCCGCCGGAAGTCTTTGCCACGAAGGAAGTCGAACAGGTGCGGCCGGCGCTGAAGGACGCGAGCCGCGACTGGAACCTGCTGGATCCCGATTTCCGTACGCGTTTGCTGCTGGTCTACAAGATCATGCACGAACAATATGGTTATGAAATGGCGCTGCTGGAAGGTTATCGGAGTCCGGAACGCCAGAACCGGCTCGCGCAGATGGGCACCAACGTGACCAATGCGGCAGCGTTCCAGAGTTATCACCAGTTCGGGCTCGCGGCCGACAATGCGTTCTTGCGCGACGGCAAGCTGGTCATTTCCGAGAAAGATCCCTGGGCGATGCGCGGCTACCAGTTGTACGGACAGGTTGCCGAACAGGTCGGCCTGACCTGGGGTGGCCGCTGGAAAATGATGGATCTCGGGCACGTGGAATACCATAAACCCGGTTTTAAACTGGGACGCGGCAGCTAGTCAGGGCTGCCGTACAAGAAATAATGAGGGCGGCATGGGCTTTTTAATCACCCGGCAGGAAACGATTTGGGCGGCGCAATCGATTGGGCATTCCGTTGCGCGATTTTGTCAGGCCGCCGCTTCCGTTTTAATTCTCACAGCGTCCTTTCATTAATGCGCGCGCCTTCTCCGCTGCCGCGGGCGCATTGATGCCAGCCCCCTTCACCCCGTTTGACCGCGTGGCGACACATCGCGGCGCCACCCTAGCCGCTCGGCGCGCCTGCGTCGCCTCACCGAATCGCACCGGAACCTGAACGTCCTATGCAACGCATCCTCAACGTGCTGACTCATCCGCGTACGCTCTCGATTGTCGGGATCGTCGCGCTAGCGGCGATTCTCTTCATCGTCGCCGACATGCTGCAGCTGCCGCTCCTGTGGGCGGCGATCGCCTTCGCGGCGATCCTCGCGCTGTGGCTCGGCGTCGCGTTGTGGCGCCGCTGGCGCGTGAAGCGCGCGAACCAGCAGCTCGGCCAGGTGCTGGAAGAGCAGGCGGAAACCGGCAAAATCGCCGCGCCGGCTGCGGCCGCCCTCGCCCCCGACGCGAAAACGGCCGACCTCGACGTGCTGCGCACGCGCCTGTCCGACGCGGTGAAGACGATCAAGACGTCGAAGATCGGCCAGGTGTCGGGCGGCTCCGCGCTGTACGAACTGCCGTGGTACATCGTGATCGGCAACCCCGCCGCGGGCAAGAGCAGCGCGGTGCTCAATTCCGGCCTGCAGTTCCCGTTCGCGGACAAGAACAGCGCCGTGATCCACGGCATCGGCGGCACGCGCAACTGCGACTGGTTCTTCACGACCGAAGGGATCCTGCTCGACACGGCCGGCCGCTATTCGGTGCACGAGGAAGACCGCAGCGAGTGGCTCGGCTTCCTCGGCCTGCTGAAGCGCTACCGGCCGAAGGCGCCGATCAACGGCATCATCGTCACCGCGAGCATCGCCGAACTCACCGGCAACCGCCCCGAATTTGCGATCAACCTCGCGAAAAACCTGCGTCAGCGCGTTCAGGAGCTGACCGAGAAGCTCGAGGTGTTCGCGCCGGTCTACGTGATGTTCACCAAGGCCGACCTGATCACCGGCTTCACCGAATTCTTCAGCAGCAGCGACAAGCACGAATACGACCGCGTGTGGGGCGCCACCCTGCCCTACGAGCCCGACGACAAGCGCGACGTGGTCGCGCAGTTCGACACGCACTTCGAGGAACTCTACGAAGGGCTGAAGGAAATCAGCATCGCGCAGCTGTCGCTGTCGCGCGGCAACCAGTTGTCACCGGGCCAGCTGAGCTTCCCGCTCGAATTCTCGACGATCAAGCCGTCGCTGCGCGCGTTCCTCGCGACGCTGTTCGAAAACAACCCGTTCCAGTACAAGCCGATCTTCCGCGGCTTCTACTTCACGAGCGCGCTGCAGGAAGGCGAAACCAACAGCGCTGCCGCGCAGCGCATCGCGCACCGCTTCGGCCTCGACGCGAACGCGCTGCCGAAGCCGCACAGCGCGTTCTCGAAGAACGGCTTCTTCCTGCGCGACCTGTTCTCGAAGGTGATCTTCGCCGACCGTCAGACCGTGCGCCAGTTCGCGAGCCCGACCAAGACACGGCTGCGCTACGCGACCTTCTTCGGCTTCGTCGCCGCACTCGCGCTTGCGCTCGGCGGCTGGACCTGGTCGACCATCGGCAACCAGCAGCTCGTCGCGAACGTACAGGCCGACCTCGACAACGTCACGCGCCTGCAGCAGGGCCGCAACGACCTGCAGTCGCGCCTGCAGGCGATGGACATCCTCGAGGACCGGATCGAGCAGCTCGAGCAGTTCCGCCGCGACAAGCCGGTGTCGGTGTCGCTCGGCCTGTACCAGGGCGACCGTCTCGAGCAGCATCTGCTGACCGAGTACTACAACGGCGTACGCCAGATCCTGCTGGCACCGGTCTCGCAGAACCTCGCATCGTTCATGAAGGACGTGAACGCGCACCCCGAACAGCTCGTGCCGATGACGCGCCCGCCCGAATCGGGCGCCGTGCAGGGCGGCGCGCTGCCGGTCTCGACGAACCCGCCGGGCGCCGCACCGCTCGCCGCTGCCGCACCAGGCGCATCCGCCGCGACGGCCGCCGCGCCGCAAGCGCCGGCCGCGCCGCAAGGCGGGCTGTACAGCGACGCCTCGCCGACCAACGTGCAGGACGCGTACAACGCGCTGAAAACCTACCTGATGCTGTCCGACAAGCGTCACGTCGAGCAGGCGCACCTGACCGACCAGCTCGCGCGCTTCTGGCGCGGCTGGCTCGAGACGAATCGCGGCAACATGCCGCGCGACGAGATGATCAAGAGCGCCGAGCGCATGATCTCGTTCTATCTCGCCCGCGTGAACGACAACGACTGGCCGATGATCGACGCGAACCTCGCGCTCGTCGACCAGACCCGCGAGAACCTGCGCCGCGTCGTGCGCGGGATGCCGGCCCGCCAGCGCGTCTACGAGGAAATCAAGGCACGTGCGTCGACCCGCTTCGCGCCGATGACCATCGCGCGCATCGTCGGCGACGGCAACCAGGCGCTGATCGCCGGCAGCTATGCGATCCCGGGCACCTTCACGCGCGAAGCGTGGTTCGACTACGTGCAGCCGGCGATCCGTGACGCCGCGACCAAGGAACTGCAGGCGAAGGACTGGGTGCTGAACACCTCGACGCAGGACGACCTGACGCTGGAAGGCAGCCCCGAGCAGATCCAGAAGACGCTCGTCGGCATGTACAAGACCGAGTACGCGCAGCACTGGCAGAAGTTCATGCAGGGCATCGCGGTGCAGGGCTTCAGCAGCTTCGGCCAGGCCGTCGACGGGATGAACCGCCTCGGCGACCCGCAGGATTCGCCGATCCGCAAGGTCCTCGAGACCGCGTACGACCAGACGTCGTGGGACAACCCGTCGCTCGCGAACGTGGCGATCAAGAAGGCGCAGACGGGTGTCGTGAACTGGGTCAAGCAGTTGTTCACGCGCTCGCCGGCCGGCCAGGTGGCGGCCGCGAACATCGACATCAACGGCAATCCGGCCGAGGTGCCGATGGGTCCGATCGGCCAGGAGTTCATCGGGCTCGCACGGATCGTCGCGACGCACGACGGCACGTCGATGCTCAAGGGCTACATGGACACGCTGTCGAAGGTCCGGACGCGCTTCAACGTGATCAAGAACCAGGGCGACCCCGGCCCCGGCGCGCGCCAGCTGATGCAGCAGACGCTCGACGGCAACGGCTCGGAACTCGCCGATTCGCTGAAGTTCGTCGACGAGCAGATGCTGACGGGCCTCACCGATTCGCAACGCAAGTCGCTGCGCCCGCTGCTGGTGCGGCCGCTGATGCAGGCGTTCTCGGTGGTGATCCAGCCGGCCAGCGCCGAAGTCAACAAGGTGTGGAACGCGCAGGTCTACCAGCCGTTCCAGAACTCGCTCGCGACCAAGTACCCGTTCGCGGCAAATGCGAAGGTCGAGGCCGGCGCCGGTGAAATCGCGCAGGTGTTCGGTCCGGACGGTTCGATCGCGAAGTTCGTCGGCTCGACGCTGGGCCCGCTCGCGGTGCGCCGCGGCGACACGCTCGCGGCCCGCACGTGGGGCGACATGGGCATCGGCCTCACGCCCGACTTCACGAACGGCTTCGCGCGCTGGGTCGCCCCGCTCGCCGGCGGTGCTGCAGGCGGCGCAGCCGCTGCGGCCGAACCGCAGACCGTGTTCCAGATCCTGCCGCAGCCGAGCACGGGCACGACCGAATACACGGTCGCGATCGACGGGCAGCAGCTGCGCTACCGCAACACGCCGCCGCAGTGGACCAACTTCGTGTGGCCGAACCCGCAGGGCTCGCCGGGCGCGACGCTGTCCGCGACGACCTTCGACGGCCGCACGGTGCAGCTCGTCAACGAGCCGGGCCGCTACGGTCTGGAGAAGCTGATCAACTCGGCGCAGCGCAAGCGCCGGCCGGACGGCACCTTCGACCTCACGTGGGTCCAGGGCAGCGTGAACGTGTCGGTGACGATGCGCATCATCAGCACGTCGCAGCCGACGGGCGGCGGCGGCGACCAGCCGCAGCAGCAGAGCCTGCGCGGCCTGCAGCTGCCGTCGTCGGTCGCCGACGCGAGCGCGGGCGCCGCGCAGAACGCGACGCAGGCCGGCACGGGCGCGCCGGCCGCAGCACCGGCCGTCACGGCCGCCACCGCAACGAATGCCCAGGAGGCGCAATGACGCAAACCGTTCAGGCGCAGATCGCCTACTTCGGCAAGATTCCGTCGCGCGGCGACTTCGTGAAGAGCCAGCACAACCCGCAGCTGCTGCAGACGCTCGATCGCTGGATCGCGCAGGCGCTCGAACTGCTCGCGGAAGATCCGCGCTGGAAGATCGTCTACGAGGATGCGAAGCCGATGCATTTCGCGTTCCTCGGCTCGCGCAGCAAGCTCGCGATCGCGGGCCACATGGTCGCGAGCCATGACGTGTCGATGCGCCGCTTCCCGTTCCTCGGCGCGACCGCGCTCGAGGTCGACCGGCCGCTCGCGTTCCTCGCGCGCAGCCCGCTCGCGTTCGCGCGGCTGTGGTCGCGCGTCGCCGCGCAGATGCCGCCGCTGCTCGCGAAGGACGAACCGCCCGGCGCGCTGCAGGCGCTCGGCGACACGCAGGTGCCGATCGACGTCGGCGGCCCCGGCACGTCGCATGACGGCACCTTCAACGACTTCATCGAACACCAGTCGCTGTACGGCCTGCAGCAGATGCTGCTCGAAAGCGGCCATCCGGTGCGGCTGCGCGGCGCGATGCTCGCGCTCGGCTCGCTGCTGCGGCCCGTGATGCAAAGCGGCTCGTCGCACATCGAGCGCGGCCTCACGCTGCCGCTGCCGGTCGATCCGTTCTATCGCAGCCTCGTCGCCGCGTTCTGGCTCGAACTGGTCGCGCCGTTCGTCGCGCAGGCCGACTTCGAGCTCGCGATCTTCATCGGCACGATTGCCGAGCGCGAACGGCTGATCATCGGCTTCAACGGCGCGTCGTCGAAGACGCTGCTGAGCGTCGTCGATCCGCAAACCTACGCCGCCCACAACATCGACATCGACGATCCCGAGTGGATCGACGCCCATGCGCAAAACGATCAGCAGATCAGCAAGCTCGTCAGCTACCTCGACCAACCGCAACTCTCGCTGCGCGTCGCCATCGACGCGTTCCGCGAAGCGTTCATCGGAGGCTGACGGGATGCAACGCACGATTCACGTCCGGCTCACGCGCGTCTCGCCCTTCGTTGCCGGCCTCGTCACCGCCGGCCTCATCGCCAGCGGTGCGGCCTACGCGCAGAACACGGGCGGCGCGACCGTCACGCCGGTCGGCAACGGCACGGTCGCGACCGCCGCCCTGCCCGCGAATACGAACGCGAACCCCGGCACCGCGCCGGCCACGGCATCGGGCACGGTGGTGCACGGCACCGCCGGCACGATCACGCCGCCGCCCACGAACGCGGCGCCCGGCCAGGTCGTGGTCGGCGGCAAGGTGCCCGACGAGGCGACCAAGGCCGCCGTGCTGCAGAAGCTGCGCGACACCTACGGCGCGGCGAACGTGGTCGACCAGATCGAGGTCGGCGACGTCGCGACACCGCCGAACTGGAGCGCGAACGTGCAGAAGCTGCTCGGCGCGCAGCTCAAGCAGATCAGCAAGGGCCAGCTGAAGATCAACGGCACGCAGATCGAGATGAAGGGCGAGGTGCACAACGAGGCGCAGCGCCAGCAGCTCGCGAGCGACATGGCGAACACGCTGAACCCGACGTACACGATCAGGAACGGGCTGCGCGTGTCGGCGTCCGAGCAGGGCCTGCTCGACCAGACGCTCGCGAACCGCACGATCGAGTTCGAGACGGGCAGCGCGACGCTGACGCCGCAAGGCAGGCAGATTCTCGACCAGATGGCGGCCGCGCTGTCGAAGATGCAGAACCGCACGGTCGACATCATCGGCCACACCGACAACTCGGGGAACCGAACGTCGAACATCGCGCTGAGCCAGGCGCGCGCGGACGCGGTGAAGGGCTACCTGATCACGAAGAGCATCCCGCCGCAGCAAATGACGACGACGGGTGTCGGACCGGATCAGCCGATCGCGCCGAACGACACGGCCGACGGGCGGGCCCGCAACCGGCGCATCGAGTTCCGGGTCGGGCAGTAACCGATGGATCCGGGCCGCTCCGCGGAGCGGCCCGACATGCAACGGGCGGCGGCAGTCATGCGTCGCCCGTTGTGCGTTTACGACTGCTCGTCGGGCTTCACGCCGAGCAGCTCGCGAATATGCGACAGCGAGCCGTCGTCCTTCACGACGCTCTCGAGCCACTTGTGCAGCGGCATGTCGGCCCATTCGGCCGCCTTGTCGGCGAGATACGCGACCGGGCTGTGCGGCTCGGTCTGGCGGAAATAGCGTGCGACCGAACGCAGCTGGTCGACGGCCTGCGCACGGTTCTGGATGCCGGCGATCATCTGCGTCACCGGCGGACGCGGAGCGGTCTGCGACTGCACGTGGGTCTCCTCGGTGTGGAACGCATCGCCGAAGCTCGGCTCGATACGCTCGGGCTGCGCCTGCGGCGCCGCCGGCGCATGCGGCGCGCTGCCCGTATAGCCCTGCTCGCGCGCAAAGCGCTCGGCGAGCCGGTATACGGTCTCGAATGCGTCGCGCGTCTGCCGGAAGCTCGGCGCCGAATTGCCCGCGCGTTCGACGAGCCGCTCCTCGAACGCGTCGAGCGCGATTTCGAATGCCTTCAGGTTCGCGAGCAGTCCGGCATAGAACGCGATCGGCGTCACGCGCCGCGACGCATCGATCTGTTCGACCGACGGCTTGCCGCGCGCGATGTCGTCCGCGTGCTCGGGGTCGCGCTTCACGGCCTGCGCAACGTGCTGCGCGACTTCCCAGTCGAGTGTGGTGAACGCGTTCGACGCGCCTTCCGTCACCGGAATGCCGCGCAGAAGTTCGGCCGTGCGCCCGGACAGCCAGGCGACGTTGCCGAGCCGGTATTCGACATCGTCGCCTTCGGGCAGCGGATGCACGGTGTCCCAGTAGTCGCGGCACAGCCCTTCCAGCAGCGCATAGCCTTCGGTGAGGCCGGTGATGCCGTCCTCCAGCGCGAGCGCCTCGGTCAGCCACACGGCGAGCCGCAGGTCCTTGGTGCGGGTGCGCAGCAGCGCGCCCGCATGATCGACGACGAAGCCCCAGTCGGCCTCCTTGATCTCGGTTACCCACTCGCCCTGGTCGAGCGTCGGATCGTCATAGCGGCGCGCGTCCTGGATCGCGTCGAATTCGTTCGAGAACAGCAGGTCGTCGCCGCTGGGCGACGCATCGCTGATCGGCGTCAGCAGCTCGGGGAGATTGATCGGCATGGTTCGGTCAGTTCATCAATGCGGGTTGCGCGGCCGCGCTCATTCGACGGTGTACGCGAATTCGCCGGCCTCGTCCGCGCGCACCGCAATGCGCGCGATGGCCGCGCCGTCGGCGATCCGGCCGAGCACGTGGCCCGCGATCTCCGGCAGCAGCGTACCGTTCAGGATATGGTCGACGTTGCGGGCGCCCGAATCGACCTCGGTGCAGCGCGCGAGCACCGCGTCGACGAGCGATTCATCCCACTCGAACGCGGCCTTGTGGTTCGCATCGATGCGGCGGCGGATCCGTTCGAGCTTCAGCTCGATGATCTCGGCCAGCACGTCGTCGGAAATCGGATAGTACGGCACGACCTTCATCCGGCCGAGGAACGCCGGTTTGAACGTCTTGTACAGCTGCGGGCGCAGCGCCTCGGCGAGCGCGTCCGGATCGGGCAGTTCCTCGGCCGGCTTGTTCAGGCACGCCTGCATCACCGCGGCCGACCCGACGTTCGACGTCAGGATGATCAGCGTGTTGCGGAAGTCGATCTCGCGCCCCTCGGCGTCGTCCATCGTGCCCTTGTCGAACACCTGGAAGAACATCTCGAGCACGTCCGGGTGGGCCTTCTCGACCTCGTCGAGCAGCACGACGGAATACGGGTTGCGGCGCACCGCCTCGGTCAGCACGCCGCCCTCGCCGTAGCCGACGTAGCCCGGCGGCGAACCCTTCAGGCCCGACACGCTGTGCGCTTCCTGGTACTCGCTCATGTTGATCGTGACCATCTTGCGCTCGCCGCCGTACAGGATGTCGGCCAGCGCGAGCGCCGTCTCGGTCTTGCCGACGCCCGACGGCCCGACGAACATGAACACGCCGCGCGGCTTGTTCGGATCCTCGAGGTTCGCGGTCGCGGTGCGCACGCGCTGCGCGATCGCGTCGAGCGCATGGTCCTGGCCGATCACGCGCGCGGTCAGCAGCGGCTGCAGGTTCAGCACGGTGTCGATCTCGTCCTTCACCATCCGGCCGAGCGGAATGCCGGTCCAGGCGGCGACGATCCCGGCGACGACGTGGCCGTCGACCTGCAGCGGCACCATCGGCTCGCCGCCCTGCAACGCGTGCAGCGCCGCGACGCGTTCGGCCAGCTTGTCGCGCGTGGCCGGCACGTCGACCGGCTCGCCGTGTTCCGACGGACCTCGCGCCTTGTCGAGCGCGTCCCGCAGCTCGGTGATCTCGGCGACGATCACACGTTCCGCTTCATAGCGTGCCTCGTCCTGCGCAAGCTGTTCGAGCGCCGTGTCGCGCGCGCCGCGCAGCTCGCCGAGCCGCTCGTCGTGCGCCGCACCGCCCGCCGCTTCGCGCTCCAGCGACGCGATCTCCGCGTCGATGCGCTCGATGCGCTTCTTCGTGTCGTCGATCGCCGCCGGCGTCGCGCTGTGCGCGAGCGCGACCTTCGCACAGGCGGTGTCGAGCACGCTGATCGCCTTGTCCGGCAGCTGCCGGCCGCTGATGTAGCGATGCGACAGGCGCACGGCCTCGGTGATCGCGTCGTCGAGGATTCGCACGTTGAAGTGCTGTTCCATCAACCCCGACATCCCGCGCAGCATCGCGGCCGCGAGCGGCTCGCTCGGCTCCTCGACCTTCACGACCTGGAAGCGCCGCGCGAGCGCCGCGTCCTTCTCGAAGTACTTCTTGTATTCGCTCCACGTTGTCGCGGCGATCGTGCGCAGCTCGCCGCGCGCGAGCGCCGGCTTCAGCAGGTTCGCCGCGTCGTTCTGGCCGGCCTGGCCGCCTGCGCCGATGATCGTGTGCGCCTCGTCGATGAACAGGATGATCGGGTGCGCGCTCTTCTTCACCTCGTCGATCACGCTCTTCAGGCGGTTCTCGAACTCGCCCTTCACGCTCGCGCCGGCTTGCAGCAGCCCCATGTCGAGCACGTGCAGCGCGACGCCGCGCAACGGCGGCGGCACGTCGTCGGCCGCGATCCGCAGCGCGAGGCCCTCGACGACCGCCGTTTTGCCGACGCCGGCCTCGCCGGTCATGATCGGGTTGTTCTGGCGGCGGCGCATCAGGATGTCGATGGCCTGGCGGATCTCGGCTTCGCGGCCGATCACCGGGTCGATCTTGCCGTCGCGCGCGCGCTGCGTGAGGTTGGTCGTGTAGGTGTCGAGCGCGGGCGTCTTCGACGGGCCGGCCGCGGGCGCGGCTCCGTCGAGAGCCGGCGCGACGTCGGCGCCTTCCGCGTCCGGCTGGCGCGGCTCGGCCTCGCTCGACCCGGCCATGATCTCGTCGAACTTGTGCTTCAGGTCGGTCACGTTCATTTCCGCGAACTGCGACGACATCCGTTGCGCGAACTGCGCGAGATCGGGCGCGGTCAACAGCGCGAGCAGCAGGTGGCCCGAGCGGATCCGGCCGAGCTGCGAATCGAGCGACGCGATCAGCCACGCCTGCTCGAACAGCGCGATCAGGTGCACGGAAAACACCGGCGTGCGCGTGTTGCCCGTCTTCAGGCGCGTGAGTTCGCGCTCGAGATCGGCACGCAGCGCATGCGGATCGACGCGGCTCGCGCGCAGCGCGAGCGGCAGGTCGCCCGTCGCTTCGTCGAGCAGCGCGAGGAACAGGTGCTCCAGATCGACCTCGTAGTGGCCGCGCGCCAGGCACGCGCTCGCCGCACGCTCGGCCGCGTGCCGGCACAGCGGGTTCAGTTTCGTGATCAGGGTCTTCAGAGGCGTGCTCATGGCGTCGATCTCAGGTTCGATTGCGTGTTTGTTGTCGTTCGGAATCAGTGAATCACGTGCAGCTCGTAGCGGGCATCCGAGCGGTCGTCGACCGCGTCGCGCGTGCAGAGGAACGCGTCCCAGCCGAGCCGCGAGCCGGCGCCGAGCACACTCGCGCCGACCTCGGTGCGCTTCAGCACGAGCTTGACCTCGTATTCGAGCGTGACGCCCGCAAGCAGCGTCAGCATCCGTTCGAGCGCGACGGCCTGCGCGCCGCCGGGCAGGAATGCCTCGTAGTCGCGCTTGGATAGCGGGCCGACGACGATCCGCGCGCGCATGTCGCGCTGCCACACGCGTTCGCCGACCAGCGCCGTCGCGCCGAGCACCGCGTTGACCTCGCCGAGCACGCTCAGCTGGTCGGGCGGCACGTCGTACCACTTGCCGACGAACTGGTCGATCTTCACCGGCACGCGGAAGTAGTCGGACAGCGTGCGCTGCAGGTACGCGGCCGACATCGGCCGGTGCCGCGCGGCGAGTGCGTAGCCGGCAACCGCCTCGTCGAGCACGCCGCCCGCGCCGGCCGCGAGGCTGTCGCGCACCTCGTCGCTCGGCACGCCGGCGATCGCGAGCAGGAGCGGCAGGTAGCGCTCGTCGCGGTCGAGTTCGTAATGGAACGGCAGCCGGTATTTCTTCCACGCTGCGTAGAACAGCGCGGTCGCGCGGTTCGAGAACACGTCGAAGAACGCGCGCGCCGCATGGTCGCGCTTCAGGTGCTCGCGCGCGACGATCTGCTCGGTGTAGTGCAGCGGCAGTGCGCCCTGCCCGCCCAGCAGCCCGAAGAACGCGGGCGTCAGTTCGACATGACCGAGCTCGCCGGCCGCGAGCGCGGCGCCGCGCTGCTCACCGGAATCGAGCAGCGTGCCGTCGTCGTCGAACGAGCGGACGCCCTCGATCTCGCTCGGCGGGAAGCCGAGCGACAGCGTGTTGCGGAATTCGATGCGCTGCGCGACGACGTCGCCCTGCCGCCACGCGCCGGGCGCATCGGACGCCTGCCGCGCGAACAGCCCTTCGAGCACGCGCACCGCCTGGAAGAACTCGAAGCGGTGCGGCTCGTCGAGCAGCGCGTCGACTACGCCAGGATCGATTCGCCGGTTCGGGGCTTGCATCGGATGATCTCCTCGCCGGTGCGCTTCGACACGACGACCAATTGAACGAAACTGTTGAGATGGACGTACAGCCCGAAGAAGCTGTCGAGCACGCGCACGAACGACGCGAGGCTCGCACCGACGAAGTGTTCCTCGTCGATCGTCAGCCGGATCTCGATGCCGCGCACGAAGGTCGCGAACGGCTTGCCGGGCAGCCACTGCACGGCGCCGCGCTGCTCGACGCCGGCCAAGCCGTCGATCTGGCGCATCGACACGGCGGTGCGCCGCAGGTCGTACAGCGTCAGCATTTCCTTGAGCGGTGCGAGCCCGTGCGCGACCAGCGACACGTGGTTCAGCGCGAGATGCGACACAAGCCGCCAGTGCGCGGCGCGGCCGCGCTCGAAGCGCACGCTTTGCGTCGGGCGCCGCAGCAGCGAGATGCCGCTCGTCTGCGCTCCGCCGTCCTGGAACAGATCGCCGCCCTCGAGGCCGAACGCGAGCATCGCCGGCAGGTCGCGGTTCGTGCAGGTGAGGTCGAGGCTCAGGGTGTCGGTCTGCGGCGACGTCGGTTCGAAGTCGATGTCGACGATCGAGATCTCGGTTTCGTAGCCGGGGCTCTTCTGCGCGACCCAGTCGTTGCGGCGCGCGAACCAGTAATGACCGATCCGTGCCGATTCGCCGTGATGCAGCGAATAGAACGGCCGGAACTCGATCACCGATTCTTCATGCGCCTGCTGCCGGACGAGCTTCACCGAATCGATCGAGTACACCTCGTACGCGAACGCGCGGCGCGCTTCGGCGATCACCGGGTACGACACCGCGCGGTGCGTGATGCGGATCGGTTCGCCGTGCTGGCGGAACAGGTTGACGATCGGCGTGCAGAACAGCCGGAAATGGCTGGCCGTCAGCAACTCGAGCAGCCGCGCGACGTGCGAATCGCTGCGCACGTCCTGCAGCACCAGATGCAACGTCGCGCGCTGGCAGCGGCCCGACGCGCGCGCGATCGCCGCGAGGTCGAAATCGACGAAATCGAACTTGTCGGGGAACGCGAAGTATTCGGTGAGCAGGCGATACGCGGGGTGCGACTTCGCCGGGTAGTCGATCAGCGCGTCGTCCTCGTCGAAGCCGGCCTGCGCGATCGGCAGCTTGCGCAGCGCGGTCCAGCGGCCGTTGCGCTCCGGCTCGACATACGCGCCGAGCACGTGGACGAACAGGCAGTCGGTCAGCGCGGCGACGAACGACTGTTCGCCGTGCAGGTGCGCACGCAGCGTCGACAGCTTCAGCGCGCCGAGATCGAGCTGCGCGGCGAGCGATTCGAACGTGATCGAGATCACGCCCGTCGCGTTGGACGGCAGCACCGTCGCGCTCGGCGCGAGCGCGACCGGCGTGTAGCGCGCCTCCGAGATGCGGATCGGCGCCAGCGTCACGTCGTATGCGGTGCGGAACCGGCACTGTACGCCGCGGATCGGGCGGCTCTTCAGCTCGGTGCCGCGGTCGATCACGACCGGTTCGGTCTGCTGGCCGGGCGAAGCCGGCGTGAACTGCGCGATCGAGCACGACGGGAACGGCCGCAGGTAGTGCGGATACAGCACTTCCAGCAGCGCTTCGGTGAATTCGGGGTAGTCGTCGTCGAGCTTCTTGTTGATGCGCGCGCCGAGCAGCGCGAACGACTCGATCATCCGCTCGACGTGCGGATCCTCGCAGTGCTCGCCGGACAACGCGAGCCGCGCCGCGATCTTCGGATAACGTTCGGCGAAATCCCGCGAATAGCGCCGCAAAAACGATAATTCGCGCTCGTAATACGGCAGCAATTCTTCCATCGACGACCCCGAACCTCAATATTTCCTGCCGGACCCTGGTCCACCACCGGGCGGTCCGGCCCGCTCGGCAGCTTGATTTACAGCATTCTTGCGGCGCGTGCGCGCGTGACCGAATACTGCAGCGTCGACGGCTGCAGCATCGCGTCGAAATTCACCGGCTCTTCGGCCGGGTGCACGACGAGCAGCGCCTGGATTGCGAAGTACAGCGCGTTGGTCGACTGCTCGTTCAGCTCGAACGTCACCTGCACCTGCTGCAGCCGCGGCTCGTGGCGCGCGATGGCCTGCTGGATCGACTTGCAGATGAACGCGCGGTCGTAGTGGCTCGCGAGGCTCAGCCCCGCGAAATCGTTCAGCCCGTAGGTCAGCACCGACTTCTGGCATTCCGGCAGCGCGGCCAGCTCGCTCTCGGTGTGCGCGATACGGGTGTTGAGGATCGCCTCGACGTCGCGGGCGACCGTGTTCTTGAGCTCGTCCAGCGACAATTGCCGCATCGCTGCCGAGGCCGGCAGGTGCGGTTCGTCGTCGAACAGCTTGTCGAGAAAACTGGGTTCGAATCGTTTCATTGGCCGGCGTGCACAGCGAAAACGGCAACGGGCCGCCGAGCGCCCCGTTGCCGCAACCGACCTTAGACCGCGTAGGTCTTGTCGTTCTTCGTCAGGCTCCAGGCGCCCTGCGTGTTGCCGCCCTGGTTGCCGCCGATCTTCTGTTGGGTCTGCTTCCACTGCACGGCTGCGTACTTCAGCGAGAACGTCTCGAGCGGCAGACCTTCTTCGCGAACGCTCGGTGCGATGCTCGAGATGATCACGTACTTGAGCTTCACTTCCAGATACTGCACGCGCTTGCCTTCGCCATCCGCGCGCGAGAAATGGACCGTCACTTCATCGAACGTGGTGCCGCCCGATGCGTGCTGGTACAGCAGCGGGCTCGACGAATCGATTTCCTTCGTGAAAATCATGTCGCCGTGTTCGCAGCGCGTCATCGTGTGACCGCCTGCGGTCGATGCCGTTGCCGAACGCGGCTGAACGATCGAGTGATCCCACGATTTCAGTTCGATCCAGCCCTGATGGTCTTTGTCCGCGGATTCGCCCTTCACCGCCGGACTACCAAACTGCAAGTGCATATGTAACATGGCCCTTCGACTCCCCAAAGAGGTGGTTTTAACGTCCTACCCAGGCGGCCCGCCCGGGCGATTTACTCGCTTATGAATTTGCCGGTTTGGGCAGATCAGCGACAAGTCGCAGAGAAATCGAGAGTTCGTCGAGCTGAAAGTGCGGGCGCAGGAACGCGACCGAACGATACGAGCCCGGCCTGCCCGGAATCTCCGACACTTGTATGGATGCCTCGCGCAGCGGGAATTGCGCCTTCTGTTCCTGCGATGCGTTGTCGTCGAGCAGGACGTACTGCGAAATCCACCGGTTGAGGAAAGTCTCCACGTTCTGCGCCGATGCGAAGCTGCCGATCTTGTCCCGCATCATCGCCTTCAGGTAGTGCGCGACACGCGATACCGAGAAGATGTACTGAAGCTGGGCGGACAGGACGGCGTTCGCATTCGCGCTGTCGGTGCTGTATTTTTTCGGTTTCTGCACCGATTGCGCGGCGAAAAACGCAGCGTAATCCGAGTTCTTGCAATGGACGAGCGGGATGAAGCCGAGGTCGCTCAGCTCCTTCTCGCGGCGATCGGTGATCGCGATTTCGGTCGGGCACTTCAGCGCGACTTCACCGTCGTCGGTCTTGAACGTGTGGGTCGGCAGGTCCTCGACGAGGCCGCCGCCTTCGACGCCGCGGATCGCCGCGCACCAGCCGAAGTCGTCGAACGCGGCCGTCAGGCGTGCCGCGAATGCCCACGCCGCGTTGCACCACAGGTACTTGTCGTGTTCGGTGCCGTCGACGTCCTCGACGAAGTTGAAATTCTCCGCGGTCTGGCCGTCCTTCGGATTGAACGGCAGGCGCCCGAGGAAGCGCGGCAGCGTGAGGCCGACGTAGCGGGAATCCTCGGCATCGCGGAACGACTTCCACTTCGCGTACTCGACCGTGTCGAACACCTTGCCGAGGTCGCGCGGCTTGCCGAGGTCGGAGAACGACTCGAGGCCGAGCAGCTCCGGCGACGCCGACGCGATGAACGGCGCGTGCGCGGCCGCCGCGACGTGCGACATCTGCTCGATGAAGTACATGTCTTCCGGCTGGCGCGAGATCTCGTAGTCGCCGATCAGCGCACCGAACGGCGAACCGCCGAACGTGCCGAACTCTTCTTCGTAGACCTTCTTGAACAGCGCGCTCTGGTCGAACTCGCTCGCGCCCTTGAAGTCGCGCACGAGGTCGCGCTTCGGTGCGTGCAGCGCCTTGATCTTGATCGTCTGGCCGGTGTTGCTTTCCTTGACCAGGTAGTCCATCCCGCGCCACGTGCTTTCGAGGCGCTGGAATTCCGGCGCGTGCATCACCGCGGACAGCTGCGTGGAGATCAGGCGGTCGAGTTCCGCGACACGCGCATCGATCGTCGCCGACAGGTTGTCCGACACGATCACCGTGCCGTCGAGCACCTGGTGCACGAGTTCGCCGATCAGGTCCTTCGCGCGCGCATGCTCGGAATCGGATTTCGCGACCTTGCTCTTCTCGACGATATCGTCGAGCAGTGAAGTCCCGGCGGCGTATTCCGCGCCGCTCGCTTGGGCCGCAGCCGTTTGCTGGTTCATCTCAACACTCCGTCGTCATTCGCCGTCTTTGTCGCCGCCCGTGCCCTTCGCGAGCTCTTGCAGCTGCTGCGTGTTCTTCAGCACGTCGGACAGCAGATCCTCGAGCTTGTCGTTGCCGGCGAGCTTGTTGCGCAGGTCGGCGAGCTTCGAGCGCGCCTCGAGCAGGCGGCGCAGCGGCTCGACCTGTTCGACGACTTCGTCCGGGCTGAAATCCGACAGCGAACGGAACTTCAGGTCGACGGCGAACTTGCCGCCGTCCGGGCTCAGGCGGTTTTCCACCTGGAACGCGGCGCGCGGCTCGATCGCCTTCATCACGTCGTCGAAGTTGTCACGGTCGATGTTGACGAACTTGCGATCGCGCAGCTTCGGCTGCTCGACTTCCGACTGGCCCGCCAGATCGCCGACCACCCCGACGACGAACGGCAGTTCCTTCACCTCGATCGCGTCGCCCTTCTCGACCTCGTAGGTCAGCTGGACGCGCGGCGGCCGTATTTTCTGCAAGCTTTTCTGAATGCTTTCTTTCTTGGCCATCTCGACGGCTCCCAGGTTAGTTGTGGTTATCGCGTCAGTTGCGGTCAGTTGCGCAGCGCGCTGAACGGATCCGCCCCGCCCTTCTGTGCTGCACCGCCACCCGACGTCGTCGTCGGCGGCGGCGTCACGCCGCTTTCCGCTGTAGCGGTGGCCGCGACCTTCGGACGATGAATCTGGCGGCGGACGACCTTGCGCGTTTGCGCCTTCTGCTCCGGCGGGAACAGTGCCGATTCGCCGAGCGTGTCGCGCAGCTGCTTTGCCAGCGCCTGCGCATCGGACTTCGCATCGCCCGCGAGCGACGAATCCTGGCGCAGTTCGCCGAGCGACTGCGTCGCGATCCGCAGGCCGGCAACGGCGAGCACGCTCTTCGCCTGGCGGTCGGTGGCGTCGCGCTGCAGTGCTTCCTGCGCGGCGACGATCGCCTGGCCATAGTGATTCTGCGCAAACTGGATCTGCGCGATGCGCGACCACGGTTCCTCGCGCGTCGGATCCGACTTCGCGAGTTGCTGGTACAGGCCGAGGGCCTTGTCCTGGTCACCCGACTTCGCAACGGCGTCCGCATCGGCCAGCGACTTGTTGAACACGTCGGCAGTCGGCGGCGCCGGCGGCTGGCTCGCACAACCGGCGATCACGCCGCAAGCCAGCACTACCCCAGAAAGTTTTGCGAAGAGACGGTCTTTCATCGTTATATCCACCGGCGCGTGAGTATTAAAATCGTTGAGAATCTGGTTGTTTTGCTTTGCAAGAAGCGCGCGGGTATAGTACCGATCAATTTTTCATAATTCAATCGTTGAGTGCAGAGTAATTCCTTTTAAATCCGTGCGCTACCCCCTCGAAACGCCGCTGGCAGCGGCCTCGCAGCGGCTTTTGTTTCGATCGAAATGCGCAAGTTTTACTGATTTGACAGCGCCTCACCCGGGCGGCGGAAAAAATTTCCGGAGGCGTGCCGCAGCGCACGTGTGCTTAATATTTGAACGACTGATCCGCCAGGCAACCGCGGCGAACGCGGCAATACCCGGCAGTATTGACAGGGGAGTAAAAGGCGGCACGCCGGAAACACGATGAGATCGTCCATGATTCGCTATGCGCTGCCACTGATTGCCTGCGCGCTCCTGGCCGGATGCGCGGCCGCCCCGTTGCTCGGCTCTGCCGCGAGCGCCGTGATGCAGGCCGCCGGCGTCGGCAAGCCTGATCTGCCGGATGCCCAGAAGCCGCCGCGCAATATCGGACTCACGCTCGCCGCCGCGCCCAACCTGAATGCCGCGACCGATCGCAAACCGCTCGCATTAGTAGTAAGGCTCTACGCGCTGAAGGATCCGACGTCGTTCCAGCAGGCACCGTTCGACGCGTTCACCGATCCGACCAAGGAAAAAGCCGCACTGGGCGCCGATCTGTTGAACGTGCGTGAGATCACGCTGATTCCCGGCCAGCGTTATACGGCGACCGAAAAGGTATCGCGCGAAGCGCAGGCATTCGGCATTGTCGCGCTGTTCCGCGATCCCGCACTCCAGCGATGGAAACTGACGTTCGACCCGGCGAAGTCGGAGAAATCCGGCATAATCATCGGCCTGCATAATTGCGCGATGACGGTCACCGATGGTTCTGTCATTGCACCGCAACAGGGTGCACCTTCGCAACCGCTGAATATGCTTTCGTCGGTCACCTGCGGTTAAGCATGACGCACGAATGTCAATTAACAAGAGTTAACAAATTGGCGATTAATTCGGGCACGACCAAATCGATTACATCGCAACGCCACATTAACCGGATTTGACATGAGTTATTCGGCCAAGGTGCTTTGGGGAGAAGGGCTGTTCCTCCGGCCTCAACACTTTCAGCGGCAGGACGCGTACCACGAGGCGCGCCTGTTCGAGTCCATCCAGGCGATCCAGCCTTACAACTGGGGCGTGCGCTCGGTGCGCATCGACCGCGACGCGCTCGGCAGCAATGTGCTGCGCGTGGCGGAACTCGCACTCGTGTTCCCGGACGGCGCGCTGTACGCTGCGCCGCAGGCCGACGACCTGCCGCCTCCGATCGCGCTGGACACGCTGCCCGACGGCATCAACGAATTCGTGTTCTATCTCGCGCTGCACCCGCTGCGCGAGAACGGCACCAATTACAGCGACGATCCGGCCGCCGGCTTCATGACGCGTTTCGTCAGCGAGCAGACGAGCGTCGCGGACAACTTCACCGACGCCGCCGAAGCCGACATCACGTTCCTGAAGACGCAGGTCAAGCTGATCGCGCACAGCGAACCGCGCGACCAGCTGCTGTCGGTGCCGCTCGTGCGCGTGCGCCGCACCGCGACGTCCGGCTTCGAGATCGACGACAGCTTCGTGCCGCCGTGCCTCGCGATCGAGGCGTCGCCGATCCTGCACCAGCGGCTGCGCCAGCTGGTCGACGCGCTGCAGGCGAAGGTCAACGCGCTGTACGGTTTCCACCGCGAGCCGTCGAAGAACATCATCGAATTCCGCTCGGGCGACATCGCATCGTTCTGGCTGCTGCACACCGCGAACGCCGCATTCGCGACGCTCGCGCACCTGCACCAGCACGCGGCGCTGCATCCGGAGCGGCTGTTCCAGGAACTGCTGCGCCTCGCGGGCCAGCTGATGACGTTCTCGAAGGGCTACACGCTCGCCGACCTGCCCGTGTATCGCCATGACGATCCGGGCCCGAGCTTCGCGCGTCTCGACGTGATGCTGCGCGAACTGCTCGACACCGTGATCTCGACGCGTTACTTCGCGATCACGCTCGACGAGGTGCGTCCGTCGTTCCATCTCGGCCGCCTCGACTCGGGCAAGATCGACGACAAGACCGAGTTCTATCTGGCGGTGTCCGCGGACATGCCGAGCGTCGAGCTCGTCGATGCGGTGCCGGCCCGCTTCAAGGTCGGCGCGCCCGACGACGTCGACAAGCTCGTGCTGTCGGCAATGCCCGGCGTGCGGCTCTCGTACACGCCGCAGGTGCCGCCCGCGATCCCCGTGCGGCCGGGCGCGTGCTACTTCTCGCTCGATTCGCGCGGCGCGCTGTACGAACGCATGCTGCAGGCCCAGTCCGCGATGATCTACGCGCCGACTGGCATCAACGACCTGAAATTCGAACTGATCGCGGTCACATCATGAGCTACGCGCCTTCCCTGTTCGGCGACAACGCGCCGGCCCCGCTGCATACCCCGGCGTCGACCGACGCCGCGTTCCAGGCCCGTTCGCTGCTCGACCTGCTGTACGACGGGTTCTTCATGCTGTTCCTGCTCAAGAACGGCCGCGCGCCCGACAGCGCGAGCGAGTTCAGCACGAAGATCCAGGAATTCCTGTCGGATTTCGAGCGCGGCGCAAAGAAGCTGAACATCGCGGCCGAGGATGTCTACAGCGCGAAGTTCGCGTATTGCGCGGCCGTCGACGAAATGGTGCTGTCGTCGCAGTTCAAGATTCGCGCCGACTGGGAACGCCGGCCGCTGCAGCTCGTGCTGTTCGGCGAGCAGCTCGCGGGCGAGAAGTTCTTCCAGTATCTCGAGGATTGCCGCGCGCAGGGCGCGGCGCGGCTGCAGTCGCTCGAAGTGTTCCACATGTGCCTGCTGCTCGGCTTCCAGGGCAAGTATCTGCTCGAAGGGCCGGAGAAGCTCGCGTATCTGACCGCGCGGCTCGGCGATGAAATCGCGCACATGAAGGGCAAGCGCGCGCCGTTCGCGCCGCACTGGCCGCTGCCGGACCAGATCGCGCACCGGTTGAAGCGCGAAGTGCCGGTATGGGCGATCGGTGCCGTGTTCGCGCTCGTCGCGCTGCTCGGGTATCTCGGGCTAAACACGTACCTGAAGGACAAGACGCTGCAGGCGCTTGCACCGTATTCGCAGGTGATCAAGGTCGGGCCGGAGTCGGCGAACCTGACGATTTCGCTGCCTTGAGGGCCGGGCTTCGCTCGAACGCTGTTGCCACAGTGAAAAAGGACCGCCATGCGGTCCTTTTTCACTGTGGCGCGCGCCGCACGTCGTCAGAACAGAATGAACTCGTCGTTCTCGACGTAAAACACGAACGCGTCGAACAACTGCGCGACACTCGGTTCGTCGACCTGGTCATGCGCGTTGATCACAATGTCCTCGATCGTCGTGCTGGCCAGCGTGACGCGCCAGCCGGGTTGCGTTGCGATGGCAGGCGGCGTGTCGGCGTCGGCGTCGCGATCGTCTTCGGCGAATGCACCCGCCGTGTCGAGCGTCCACGGCATCGGCGGCAGACAAAGCCATCCGGAGAAATCCCCCGGGCGTTCGAGAATGTGTTTCAGCGACACTTCGGTCGCGGTGATGGTCGGCATGGGTATTGCGATGGTAACTGGGTAAATACGCCCCAACGGCAGCGCGACGGTCGCACGGCAAGGTGCGCGCCGCCGCCGCACGCGTCGGCAAGCCGTGATTATGCCAATTCCGCTGGCACGAGGCCGCGCGCACTGGTGTCGCCGGCCTGCACCGCCCCCGCAGCGCCCTCCTGCGCACGCCCCCAACCCGCCGCCGGTTGATATCGATTGCAATCAGGGCCAATTCGACTTTCGGCGCGGCCCGGTTGCGAGTAGTGTCTACGTGCCCGTATTCCGGCCAGGTCGAGGCACGATCGATGCCCGACGCTCAATTGCCACACTGAACACTGGAGATCTGCGATGAAACGTTCGAAGTTCCTGCTGTCGGGCCTGCTGCTCGCATCCGCCCTCGGTTTCACGGCCGTCGCCGCGCACGCGGACGACCTGCTCGATTCGGTGAAGAAAGCCGGCGTGCTGCGCGTCGGCCTCGAAGGCACGTATCCGCCGTTCAACTCGCGCGGCACGTCGGGGCAGCTCGAGGGTTTCGACGTCGACGTCGCGAATGCGGTCGCCGGCAAGCTCGGCGTGAAGACGCAGTTCGTCCCGACCGAATGGAGCGGCATCATCGCGGGGCTGCAGGCCGGCAAGTTCGACGTGATCGTCAATCAGGTCACGATCACGCCGCAGCGCAAGGAAGTGCTCGACTTCAGCGTGCCGTACACGTACTCGGCTGCGCAACTGATCCAGCGCAAGGACGACACGCGCAACTTCAAGTCGCTCGATGAATTCAAGGGCAAGAAGCTCGGCGTGACGCTCGGCACCAACTACGACCAGATGGCGCGCAGCGTGCCCGGCATCGAGGTGCAGACGTATCCGGGCGCGCCGGAGAAGCTGCGCGACCTCGCAGCGGGCCGAATCGAGGCAACGCTCGACGACCGCCTGATGCTGCCGTACATGATCAAGACCTCGAACCTGCCGCTGCGCGCGGGTGCGGTGCTGAACGGCGGCAAGCAGGAGATGGCGATCCCGTTCCGCAAGGGCAATCCGAAGTTCGAGAAGGCGATCAACGATGCGCTGGATTCGCTGGGCAAGGAAGGCACGTTGAAGAAGATCTCGATGCACTGGTTCGGCAGCGACGTGACGGTGCCGGTCGCGCAGTAAGCGGATCCCCGTGTTTTGGATGCGTCACGTCCTTCGCTGCTGCGAAGGCGTGACGCTCATCTGCAGTTCTGTTCCCTTCCCTCAAGCCGCTTCGTCGAAGCGCGCGAGCAGCAGCTGTCCGATCGGCGTCAGCGCCGGGCGCGCAGCCACCGCATTCACGCGTACCTGCGTATCGTCAACCAGCCGTTTTTCGACGAGCACGGCGAAAGCCGGGGTCGACGGGTCGACGCTGTCCGGTGCGCGTGCAATGCGCAGCAGCATCGAAAATTCATGTGGACTCAACATGGTCCCAGTCTCCTGATCGTCGGCGATCCAGCTCAATCGGCGTCGATCGTGTTTTCGAATGGAATGGTGCGATGCATGGTCAATGCGTCGCCGGGAGCGAGATCCCGGTTGTCCGCCTGCGCGACGCGGGCACGGCGTCGCATGCGGGTTGCGCACGCCCGGTCGAGGCGATGGTGCCGCGACGGGAACGTGCAACCTTAGGGGGGCATCGTGACGCGGGCATGACAGGAACAGGGGGCGTAACTGCGGAGCGACAGGCGCGGATCGCGCGGGCGCGTCTGCGGGTACGCGAGTCGCCGAAGATCCTGCCGGGGCATCATGCTTGGCTGGGCAGCTCAGGCCGATGTGGGGCGAGCGGCGCTTGCTGCCTGCGACGCAGGATTACGTTTCGACAGTGGTTGGACGGCGCGTTGGCAAACCGCGCGGCCTCCGGGACTGTGGGAAATCCGCATGACCGGGCGTGATGGCATCGCGCGGGCGAGATACGTCGCTCGGACACGGCAACGCCTGATCGTGCTGCACGTGTTCGTGAAGAAGACGCAGAGAACACCGCGTCGCGCTATCGAAATGGCGTGCGCCCGGATGAATGAGGATTGCGCGATGACCAGCCTTGCAACTTTGAAGAAGCGCCTGCTGGCCGATCCGGCTACGCAGGCCGAGTATGACGCACAAGCACCGGAGTTCGCCGTTGCCCGCAAGCCGGTCGCGGCACGCGTACGCGCCGGATTGACGCAGGAACAGGTCGCGGAGAGGATGGAGACCACTCAATCGACCATCGCGCGGATGGAGAGTGGTCGCGCGATGCCGTCGCTGCGCACGCTGTCGCGCTACGCCGAGGCAACGGGAAGCCGGGCCGTGGTACATCTGGAAGCGATGAAGTCGTTCGATTGCCGCGTGATGGCACCACGCGCGCGCAAGGCCCACGCAGGCGATCGCCGCAAACGAAAAAGGGGTTACGGAAAATTCCGTAACCCCTCTTCGGATTTGGTGCCGGCTGCAGCACTCGAACCATCCGCTGAAACCGTTGCCGCACATGGATTCCAGCGACTTCAATCCAAAAAGTACCAACACCGATACCAACAACCCTGCTGGCTGCAGGCGTACGACTGCGGACTGAGCCAATCGCCGCACTCCCACCCGACGAACATACTAGCTCGCGCCGGACAAGTCTTTCAGGCGGACACCCTCGTAAAATATGTAGTGACGCTGTTCCAGCCGCACATAGGTAGCCGCCAGCTTGGCGCCGAAGTCGCGGGAGTTCAGCTTCTCGTAGCTGCGATTTGCCGCAGTCCATGCGAGGTAGTCCTCATGGAGAGATTTGTACTGCGTTTTCCCTTGGAATGACATCGTACGTTCCTCGCGCCATGCCTCAAAGCCATCCGCACGTTTGCGTTGCTCGTTACCCGCCCTGCGGACCCTCTCGGGCGGCTGCAAGCCGTTCTCAAGGTAGTCGCGCAACCCCTGTAGTAGCAGATTCAGGATACCCGGCAATTGGAGAAGTAGCTTGCTCTTAAGGTCGCGGTCAATCTCCTCGTCCGAAAACGTGTGCATAAATGGTATGACAATGATGCGGCGCCAGATGGCGTTATCGTCGGCACTGATTACCGGCATTTCGTTCGCGATCATGACCGGCGTGAACTCGGGCAGAAACTCGACATCTGCACCGTAAAGCGCTCGTGCCGCCACACGATCCCCGCCTGTCAACTGCTTGACCAACCCTCCATCGAGCGTATGCTTTTTGGTCGGCTCATTCACGCTCACGAACCGCTTTCCCTCTAGTTTCGCGATCGACGGCGTCGGTCCGTCTGTCATCGTGCCCTTGGCCATGAGCGCCGAAACTCCCAAGGTGCAGGCCAAGCCCCCGAAAATCGCATTTAGCACCTCGACGGCAACCGATTTGCCATTGCGCCCGGTCGGGCCCAGAAAAAACACGAAGAGATGCTCTTTCGGCTTGCCGAGCAGCATTTGGCCGCAGAGGCGCAGGAAGAACCGGACAAGCTCGTCGTCCCCCTCGAATATCTCGGCAAGAAACGCCTCAAATCTCGGAGCACTCGCTTGCGGGTCAAACGTTACCGCGCTGTTGTGATACGAGATCGGTCTGATACGGCCAGGAACCAATTCGCCGCTTAGCAGGTTCAACACGCCGTTGGCAACGGGGAAGTACGGATACTTCGTCGCCTGCAGCGAATCCGATGCATCGAGCATAAATTCCAGTGCGGTACGGCCAAGCGAATCCAATGCTTGGCCGCTTCCCGAATGCTTCGCGACGGCAGCAACCACCGCTAGATTGCTATCTGTGCCGCTCGCCTTCTGGATCAAACGATGACCGTACGACTCGACAACAGTCCTGAACGCAAACTGATCGAGCCGAGCGTAACGGTTCTCGTTCCAACGCAGCGCTTGCAGCCACTGTTTCTCGCCATGCCCATTGCGAGCAACTGCGATGTCCGGATACATAATGTCTGCCAGCATCCGGCCAAGGCTACGCTCGTTCAACACTTCGCGGGCCGCCGCAACCTTGCGTCGACCGGGGTTTGTCCAGCCCTTGAGTTGCGCCATGTAGAAAATCGACGAAGGCGATGCCGACGCTCCGGCTGCGAAGGACTTCCACGCGATCTGCATCCGGTGTTCGTCGTACTTGTTCGAGCGACGCGACCACTCGTCAACAAGCTTGAATCCGTCTTCGCCAAGCGCTGCTGCGGCCCCAATCACCTTGATCCACGTGTCATACGGATCGGGGTCTATGTGATGCAACGCGTCGCGCAGATCGGCAAGGCGATGGCGTTTGTCCTCGTCGGTCTTGACCGACACGCCAAGCGAACGTGTCACCGGGATGCGCGCCTGCAATGACGCCGCGATTAGATCGACATCGAATGCGGCAGCTAGCTCGTCATAGTCGTACCACCGGTCCGGCTCGTACAGCGACAACGCCACTTCGTTGCCGTGCTTTTGGTTCTTGAAGCCCGGTAGGCGTATCGCTTGCGTCAGATTCGCGAAGCAGGCGTCGCCCTCGAAGCGATGTGCAAGCGCGACGACCATCTTGCGAAACATGTCACTGTCGACAATGCGGGCCTTAAGAATCCATATCAGGTGCTGCCGACCACCAGACGTGTTGATCGCGATCGACGGACGGTACGGCGCATTATTCCAACGAGACATGTCCACAGCGTAGTCAAGATCGACCGCGACAGCCCACGTGCCAACTACACGGGCCGACGACAAGCCATCGTCATCGGTCATGCCGATGAGCATGAATGCTTCCCAGCCGTCAGCCTCGGACTCAGCGAAATGCTGCTGCTGGTCCGTGATCGTCCCCCAAGTGCTCGCAACCTTGAGCACCGTCCTCCCGTCCGGGCCGCGCAGTATCCACTTGATCGTGAACTTCTGCCTGTCATCATGCACCGCCTGACATACCTTCAAAGCATCCTGAAAGGCCGTATCTTTCCCCAACTCAATCCTGCTCATCTTCAGTCCTAGTTGATAGGCGTGAGCATGTGAGCAGCATTGCTGTTACTTTTTTTTGCTTTTCGAAACTCGAAAACAATAAAAAAAGTGACTCACATCGCTCACGCTGAAGTCATGGTTTTTTTGCTGGGAAAGAGGCATGCGGCCGCCGCCCCCAGCAAACGGGAGTGATGTGAGTGATTTACTGGGCTTTGCTCTCCTTGATGCGATCCTGAATCCAAGCTTGTGCGTGGACCTCGGAAAAGAGAGTCTTCCGACCGCATTTGATGATGCGCGGGAAGGTCGGATCGAAACTGATTCGCTCGTACACAGCGGAGCGACTGAGGCAGACCTGTCGGCAAAGCTCGGTCAGGTCGATAAGACGATCGATGGTCATGGATGCCATCCTCAACTTCAAGCAGTTATGTCTTGAATGTCGAAGACGAGGGAAGACGGTCAAATGAGATGCCAACCGTCCGGCCTTTAGGGAGGCCCACCAGCGTAAAGACAAATCGGCTGGTTACCCGGTGCAGTGGGTGCGCTGCGCGTCCTCTACGGTCGTATTCGCCGAGTGGGAAACAACCCGCTGGTGATCTCGCGACTAGCTCAGTCAAACTCTCGCACGAAGGGCTAGTGGGTCGCCAACTACTTCTCGTCCTATGTAACCGGCTGGAAGTGCTGCCAGTATGCACGAAAATCCGCTGCGACACCACGTTGTTCCGGCGTTGTTCCAGCCCATTGACAACACCCAGACTTATCGGCAATACTTCGCTCAGAGGAACAACAACGGAACAACAAGGCCAATCCATGACCGATACGTTCTACACCGCGAGCCTGAGCCGGACCCAGGGTCGGAGTACCTGGGCAATTATCTTCCGTCACCCGAAGCGTACGGACCTGACTACTGGCAGGACGGGACTCCGGGTGCGACAGAGTCTCAAGACCGACGACGAAAAAGAGGCAGCAAAGCTCCGGGACGATATGAACGTGCTGCTTTCCAGCCCGCACCTGTGGGATATCGCCGCTCGCGACCAGGCTCTCGCCGCACTCGATCCCCGCGTCGTGGACATCTTTTACTACAAGCTCGAGGGCGGCGAAACCGACTTCCTCGGCCTGCGCGAGACGGCAATTGCGCTGCCCTCTGCACAGTCAAGCGAATACCGCCGGGCGCTCCTGCTCGGCACCACGGGGGCCGGAAAGACGACACTGCTGCGTCAGATCATCGGCACCGATCCGACGCGCGAGCGCTTCCCCTCCACTTCCACGGCAAAGACGACAGTTCACGAGACGGAGATCGTGCCAAGTGAAGGCGCATTCCGGGCCGTGGTGACGTTCTTCCCAATGGAAGACGTGCGCGAACACCTGAAGGAGTGCGCATCGGCGGCGGTCCTTGCCGCGTACCGCGGCGAGCCTGACGGTGACCAGATGCGCCGTCTTCTGACGCACGTCAACCAGCGCTTTCGCTTTAGCTACGTGCTGGGCAACGGGCCGGTGAAGGAGGTCAGCGACTTCGACGACGAACCCGAGGCTGACGAAGCCTCAGACAGCAGCGACTTGCTCAAGCGCACGAACGAGGTTCTGGCACAGGCACTCGCCGCGCTCAAAGACGTCGCGGTTCGGCATGGCGACGAATTGCGACAGGAACTGAATGCGACAGATGAAAAAGACCAGCGCGTCATCGACGAGCTGTTCGAGGATGAGTTGGACAACCGAACCCGCGACGACGAGAGCTTTCAGCAGGTTGTGGACGCACTGATGGACGAGATAGAGGAGCGCTTCGCACTTCTCGCCGAAGGCAAGCTTCAAAAGACCAAGGTCGGCTGGCCATTGAGTTGGACGTGGGAGACGGAAGACCGGGACGCCTTCATGCAGACGCTGGCCCGCTTCTCCTCCAACTACGCGCCGCTCTTCGGGACGCTCCTTACACCGCTAGTCAACGGTGTTCGCGTAGCCGGGCCGTTCAAGCCTTCATGGAGTAACGAAGTTCCGAAACTCGCGCTACTCGACGGTGAGGGCCTAGGCCACACGCCGCGATCGATGTCCACGATTTCGACCACGCTCGCGAAGCGTATCGAGATGGTGGACGCCGTGATTTTGGTCGACAATGCGACGCAACCGATGTTGGCGGCGCCAGTGGCAGCAATGAAGGAGCTGGTGTCCTCAGGTAGTGCTTCCAAGCTGATTTTCGCGTTCACGCACTTCGACCGTGTAGAAGGCCCCAACCTGCCGACTCCCACTATGCGAGTCAATCATGTCCTTGAATCTGGCGAGAACGTGCTCGCATCCGTCGGCGAGGATCTCGGGCCGTTCGCCGAACGCGCACTGCGAACCCGACTGACGAGCGCGCGGGTGTTCCTTTCCGGCATCGACGCGAAACTCGACAGCGCTTCCGCCGACGGACGGCGGACGATCACGCAGATCGACAAATTGCTGGGAATGGTAGACGGCATCGTAGCGCGGCCGACGCGTGCCGACTCGCGTCCGGCCTACGACCGCATGAATCTAGTCCTCGCAGTTGAGCGCGCTGCCGAGATTTTCCGAAACGCCTGGCGCCCTCGGCTCGGCCTCACCATCAAACAGGGGGTCGAGAAAGAACACTGGACGCGAGTGAAAGCGCTCAGCCGTCGCCTCGCGACCGGCATCGGCGACGAGTATGACAGTCTGAGGCCGGTGGCGGATTTGAAGCTACAACTCCAGCAGCGCCTCTATGTCCTCCTTCAAAACCCGATTTCGTGGTCTGGGCCTGAGCCGGATGACGACGACAAGCAGCGTCTTTACGATGACATCGCCGAGGAGCTAAGCCGCAAGCTCATCGAGCTTTCCTCTCGACGCATCCGCACCGATCGCCTGTCGGAGTGGCGCAGCGCGTTCGACGAATCGGGACCACGTTCGACCTTCCGGCGCGCCGAGTTAATCGCCGGACGAATCTATGACCGAGCCGCCCCAATTCCGGACGTAACGCCCTCGCCTGACCGAAACGCGTTCCTGCAGGAAGTCGCAGAAGCAACGCGTGAGGCCGCCGAATCCATTGGCGCAAAGCTTTTTTGAACAAGAAGGGGGCGAGGAAGGCGGCTGAGCGACTATTCACGGAGTTCCGTAAGTAGTCGCCCCTGACCTTTTGAACCTCCCCAACAACTCATTGACGAACCGAGCGAAGAGACCTACCAAATGCTGATTTATAAGTACGTCCCCGTGGCCAGATTTTTTTCGAACTTCAAATTCCGCTTTACTCCGGCAGAAGACTTGAACGATCCGATGGAACTGGTACCCGACATTCGATTGCGTGATCCAGCTGCATATGCACGTGACATTACCAGCCGCAACATTGAGTCCGCCTACTTCCGCCTTCTATTGTCGAATCCCGATCTATCGCCTGAGGAGGCGTGGGCACGTATCGCTGCGGCTGCCGAGCAGCTCGAACGACAGTTCGATCCAATTGCGACGGTGAAGAAAATCTACGAAACATTCATGCGAACCACCAACAAGAACGTTGGCGTTCTGTCTCTGTCTGAAGATCCTTGTAGTGCGCCGATGTGGGCGCACTATGCCGATGAATATAAAGGCCTAGCCATCGGGCTGGACACAAGTAGCGAATTCTTTCAACCAAAACCCGAGGAACCAAGGGTCTGCGGGCAACTGATGAACGTTGTCTACACTGATACTTCTCCGGTTGTTTATGTCGAGCCAGGAAAACTCGATATTCCAAAGGAAGTGTTTTTCACAAAGGCACGAAGTTGGGAATACGAGAAGGAATGGCGAATCATTAAATATTTGCCACAAGCTTCTGAAATCGTTGACGGCCCCGAAGGCAAGAAAATTTGCCTGTTCGACGTACCACCCGCGGCCGTCAAGGAAGTGATATTTGGCTCGAAGATTAGTGCCGATGTGCTGGAGCAAGTCGAGCAGGCACTACAGGCGCGCGCACCGCACGTTTTGAGAAAACGGATCACGCCCGTACCTGGCGACGGCCTGCGGGTTGTGGATTGCTAAGGAGGTCGCCCATAAAGTTTGCCGGAGTGCCCAACGCGGCGTGCTGGCGGCACAAAAAGAATAGGGCCGCCCCACAGAAGGCGGCCCTGCTGCTAGTCGCGGCCTATGAAGCCATCGACGTACTGCGAGTGATGTTCGTCGCACAGAGGCCCTGCGTCTGTCTCGTACTCAGCGGGCTCGTCGCAAAACTCGCACGTCTGGCTGCGCAAACGCGCCTCAGCCTGACAGTCCGGACACATCGGGTTACGCGGGTTGAACTCGTCGTCGATGCGTTCGAAATCCGCCTCGCCCGTTTCGCACCCGCATACGCGACACAGCACTTCCTCGGCTTCGTCCGGCTCGACTTGGTGGTCTAGGTGATCACACATGGCTGTCACCCTTCGTGAAGCGACTGAAGAACGCAGCAGCGCGATCCGCTTCGCTCGGGAACCAATCGGGGAAGTACGTGCGCGCGAGAGCCTGATACTTGTCGTCGAGGCCGTGCAGCACCACCATGAAGGCTGGCACGGGGCCGCCTTGCGTCATCACCACCGTCATGGTCATCGAACGCTGCACCTCGTCAATGGTGTGCTTTGCGTCCGGGTAGCCGCCTTGCATCGCAAGTAGCGCGGCCTGCATGGCGCCGACGTGTTCACCCTGGGCGAGCAGGAGGCGGCCCAACGCTTCGAGTGCCTGCGGATGCGCATTCTCGTGCGCCCGGAGCAGCAGTTCTACGCTGCGCTTGGTCAAGCCTCGCTGCGTGAAGCACAACAACAGGGCTGCGAGGTATTGCGAGTGAACGTGGCCGCTACCCGCCAGTTGGAGCATCTCGTTGATCACCTGCCGGCTGGCCGCGATCTCGTACCCGCGCACGACTTCACGCGCGCCGGATTGCCGCCAGCTCTCCATCGGCATCACATAGAGGATGCCGTCAAAAGCCACCTTGAAGCGCTCGACAACCGCCTCGCGCAACTCAGCCACGAGGTCATTGTGGCTCTTGCCGAAGCGCTTGCGCGTGTGATGATCGTACTTCTGCTGTTTCGACAGCTCGCTGCCTTCGAATTCGGCGAGCGCCTTCGCACGCAGGTCCTTCAACGTCTCCGCGCGGGACACGGGCAGATCGTCGACAGTGAGCAAGAGTGTATCCGTTACCCAACTGGCTTTCTCAAGCACGCCTTCTCGATCCATCTTTTCGACTTCGAAGGGCGACGTGGGCAGCAGCAGCGGACGGCGGTATGTGGGGCGCGATTTGGCAGAATCTGAAGATGCGTCACCGCCCGAGGGACGCGAGACGTCCTCGGTAAAGTCAGGCTTCTTGTTCAGGAACACGCGGCGCACATCGTACGTGCGGCCAAGCGCGGTAAGACGATATGAGTTTCGTTCAGACATTTGCACAGTCCTCGTTCTGGTTCAGGACATGCCGGCCACCCCACACCCTTTCCCGTGACTAGGAAATGAGCAAAAAACCCATCATCTTGATCGGCAAGAGCCGATTTACCGCAGCCAATGTGACGCTCGATGAAATAACGTGGCCGGAATTTATCGAGCGAACCGGAGGTCGAACCGGGGTAGAAAATGTAACGAATTTCGGCGGTGAGGTCAACGGACTGAGTGATGCGGGCTGAGTGCGCTTCGCGCAATACCGCTGGCGAAAACCGCAGAGCAGCAGCGCGAGCGCCGCGCACAAAAAAGCGCCATAACCCTCCACCCGGCCACGTACGAAGGTCGCCGGTGCCCCGAACAAAAGAGAAGGCCCAGGCCATTGCGGCTGGCGCGTCAAAGCACGCGGAGGACTGCTGTTGCATTTGGCTAAACGCCAGCGCAACAGCCTGAACCAAAGTTAGCAGTGTTGCGCAAACTGTTGCAAATATATTGGGGCCATAACAAAATGATGCACATACGCTATTGCAACAACCGCGAACATTGCCATGAGCATCATTTCGTATTTGCGCGTCTCGACCGCCGAGCAAACGGTCGAAAACCAGCGGCGAGCCATCACCATCGCTGGCTGGAAAGTCGAAAGGGAGTTTGCCGATGAGGCGACGAGCGGCACCACGGCCGCCGACAGTCGCGACGGCTGGGCCGAGTGCTCAAAGTATCTGCGCGAGGGAGATACGCTAGTCGTCTATGCGCTCGACCGGCTTGGCCGCAGCACGATTGACGTGTTGACTCAAATCAACACGCTGAGTGCGCGAGGCGTACGCCTAGTAATAATCGCCCACGGATTCGATACCGCGACGCCTGCCGGCAAGTTGGCGCTGACCATGTTCGCCGCTTTTGCAGAATTCGAACACGGTATCAGGAAGGAGCGGCAGCGCGAAGGCATCGCGCGTGCACGTCTGGAGAGTGGAAAATATCTAGGCCGGAAGCCTAAGCTCAGTAAGCGAGTCCTGAGCACCGTCTCGACGGCCTAACGATAAATTGCCAGAGTAGTGCCCACCACTTCGAGTAGCGGGGACTACTTTGACCACAGAGGCACCGAAGAGAATCGGCCGCAAAGGCGTACCGAATCATCCTATCGAATTCCGTCGGCAACTGGCGACACTCGCCTGTGAGCCCGGCGTGTCGGTCGCGCGCTTGGCGATGGAACACGGCCTGAACGCGAACTTGGTATTCAAATGGCGCCGTTCGTTGCGCGCTGGCGAATATGATCCGGTGGGCTTGCTGCCGGTGAAGGTAGAAATACCGGCTACCGAGATCGTACCGACGCCGCCGGTGCCTACGCCGAAAACCGTGCAGACCGGTACCATCGAAATCAGTGTCGGCAATGCCCGCGTACGCATTGACGGCACGCCCGACGAAAGCACCTTGACGCTGGTGCTTCGCATGTTGCGTGGCGGGTCGGCATGATCGGCCTGCCCAGCCACACACGCGTCTGGCTGGCCGCTGGTGTGACCGACATGCGCTCGGGCTTCAACAGCTTAGCCGCAAAGGTTCAGACCGTGCTGGAGCGGGACCCGTTCAGCGGCCACGTATTCGTGTTCCGGGGCCGGCGTGGCGACCTGGTCAAGGTGCTGTGGTGGAGCGGCGACGGCATGTGCCTGCTGATGAAACGCCTGGAACGAGGCCGCTTCGTCTGGCCGCGGGCCGATGGTGGCGTGATCTATCTGAGCCAGGCCCAGCTGTCGATGCTGCTCGAAGGCATCGACTGGCGGCAGCCGGTCCGCACGACCGAACCGAGTTCGGCGTTGTAAACCACCCGGCGCCCGCGTAAACTGCGGACATGACCACGGCCAACGCCTATCCAGACGACATCGAAGCGCTCAAGGCCTTGCTGCTCGAGCGTGATGCCCAGGTCCGCGAACGCGACGCACGCATTGACCATCTGGAAGACCTGGTCGAATCGCACGAGGCCGTGGTGGCTACGGGCAAGGCCGAGATCGAGCATCTGAAGCTGCTGATCGCGAAGCTCCGTCGCATGGCGTTCGGGCGCAGCTCGGAGAAACTGGATCGCCAGATTGAGCAGCTCGAACTGAAGCTGGAAGATCTCGAAGCCGACGAAGGCGCCACGCCGATCGAACTCCCGAAGACGCCGCGTACAGCCGCGGAGCAGATACAACGCAAGCCATTGCCGGAACATCTGCCGCGCGAGGTGCTGACGTACCTGCCCGAATCAGGCGAGATCTGCACGGCATGCGGTGCCGCGATAAAGCTGCTCGGCGAGGACGTGTCCGAACAACTCGAATACGTACCTGCCAGCTTCCGTGTGATCCGTCATGTGCGGCCGAAGCTGGCTTGCACGTGTTGCGATCACATCGCCCAGGCGCCGGCGCCCAGCCGTCCAATTGAACGTGGCCTGGCCGGCCCCGGCCTGCTGGCGCATGTGCTGGTGGCGAAGTTCGCGGACCATCTGCCGCTGTATCGTCAGTCGGTGATCTATGCGCGCGAAGGCGTGGAACTCGATCGCTCGCTCTTGGCGAAATGGGTGGGCCACGGCGCGAATCTGTTGCAACCTCTGGTCGATGCGCTGCGTCGGCACGTAATGGCGGCTACGAAGTTGC
Source organism: Burkholderia cepacia GG4 (assembly GCF_000292915.1). Lineage (NCBI taxonomy): Bacteria > Pseudomonadati > Pseudomonadota > Betaproteobacteria > Burkholderiales > Burkholderiaceae > Burkholderia > Burkholderia cepacia. The sequence goes on from NC_018513.1 coordinate 3,347,965, forward strand.
ATGCCGACGATACTCCCGTGCCGGTGCTCGCGCCAGGCAACGGCAAGACCAAGACCGGACGGTTGTGGGTGTATGTGCGCGATGATCGGAACTCGGGCGACACCACGGCGCCGGCGGTTTGGTTCACCTACACCCCGGACCGCAAAGGCGAGCATCCGCAACAGCATCTTGCCAGGTTCAAAGGCACGCTGCAGGCCGATGCCTATGGCGGTTACCAGAAGATCTACGAGCGTGGGGATGTCGTCGAGGCCGCGTGCTGGGCGCATGCGCGGCGCAAGTTCTACGATATTCATGCTGTACGGCCGAATGCGCTGAACACCAAGGCACTGGAGCGCATCGGTGCGCTTTACCGCATTGAAGACGAAATCCGGGGCGAACCACCCGATGCTCGGCAGGCCCACCGGCAAACGCATGCCAAACCCCTGCTCGACGAACTCCACACATGGCTGACCGCCATGCTGGGAACACTCTCGCGCAAATCCGACACGAGTCAGGCGATCCTGTATGCCTTGAATCGGTGGGCGGCATTGACGCGCTATTGCGATGACGGGCACCTAGAGATCGACAATCTACCCGCCGAGCGGGCATTACGTAGTGTAGCCGTCGGCCGTCGCAACTACCTGTTCGCCGGCGCGGACTCTGGCGGCGAACGGGCGGCGGCAATCTACAGCCTGATTGGCTCGGCCAAACTCAACGGCATCGACCCCGAGGCGTATCTGCGTCATGTGCTCGGGCGCATCGCGGATCACCCGATCAACCGGAGCGATGAACTGTTGCCCTGGCGTGTGACCGTCCTAGCCTCGTGAAGGGATAATGCCACTGACACCCTCACCCCGGAGCTCAGATGGCCAAGTCGTTCCAGCGCTACACCTTGCACGTGCAATTGCTGTATATCGAGCCGCACATCTGGCGCCGGATCGTCGTCGAAGGGCCTGACTCGCTGCGCAAGCTGCATCACATCCTGCAGGCCGCCTTCGGGTGGGAGGACACCCATCTCCACGACTTCCTGATCGACGGCAAGACATATGCCCAGTTCGATATAGAGGCCGGATTGGAATTCATGGACCTGACCAAAACGTTCGACGACCGGAAAGCAAAGCTGGGCAAAGTCCTGCGACCCGACTCGCGCATCATCTACCGATATGACTTCGGTGATGGCTGGGATCACCAGATCGTGATCGAGAACATTGAAACGATTGAAGATGAATCATGGGGCGAGTCCCGGATCATCGATGGCGCTCGCGCGTGTCCGCCGGAAGATGTCGGTGGTGCGCCCGGATATGAGATGTTCCTGACCACCTTGCGCGACAGCCCCGACAGCGAGGAAGCCGATCACTATCGGCAATGGATCGGTCCAGGGTTTGATCCGGAGCTATTCGACATACGTGCCGCCAACGCCGCATTGATGCGACTGGCTACCAATCGATGGGGCAATCGATAACGATGTCAAGACGGGGCTGAGGACTCGCTTACTAAGCTCACGCCGGAGCAGCAGGCCGAACTAAAGCAACGTTTCCATGCTGGCGAAAACCGCAGCCAATTGGCACGCCATTTTGGCGTCGATCGAGTAACCGTCCACCGATACTGCACAGCAGATCGTTAGCTGTCGATTCCTACGAACCACGTCAGCGACGCGTCGAATTGGGTCTCCGTGTAGGCCAGCGATGGCGCCTAACCGGCATGCTTGTTCTTGACTACGTTGGCTGCGTCCCTTGTACGACGAAGCGTCCGATATTTACGAAGGAGGGCGTTGCAGGAAAACCCTTTCCACCATGCCCCTCAAGCGCTGCTCTTCGTCATGGATGTTCGCAGCGCCCAAATTCATAAAGTATTGGTAGACCGGAATTCCTCCGACCAGCCCCAAACATTGCAGTCCTCGCTGATCCTCTGACCGAGACGGGAACACAAAGACGGCAGCGTCTGAAGCATACGATGCCGCATATGCAATTAGTTGATTGAGGTCGCTTCTCTCGGCGACTGTCTTCGTCTCCTTGTACTTCATGTCAAGCACGATGTTGGCAGGGAGTCGCGGAGGCGCGTACATCTCAATTACAACGTCGGGTGTTGCATCTATGGTTCGTTCTATCTGCTCAGGAAAGTCTGTCCGCTTCAAAAGCTCTTTCTTCCGCCCTTCACCGGCAGCGACGTTCCCATCGAAGACCCGATAGTTTGCCGTAGTCGCGTTTAAATCTTGCAATACAAATCGGACGTACCCTTCGAATGCGACGTCTAGATCGAGCAGCAGCGAGTTGGCAAAAACATCCGTCCCGGAAGCCGAAAAATCGAGTCCCCCGCCCTGTAGAATTAGCTTCGCCAGCGCCATCGCCGGCCGATAGTAGTCGCGCGTGTCCGGGACAGTATCCAGATCCGTTATTAGTCGATGTTCAAGGATGTCAGTCGCCTCGCATTCCGCAACTTGCTCAAGATATTCAAGGTGCAGCGCTAACCTAGCCTTCCGTCTCTTCGACCGTGCTGCGCTGTCGGCCCCAATAGCCCGAAGCAGCGCGAGCTTTATCAACCGGTTCTGCGGGGTATCGATGCCGCGCTCCGACCAGCCGAATGCAACTTTTCTGGTCCCTCTCGCCTGCAAACTAATCGTTCGGCCCATGTTGAGACGCCCCTTCGGAAAGTCCCCCTCCGCTTCCCGTCGCAGGTAAGCCCTGAGCATGCCACTTTCATGTATCGCGTCGACCTTATCGAGGAATGAGTCAATCAAAAAGTCCTCGATGGGCGCTGTCGCCTCATTGTGACTCGCGTAACTGCGCTCCAGTCCCGACAATTCATACGGTGCATGATTCGAGAGCCTAATAATCCGTTCGAGATTATCAAGTGGCACCTTTGGTCTAACGTCCAGAACGAGCCGATCATTTACCGGTATGATGCCGACATAGCCGCCCGCGAAAAACACAGGGCGCCCTTTCCTCCAGCGGATACTGATGTAATCTCTCTCTAGCACCCCGGGATAGACGAGCAACTCCGCCCCATTCATGAAAAGGGACGAGTCCACCTCAACCGGTTCGTATTCCTTGACAACCCGGATCTCAGGTTTGGTCATTCTGATCTGCGATCACGTTTGCCCACGCCGCACGTATAGAGGCAAGCTCGTCGGGGCTACGCTTCAGCACCCGGTCGAAATGGAAGGTGAGTTGGTTTTCCCAGAGTCGGATCAGCGAAGCATCATCTCTCACGGTTTGAAAATAAGCGTGTCCGAGCCTACAGAGAGGATTCGGATGACGATGTAGGATCAGGAAGAACCGCTCAAGCCGTTGCTTGCGTAGGTCGGACAAGCTGGAGCCGCTCAGCATTTCATTTAACGCGGCCACATCCGGTTCAAGCGCAATCTTCGCAAACCGGCGCTCGAATGCTAGGTCCAGTTCTTCAACGCCCCGATCCCACGGGTTCATCGTTGCCAGAATGACGAGCTTCTTTGGGACAATCGACTCCCTGCCGGAAGCCAACATAAATGGAAATCCGCGTTTTGAAGGTTCAAGATATGTGAGAACCTCTCCAAAAACTCGAATGACATCGGTCCTGCTTAACTCATCGAGGACAACCACCACCGTGTCATCCAACTCTATCGCAGCCCTACACGCCAGCAGGAAAGTCTTGTCGGCAAGCTCGAAGCCCCCTTGCTCAGTGGGAACGTAAGCTTCGATGAAGTCTTCGTATTGGTAGGCCGGATGGAATTGAATAAAGAAAAGCCGTGAGCGGTCGCCACCAGCAAGCCTCGCGGCAATTCTCCGAGCTGCGCGGCTCTTTCCGGTGCCTGGTGGGCCGGTGAAGATCACGCCACCAAAGCCGTCGGCAAGCAATTCCAGTAGACGGCGGTAGACTGGGTCGTCGGGCTCAACCATCTCAAGTTGCTCGTCCGCGATCGCCCCGGTCTCCGATGAAGCCAAGTCCATTACATTAGGAGAATCCGCACTGGGAGCCGTCTCGGGGCGAGGTATTCCGAGATCCTCAGCAGCCAGTTCGCGAATCTTTTCCAGTTTCTCTAGCATTAGGACAGGCCTCAAACGTTGACAAACAGATTCGCGCTACTATGAAGTCCACTTTCATGAAATAGCTTGCTGTATTGCGCGCCTTCGTCTGCAATGCCCTCGCGGAATCCAAACTCGTCGCAAAAAATCCGAATTAAATCGTCACCACCCGGCGACTCACCGCGAAATGAATAATCCCGATATAGAAATATACTAAGAGCATCGACCGGCACCAACCCGCCGAACAACATGTACGTCTTGGCGCCATCCGAATGATTTGCGATTAGACTGAATTCGGCGTCACCCCGCGAGCCGGAGAACGCGCAAACTTGCCTCATCGGCGACTGCGAACGAATCGAGGAAGGTGCATACGAGCCAGCGACATTTTGATTGAACCAAATGTCGGCCTTCCCTTGACCTTGCGCGACGAAGGGAAGGACGTATGGCTTCTTAATTGGCCCACCAGGGACCGCAAGAAAAGTATCAAAGAAATCGCGGAAGTTCGGTCGCAGCCCCGATACTGCGCCCGCTGCCCGAGACGTGCGCTTGAGACAAAGATATCCCGCATAGGCGGGGTGTATCCTAGTCTTGCAAAGCAAGTCCAGCGCTTCGCGTACTGCGCTTCCGTTTAGTTGCCAAAGGTTCGAGGGGCTCGACATCGTCCGGTATCGCTATTGATTGACCCCAGACATGATCATCTGTTTTAGGAGCCAGATCAACACCTATCGCCGAACGTCCCATCTCGTTAGCCACGGTAAGCGCTGTCCCGGTCCCCATGAATGGGTCGAGCACAACACCAGGGCTTAAAGGAACTGAACAATTGCACGTCGTCCAGCCGACTGTAGCTTTCTTAGCAAACGTGAACTCACGGAAATAGCCGCCGAGAGCTGCCTTGGCCTCCGAGGCGAGGCGTTGTACTTCTGCTGAGTTCCGCCCTGTACCCGTTTGCACTTTCAGTGCCTTGCCCGCATCAGAGATGCCAGTCGCCTGAATCGCCGCAATATGGGACTTCGTCAGGCCTGCCGCCTTCGCGATCTCCATGGCACGCTTAGCCTGCGGCCGGTTCGTGTCAAGTTGTGCGGTACGTTCAAATACGCGCTCGGGAATGTGTCCGCAGACGGGGCAAGAGGCTCGCGGGCAAGCGAGCAAGACAGCCCGACGGACAATTTCGTCGGGAAAAGGGGCAAGGTGATCCCCCATATTCCGCTTAAGAGGGATATTCCATACGTCACCCGGATTCGCTCCGTTCCCGATTGCTTCCGAGTATCCAACCAAGTCGTAGAAATACTTTGGCGACCGCACGAAGTGAATAATGTACTCATGTCGATTCGCAAGCCGGTTCTTTGCCGGCTCTGGCATACCGCTTTCCTTGGTCCAGATGATACGGTTACGAACAATCCAACCGTCATCGATCGCAGCGGCCTCAAGTCGAGCCGGTACGCCTGCTAGCGTGCGCGCGTTGTATGAATCGCCCACGTTGATGAAAATCGAGCCAGTACGCTTGAGCACCCTGCGCCATTCGCGCATGCACTCAATCATGTTGATCACATACTCACTCGGGGTGGGCTCCTGTCCGATCTGGCCGGCGAACCCGTAGTCCCGCTTCTTCCAATATGGGGGCGAAGTTACGATCAGATCAACGGAGGAGTCGCCGATGGGAATGTGGCGAGCGTCTGCATGGTATCGATGTGTTTCCGCGGGCGAGATGCTTCCGAAGGCGATTGGTTCTGACTTGGTTCTCATTGGCGTCTTGGGCTTCAACTGTCGGCGAATTCGTGAAAGTATACCGACGCAAAAGCTAGTCGTCGAGGACTTTCGCTGCCTCCCCGTCGGCTCGTACGCCTGTGTAAACGTACAGTATTTTGGAGTACGGCGCCGTCGTCGGCAAGCGAATTGTTGTGCGCTCTGTCCCCGTCAAATAGCGGCCAATGCTGTTATGTCCCGAACTCATCGGTTGCAGGACATGGGACCACCGATGGTGGGAAATCCCTGTCGCTCCGGTCCTATTGACGAAAAAAAAGCCAGAGCGCGAAGCCCCGGCATTGAGCACAGGTAGATACGGCAGCGGGATAAAAATGGCGCGCAGTGCGCCCGGTTCACTGTGAGAAAAATGGTTCTGGCCGGGTCACCGCCTACTTGACGGCCGCGTCTCGCGCGGGCCACGAAACCAGCCTTTGGCGTGCTGCCTCGCGGGCCGCGCGGTTGATGAGTCGGTTCACGATCGATTTGTGGAAGAAGACTACTGCGCGGCTGTAGTGGCTTGCAGCTTCTGGCCGATCCAGTCGTTGATGTCTTTCAGCGTGTTGCTTTCGATGCCGAGGAAGCCGTGCGGCGAATGACCGCCGCAGTCAGATTGCCTGTCGCCACCGCCTTCGTCTGATTCCTCCGTGACGAACGCAACCTTATTGCGCGACGCCAGACGCTGGCCGCCAGCATAGTTGGCGACGGGGCAGACATCATTCTTGTTGGAGACGATCAGCACCTTGCTGCGGTACTGCTCCGGCACGTCGAGGTCGGAGATGCCGGGATGCTTGATGGCAACCGACTCGGGCGAGGTCAGCACGTACCCGTCAGCCAGCTCGGGTGCGTGCTCCAGCACGTTGCCGACCGTGACGGTCCCACGGCTCGTGCTTACCAGAGCGATTTTTGAGTTTGGGAAGTGCTGGCGAACTTGTGCAACGATTGCCCTCTGGTCAGCCAGTGCATCCTTGCTGCGACGGTAGTAGTCGTCCATGCCGCGCATCTGCATGTCGGACGGCGCGTCAGTCAGGACCGCCGCGTAGCCATGCTGGACCCAAAAGTGGGCGGTACGCACGATAAAGTTTCCATGCTGGCTCGTCGCGCCATTCTGATCGAGCCGGGTGGTTCCGTCGCCACCGCTGTACAGGATGACGACCAGTGGCGGATTCGGCGATGGCGACTCGATGAAGATGCTCTGCGTCACGCCATCACGCGTCGGGAAGGTCACGAGGTCGCCGTGATCGAGCGGAGCCGCCGCCACGTGCGCGGCGATGAGCAACGCAGTCACTGCGCAATAGAGGCGTCTCATGCACGGGTTCCTGTCGAGTGTTCGGTCAGTTGCAATATCACCACCATTCCCTCCGCTTGAGGACGGTCTTGCGATAGTAATCGACGTTCGCGCACTGCCTGATGATGACGGCCGACACGATCCAGAGAAAGCGGTCAACCGGAACGTCTAGGGCATCGCCAGCGATACCGAGGATGACGTCGAGCGCCAGCGCGACGAGCGACAGCGTGATGGCCTTTCGCCACATCCTGAGATACAGGTAATAGAACGGTCCGAACACGAACGCCCACAGGTTCGATGTAATCAACCTTTTCTCTTTCACGGTCAGTCGGTTCACTTCGGGCCACCGCCACCATCGAGCGCGCTCGCCGCCAGCCTTCTCAATGGCCGCAAAGCGTTGCCGCCACTTTTCCGGCAGCCCGGAGAGGTCATCATCGGCGACCGCTCGCGACGAGCGGAGCGCTGACCGCGCTGCGACCGAGGACGTGATTGCCTTGCCGCATCCCGCGCAGAAAAGGGCGCTTTCCAAAAACTGTGTGCCGCACTGCTCGCAAAACGCCATAGTGCTGATCCCTTGGTCCGTATCGACGTGCCGTGTCACGGCTCATCGTGAGATCGAACTGGCAGAAGACTGCCGTTGCGGCGGCTCAGGAGCGACGACGTACCGCGCCGGTGAAACGAGCCGCCGCCACCAGACGGTGCCCGCCACCGTCTAAATCCGATCACTCTTTCTTGATTGCCAGAAGCTTACTGCCGGATAGCTCCAGCTTTCGCCCTACCACCTTGTAGACGAGCTGGGTCAGATGGCTCGGGAAGTTCGGCGAATCTTCCTGCCCCACCTCGAGACTCTTGACGACGATCTGGTCGCCGTCGAATCCGACCGATTCGACTGAATTCGGGGGCTGGCTGGCCTGACTGCCGCTGCCGTCGGGAAGGAACACCCAAAGCCAGGTTCGCGGAGCCTGTCCGCCCGCGCAGCCGTTTGACAGGGCCGAAATGACGGTCACTGGGCCGACGCCCGTGAGGTTCCCCGAGTACGCCGACGTTGCTACGCCGTCGCCGGTATCGCCATCGCACTCTTTCGAAGCGACCCGTTCGACCTGCTTTTCATAGTGGGCGACCTGGGCCTTGCTGGCCGCATGGCACGGCATGACCGCGAAGGCCGCCGCCGATGCTGCGGCGGCGATTACGAATGTCATCAGCTTCATTTTCCGCTCCTACCCGAGTTGCATCGCGTCGTTGGTGTATTTCTTGATGCGCTCAACACGGGCGGCAAAGTACGCGCGGGTGTCGTCATCGTTGGCACTGAGTCCGTATCGCCGCAGAACCCCATTCATGCGGTCCGCTGCCGCCGCATCCATGAAACGCGGATCGCGCGGGAAGCCCTCAGCGCTTGCCATTTCCGAGTCGATGAAGATGCCGCTGATATCGAGCGCGACGCAAAACTCGACGCTCCGATCAAGTCCCTTGCGACCTTGGCGCAGGTGACCGTAGCACTCGTTCACGGCCGAGAAGATGCCCGCCACCCCGCCCTGCTTGTACGTCTTCACCGCCTTTTGGGCGGCAGCCATCAGGGTGATGTCCTGATCGGACAGGTGCTGTGCGTTGGCAATGGATATCGACGCGGCCAGAACGGCCGCGAGAAAGACTCGTTTCATCGAAATTTCCCCGCAAGGTAGAAATAACACTTTGGGTTTGGTTATCGCGCGTACTTTACTCCAAACCAAACTCAAAGTGTGTGGTATTAGGCCGACAGCACCGGAACACTTCCGGCATGCCTAACCAAACTCAAAAGTGTGAAGCGCAACTTCTGTTTGCGGCCAACATGCGCCGCATCCGCAAGGCTAAGGAACTGACTCAGGAGAAGGTCGCAGAGGCGGCCGACCTGCATCCGAACTACGTCAGTTCGGTCGAGCGCGGCGAGCGCAATATCTCCATCTGCAACATCGCGCGGATTGCCAGCGCGCTCGGTGTGGCGATGGCGGCGCTTGTTGCCGAGCGGGAACGCGACGGCGAAACCACTGCGAGCAAGCTCGGCGATACGGCACAGTGACGGGTTCCCGGTATGCCGGCAGCAGCGCACGCCGTGCCGATGTCGGCCGGCTTTGATGGTCCAAAGCAATATCAGTCGTCAACGGCCGCTCTCCCGCCGCCCATGTAATCGGCGGTGTACCGACGGCACTCGTGCGACAGCCCCTGCGCATACGCAAGCACTTCGGCAAGCTCGACCATCAGCCTGCCGATGGCGATGGTATGTGTTGCGACCATGTCGCCGCTCGCGATCCCGAGTGCCGTGAACGCATGGAGCAGCCCGATTGCCGAAAACCCATCCTGCCTGCCGCACGCGCTGGAACGCCGGTTCGAAGCCGGTTTCGGTCGCGCGGACGGTAGTTGGGTTGCTCGGCATCTTCAATACTCCGAGGGCAGCAATAAGGTTGTCACGCTACGGTCGGCCTCGGTGATGATCCGGCAGCGTTCGGCGGCAACGCTGAAGCTCGACAGGATGCGCGAGCCGTGGCGTACTGCCTGCCAGTTCGATTTCGCGTCTTCGGGTGGTACATCGCCCCAATCGCCCGTGACATGGCGACGGAGAAACTGGTCGGCGGCGATGCCGTGACGGTCGAGTAGATCGAGTGCGCCGGGCGTCGCGACAATTCGGCCCAAGGAAAATAGCGGCGTGGTCGGTTGGCTGCGTAGAGCCGAGTTCGAGTAAGTGCAGGTCATGGGAACTCCGTTTGGGTAACAACCGTCGAGGGCCGTAAACGCACAAGAGCCAGTGCTGCGAACACTGGCTCTTGATGCTTGGGTGATGGGTGACTACGGTTCTGGTACGCGGGATTACTTGCTCGTTCCGGCTTTGGTGTTCATCGCATGGATACCGATTGCCCAATGGCCGGCGATATTCTTGAAGTTGGTGCGTACGCGGTCGGCCGGCTTCTGCCACGGTGCTGGGTCAAGTGCGTACTCGATCGTCGTGCCGGACGCATGCGTGGCGCGGCCGCGATGGAACAAGATATGTCGCCCCATCTCAAGTTCCGTTGAGTAGTCCACCAACAGAAAAGCTACGTCAGGCAGATCAGCTACCTTGGAGATCTCCTTGTACACGCTCGCGACAAATCCCAACTGCGCGAGCAGCGCCGCAATCTGCGACTCGCCAAGGTAGTACGGGCCATGAGCCGGATGCCGCGTCTTGGCGATGGCGATCTCGCGCACCTGCTCAATCGTCTTGCCTGAGAGCATCGCGGCGCACGCGAAGACGTCATCGAAGTCGTTGGTCTGTGAGACGAATGGAAACGCGGGCGTGAAGGTCGTCGGTGTGCTCTCGACGGTGGTTGGGAGGGTAATCGCAGGCATGGTAGCTCCTGAAAACGCAAAAATAGAGCGCGCAGCAACGCCTGCCTGGCGGCATCGGACATTTCGGGCAGATCGGAAGGGAAAATTCGAGGCGAAATCCGGCCAAACTCCGGCGGATTTGCTCAGGCGTGCGCTGCGGCGCATGGAAAACCGAGCAGTGCGGTGTGGCGAGCAACTTTTCGGCTTAACCACATTTTATCAGGGGCAAATCACTTAGCGTCGACCAAATAACTTTGGCCAGGCTGGCGAAATTCGACTAATTGCCACTCCAATTCCGCCGAAAATCGCTGAGCACCACCTCTTTTCCGCTAGCCGCAATATCCAGATAATCCGACCAGACCTGCATCATCTGCCTCCGCTCGGCCAGGTACAGCGCGCGGTTATACGCGGCCCGTACTTTGTTCCGCTCGGCGTGCGCGAGCTGCCGCTCAATCCAGTCGGGATGAAATCCCATTTCATTCAGAATGGTCGACGCCGTGGCACGAAACCCATGTCCGGTTGCGCGTGAGTGATAGCCCAGCCGGTACAACGCGTAGAGCAATGTATTCTCACTGATCCATTTGTTGCGACGCCCGTTGCCCGACGGAAACACGAGATCTGAACCAGCGCCAACGGCCTGCAACTGCCGAAGCAAGGCAACTGCCTGCTTCGACAACGGAACAATGTGCTCTTCCCGCATCTTCATGCGTTCCGCAGGGATGCGCCATTCACTCAATTCCAGATTGAACTCGGCCCAGCTGGCTGCACGTAGTTCGCCCGTCCGAACGAAAGTGTGAACCATCAACTGAAGTCCTAACCTGGTTTGAGGATCACCGTCGTACCCGGCCAGCTTGGCCAAGAATTCCGGCAATTCGTCGTGCGCCAATGCGGCGTGATGCTTGCGTTCCGGCGTCTTCAACGCACCTCGCAACTCGGCCGCCGGGTTGGCAACAATCCGCCCCGTCGCGACCGCATATCGAAAGACCGCGTTGCAGCGCTGCAAAACCCGCCCCGCGATCTCCAATGCCCCTCGCTTCTCGATCACGCGCAATGCCATCAGTAAGTCAGGGGCGCTGATCGAGCCAATAGGGCGATCACCCAGCCTCGGAAAAATATCGGCCTCAAGCGAATTCATGATCTTTTTTGCGTGGGATTCGGTCCACGCCGATCGCTTCGTCTTGTGCCACTCACGGGCAATGAGTTCGAACGTCGTCGCCTGCTCCTCGGATCTGCGTCGGACGGTCTGCTTTCGCTCGATGACAGGATCGATCCCCTGTTTGATGAGCTTTTTCGCCTCATCGCGCATCTGCCGCGCCTCGGCTAGCGACACCTGCGGATAGACACCGAGAGCGTAAATCTTCTGCTTGCCGTGCAGGCGAAAGGCGAGCCGCCAGTATTTGCCGCCGTTCGGCGTAACGTGGAGGTACATGCCACCGCCGTCGGCAAGCTTGTACGGCTTGTCGGAAGGCTTGAGGTTCCGAACTGCAGTATCTGTAAGGGACATTTGACTGATACCAACATTTTTCGCGTCGATACCAACCAATATACCATCACCGATACCAGCAATCAGCGCACGATCACGGACGCCGAAAAACAAAAAACCCCGCAAAATCAATGATCTCACGGGGTTTTCTGGTCACCGCCGTACGTCAGCGGATGGATATATGGTGCCGGCTGCAGGACTCGAACCCGCCACCTGATGATTACAAATCAACTGCTCTACCAGATGAGCTAAGCCGGCGTAAGCGCGAGATTCTACCTCATTTCACGATCTTGAGGCGAGGTCTGCTACCGCCTTTCGAGCCGTCACCGTCGGTTTTCGGCGGTTCGTCGGCACCTTCTGACGGTTCCTCGTTCGCGCCGCTGTCGACCACAGGCGTGAGCACGGCAGGCGACTCGTCGCGCTGCACATCACCGGCCGGCGCAGCATCTTCGTCGAACGCCCCCGAATCCGCACCCTCGCCCGCCACTGCATCGACCTGGAACGCCATCCCCTGCCCGTTCTCCCGCGCGTAAATCGCGAGCACGTTGGCCACCGGAATCTCGATCTTGTGCGCCTTCCCGGAGAACCGGGCGGTGAACTCGATCCACTCGTTGCCCATCTGCAACTGGCTCGTCGCCTCGAAGCTGACGTTGAGCACGATCTCGCCGTCACGCACGAACTGACGCGGGACGCGCGTCGAGTTGTCGACCCTCACCGCGATATGCGGCGTGTAACCGTTATCGGTGCACCACTCATACAGCGCGCGCAGCAGATAAGGCTTCGTTGAAATCTCTTGCATCACAATCCTCGAACCCGGAGCGGGTACGCGGCACGCCGCGCCGCCCGCTCCGTCATGCCCTCATTGCATCATCAACGACGCATGACCTTTTCGGACGGCGTCAGTGCTTCGATATAGGCCGGACGGCTGAAGATCCGCTCGGCGTACTTCATCAGCGGCGCAGCGTTCTTCGACAGTTCGATGCCGTAGTGATCCAGACGCCACAGCAGCGGCGCGATCGCGACGTCGAGCATCGAGAACTCCTCGCCGAGCATGTACTTGTTCTTCAGGAAGATCGGCGCGAGCTGCGTCAGGCGATCGCGGATCGCGAGACGTGCCTTCTCGTGATTCTTCTCCGCTGCCTTGCCCTTCTCGTTCTCGAGCGTGCTGACGTGCACGAACAGTTCCTTCTCGAAGTTGAGCAGGAACAGGCGCGCACGTGCGCGCTGCACCGGGTCGGCCGGCATCAGTTGCGGATGCGGGAAGCGTTCGTCGATGTACTCGTTGATGATGTTCGATTCGTACAGGATCAGGTCGCGCTCGACCAGGATCGGCACTTGACCGTACGGGTTCATCACCGAAATGTCTTCCGGTTTGTTGAACAGGTCGACGTCACGGATCTCGAAGTCCATGCCCTTCTCGAACAGTACCAGCCGGCAGCGCTGGGAGAACGGGCAAGTTGTGCCAGAGTACAGAACCATCATATTTGCATTTCCTCAAAAAAGCCGAGGGCCGGCACGCGGCGCAACCCCTTTCACGGGTTCCGCCTTGCGCCGACCCCACGCCGGTCAGGCGTGTTTACTTGATATCTTTCCAGTACGCGGCGTTGAGCCGCCAAGCCAGGAAAGTCAGGACACCGAGAAAGACCAACACCCATACGCCGAGGCGTTTGCGGGTCTGCTGGGCCGGCTCGGACATCCATGTCATATAGGCCACCAGGTCGGCAACCGCAGCATCATAATCCGGCGGCGACAACGTCCCCGGTGTGACCTGCTGGAAGCCGACGAGCGCGTGGACCTTCTCGCCCGTCTCCTCGTCCGTCCTGTCTTCGAATTTGGCAGTGCGCTGCCCCTGCAGTTGCCACAATACATGGGGCATGCCGACGTTCTCGAACACCGCGTTGTTCCAGCCGGTCGGCCGCGTATCGTCGCGGTAGAAACCCCGCAGATACGTATACAGCCAGTCGCGGCCGCGCGCCCGCTCCTCGACCGACAGGTCGGGCGGCGTGGTGCCGAGCCAGTTCTTCGCGTCTTCGGGCCGCATCGCGACGGACATCGTGTTCCCGACCTTGTCGGTCGTGAACAGGAGATTCGTTTCGATCTCCTTCTGGGATATGCCCAGATCCGTCAGACGGTTGTAGCGCATCAGGTTCGCGCTGTGGCAGTTCAAGCAATAGTTTACAAACAATTGCGCGCCGTGCTGAAGCGAAACGAGATTTTCCGTGTTATCGGGCGCCCGGTCGAGCGGAAAATTACCTTCCGCGCGCACGGCCGGCGCCGCCAGCAGCGCAACGGCCGTCGCCCCGATCAGCGCGAGCGTCGAAAGCAGTTTCTTCATGTCGTTCTCTCCTCGCTCACGTTAATGGGGCTTGAAGCGCACCCGCTCCGGCGGCTGCTTGAACGTGCCAAGCGGCGTCCAGACGGGCATGCCGAGGAAGAACGCGAAGTAGATCAGCGCGCAGCCCTGCGCGATCAGCGTCGAGACCGGCGATGGCGGCCGCGTGCCGAGGAACGCGAGGGTCAGGAACGCCGCGACGAAGATCCCGAGGAACACCTTGTGGAACAGCGGCCGGTAGCGGATCGACTTCACCGGGCTGCGGTCGAGCCACGGCAGGAAGAACAGCGTGATCACCGCCGAGCCCATCACGACGACGCCCCAGAACTTCGATTCCGTCAGGAACATGAACACGACGATCGCAGCAGCCAGCACCGGCAGCCCGACCTTCCACTTGCCGCGCGCGCGGATCAGCGCGACCACGCCGAGCAGCGCGATCACGATCATCAGCACGATCTTGAACGGGTCGGTGGTCGCGCGCAGCATCGCGTAGAACGCGGTGAAGTACCAGACCGGCGCGATCTCCGGCGGCGTCTGCAGCGGGTTCGCCGGGACGAAGTTGTTCGACTCGAGGAAGTAGCCGCCCATCTCCGGCGAGAAGAACACGATCAGCACGAACACCATCAGGAACACGCAGACACCGAAGAAATCGTGCACCGAGTAGTACGGATGGAACGGAATGCCGTCGAGCGGAATGCCGTTCTCGTCCTTCTTCGCCTTGATCTCGATGCCGTCCGGGTTATTCGACCCCACTTCGTGCAGCGCGACGAGGTGCGCAATCACGAGGCCGACCAGCACGAGCGGAATCGCGATCACGTGGAACGCGAAGAAGCGGTTCAGCGTGACGTCGGACACGACGTAGTCGCCGCGAATCCACAGCGACAGGTCCGGGCCGACGAACGGGATCGCCGAGAACAGGTTCACGATCACCTGCGCGCCCCAGAACGACATCTGGCCCCACGGCAGCAGGTAGCCGAAGAACGCCTCGGCCATCAGGCACAGGAAGATCGCACAACCGAAGATCCACACGAGCTCGCGCGGCTTGCGATACGACCCGTACATCAGCCCGCGGAACATGTGCAGGTAGACGACCACGAAGAACATCGATGCACCGGTCGAGTGCATGTAGCGGATCAGCCAGCCCCACGGCACCTCGCGCATGATGTACTCGACCGACGCGAACGCGAGCGTCGAGTCGGGCTTGTAGTTCATCGTCAGGAAGATGCCCGTGACGATCTGGTTGACGAGCACGAGCAGCGCGAGGGAGCCGAAGAAGTACCAGAAGTTGAAGTTCTTCGGCGCGTAGTACTCGGAAACGTGCTTTTTCCAGGTAGACGTGAGCGGGAAGCGCTGGTCGATCCAGCCGGTGAGACCTGTCGTGGAGACTTCTTTGTTGTCGGCAGCCATCACGCGTCTCCTTTCTCGTCCCTGCCGATCACGAGGGTCGTCGCCGACGTGAACATGTAGGGCGGGATGTCGAGATTCTGAGGCGCCGGCTTGTTCTTGAACACGCGGCCGGCGAGGTCGTAGGTCGAACCGTGGCACGGGCACAGGAAACCGCCCGGCCAGTCGTCCGGCAGGTTCGGCTGCGGACCCGGCGTGAAGCGTTGGCTAGGCGTGCAGCCGAGGTGCGTACACACGGCCATCACGACGAGAATGTTCTTGCGATCGGCCCGCGAGCGATATTCGTTCGCGCAATAGGCGGGCAACGCCATCGAATACGGGGATTTGCTGGTCGGATCGGCCACTTCCTTGTCGGCCTTGACGACGTCGGCCAGCATGTCGTCGGTACGGTTCAGGATCCAGACCGGCTTGCCGCGCCACGGCACGGTGACCATTTCGCCGGGCTTCAGACTGCTGATGTCGACCTCGACCGGTGCACCGGCCGCTTTCGCTTTCGCGGACGGCGCAAGCGACGCCGCGAAAGGTATGACAGTGGCTACGCCTCCCACGCCACCTGCTACGGATGTCGCAATCAGCCAGGTACGGCGGCCGCTGTCGACGCGTTTCTCTTCCTTGTCTCGCATCACACGCCCCACTTCTGAGTTGGATTTTCCGTCACGACTTTCCATTCCGCCGCTAGTTTGCTCGAATGGAGTCGCCATTTACAAGGCCCGGAGATGAAAATCCCTTCGAAGTAGTTGATAGTTAAGGGTTTTCCCCCACTATCGGAGCGATTAAATCATTTCACTTTTAAGCATCCGCTACATTGCGAAATTTCGATGCACCGCCGCAAATCCGCGGCTCAGACCGGATTATGAATATCGATAAAAAGGTGTTCGATATCGAATTCTTCGGACAAGTGGGTGCCAAGCGCCTGGATTCCGTAGCGTTCGGTCGCATGGTGCCCTGCCGCAACGAACGCGACGCCGCTCTCGGCCGCCGCGTGCGTGACGGGTTCGGACACCTCGCCGGTCAGGAACACGTCCGCGCCGGCGTCGATCGCGGCATCGAAATAGCTCTGCGCCGCGCCCGTGCACCACGCGATGCGGCGCAACTGCGTGTCCGCATCGCCCAACACGAGCGGCGTGCGGCCGAGCGTGCGCTCGACCTTCGCGACGAAGTGCTCGAGCGTCACCGGCATCGGCAGCGTCGCCATCCAGCCGAGGTCGCCATCGCCGAAACGCTGCTCGCCGAGCAGCCCGAGCTTCGCGCCGAGTTGCGCGTTGTTGCCGAACTCCGGATGCGCGTCGAGCGGCAGGTGGAACGCGAACAGGTTCAGGTCGTTCGCAAGCAGCAGCTTCAGGCGCTGGTACTTGCGGCCCGTGATCTGCGGCGCCTCGTTGCGCCAGAAATAGCCGTGATGGACGAGCACTGCATCCGCCCCCCATTCGAGCGCGGCTTCGAGGAACGCGACCGACGCCGTCACGCCGGTGGCGATCTTCTCGATCTTGCGGCGCCCCTCGACCTGGAGGCCGTTCGGGCAATAGTCCTTGAAGCGCGCGGTTTCAAGGGTATTGTTCAAGTACAATTCAAGTTCGATCCGATCCATATAAACCTCTAATCCATTCAGATGCTTAGACGCTTCTGGCTGTTCTTCGCGCAGGCGGTAACGGTGCTGCTCGCGCTGATGTTCATCGTCGTGACGCTCAAGCCGCAATGGCTGCAACGGCAAGGACAGCTCGGCAAGCAGCTCGCCACGCCGATCGTTGCGCTGCGGGAAGTCGCGCCGGGCATCGGCGGGGCACCGGCGACCACGTCGTACGCCGAGGCCGCGCAAAAGGCGATGCCCGCTGTCGTCAACGTATTCTCCAGCAAGGATGGCTCGCTGCCGCCCGATCCGCGCGCGAAAGATCCGCTGTTCCGCTACTTCTTCGGCGACCGCAACGCCCGCAAGCAACAGGACGAACCGGCCGCCAACCTCGGCTCAGGCGTTATCGTGAGCCCGGAAGGTTACATTCTAACGAACCAGCACGTCGTGGACGGTGCCGACCAGATCGAAGTCGCGCTCGCAGACGGCCGCACGGCCACCGCGAAGGTGATCGGCAGCGACCCGGAAACCGACCTGGCCGTACTGAAGATCAACATGACGAACCTGCCGACGATCACGCTCGGCCGTTCGGACCAGTCGCGGGTCGGCGACGTCGTACTCGCGATCGGCAACCCGTTCGGCGTCGGCCAGACGGTCACGATGGGGATTATCAGCGCGCTCGGCCGCAATCACCTCGGCATCAATACGTTCGAGAACTTCATCCAGACCGACGCGCCGATCAACCCCGGCAACTCGGGCGGCGCGCTGGTCGACGTGAACGGCAACCTGCTCGGGATCAACACGGCGATCTACTCGCGCTCGGGCGGCTCGCTCGGCATCGGCTTCGCGATTCCCGTGTCGACCGCGCGCACCGTGCTCGAAAGCATCATCACGACGGGCTCGGTCACGCGCGGCTGGATCGGCGTCGAGCCGCAGGACGTCACGCCGGAGATCGCCGAGTCGTTCGGGCTCCAGCAGAAATCCGGCGCGATCGTCGCAGGCGTGCTGCAGGGCGGCCCCGCCGACAAGGCCGGCATCAAGCCGGGCGACATCCTCGTGAGCGTGAACGGCGAGGACATCACCGACACGACGAAGCTGCTGAACACCGTCGCGCAGATCAAGCCGGGCACGCCGACCAAGGTACACGTCGTGCGCAAGGGCAAGGAGTTCGACGTGAACGTCGTGATCGGCAAGCGCCCGCCGCCGCCGAAGCAGACGCTCGACGAACAGGACAGCGACAGCGAGTGACATCCGGCGGCCGGCGCATCGGTGCCGCCGGCAGGCCGAAGACGGAAATGCAAAAGGGCAGCTCAGAGTTGAGCTGCCCTTTTGCATTGCATCGGCGTTCTTTCGTCGCGGTGAAGCTGCGTTCGCCCGCACCGCCTGCGCGTTCCGATCTACCGTCCGGCTACAACGTCGCCGAACGGCGCGTCGGCCGCAGCCACCGCGCCGACCGGCGCACGCTGCTTCGGCGTCAACTCGCGGCGCCGTTCTCCGCCTCGGGCGCTTCCGTCGGCTTCGGCACGAAGAAGCGCGCAGCCAGCAGCCCCACCTCGAACAGCACGATGAGCGGCAGCGCGAGCATCAGTTGCGAGAACACGTCCGGCGGCGTGACGACCGCTGCGACAACGAATGCGCCGACGATCACGTACGGCCGGATCTCCTTCAGCTTCTTCAGCGTCAGCACCCCCATCCGCACCAGCAGCACGACGATGATCGGTACTTCGAACGTGACCCCGAACGCGATGAACATCCCGAGCACGAAGCTCAGATAGTTGTCGATGTCGGTCGACATCTCCGCGCCGAGCGGTGCGTTGTAGTGCGCCATCACGCGAAAGATCGTCGGGAACACGAGGAAGTACGCGAACGCCATCCCGCACAGGAACAGGAAGTAGCTGCTGCCGACGAGCGGCACGACGAGCTTCTTCTCGTGCTGGTACAGCCCCGGCGCGACGAACGCCCAGATCTGGTACAGCACGATCGGCAACGCGATCACGAGCGCGACGAGCATCGTGACCTTCATCGGCACGAAGAACGAGCCCGTGACATCGGTCACGATCATCCTGCCGCCCTTCGGCAGGTTCTCCATCAGCGGCCGCGCGAGCAGCCGGAAGATGTCGGGTGCCCAGTAGACGAGCCCGAGGAACACGACGATCACGGCCAAGCCCGCGCGAATGATGCGATCGCGAAGCTCGACGAGATGGGAAATGAAGGTTTCTTCCGGGGCGTCGCCCGGGTTCTGCTGGGGGTCGCTCACACCGGCCCTCGGTAGGATTGACGAGCGAGCATGCGCTCGGCTCAGAAGAAGCGCGTCGGCCGGCGCAGGCTGGCCGGCTGGTGGCGCGCGACACGCGCGGCGCCCGACTGCACGTGCGTGCGACGGGTGGTCGCGCGCTTGTACCAGACAGGCGTCGCTGCCTGCTTCACACGCCAGTTGCGACGCTTCGGCGCGAGCGCGGCCGTGCTGCCGCGCCATGACGGCACTGCAGGCGTGTCGGAACCGTACGTGCCGGCATCGACCGAGCCTTCGTTGGGACCGCCGACCGCGGAGTTCCACGTGTCGTTCAGTTCCTTCTCGTGCTCGCGCAGGTTATCGTGAATCGTCGTCTCGACATTGCGCGCGGCCGCCTCGAAATCGGTCTTCATCGTCCGCAGTGCGTCGAGTTCGATTTCGCGCGAGACCTCGGCCTTCACGTCGTTGATGTACCGCTGCGCGCGGCCGAACAATGCGCCGGCCGTACGCGCGACGCGCGGCAGGCGCTCGGGGCCGAGCACCACGAGCGCGACGACGCCGATCAGCGCCATTTTCGAAAGACCGAGATCCAGCATTGCGAATGCCTGTCAGCGTGCCGGCGTTACGACTTGTTCGAGTCGGAACGCGTCGTTTCCTTCGCGTTGACGTCGACCGAGCCCGAGCGCGGCAGTTGCTGCGCGTCCGCCGGCGTTTCGCCTTCCTTCATCCCGTCCTTGAAACCCTTCACGGCGCTGCCGAGGTCGTTGCCAATATTGCGCAACTTCTTCGTACCGAAAACCAGCGCGACGATCAGCAGCACGATCAGCCAGTGCCAAATGCTCAATCCACCCATGATGAAACCTCTCCTCAACCACGCCGTGTCGCGGCGCAAATCGCCGGCGGCACGCCGGCTTCGACTATCGATGCGGGGGAAACGCCCCGCTACGTCAACCCATCCGGTGCCACGGGCGCGGGCCGGCCAGGATATGCGCGTGCAGGTGGTAGACCTCCTGCCCGCCGCCGGGACCCGTGTTGATCACCGTGCGAAAGCCGGTTTCGCCGCCCGTGTACGCGACGCCCAACTGATCGGCCAGACGCGCGACGAGCAGCATCAGCCGGCCGAGCATCGGCGCATCGGCCTCGCTCGCCGCCGATAGCGTCGGCAGGTGCCGGCGCGGAATCACGAGCACGTGCGTCTCGGCCGCCGGGCGGATGTCGCGGAACGCGACGAATTCGTCGTCCTCGTGCACCCTCGTGCTCGGGATCTCGCCCGCCGCGATCTTGCAGAACAGGCAATTCGGATCGTGACTCATGTTGCTCCTGCGAAACGCCCGCTCGCCGGTCAGAACCAGGCCTGCGGATCGAGCGTCTTGTTGTCGTTCAGGTACAGCCAACCCTTGATGATACGGTACAGCGTCCAGATCCATGTGACAAACATGACGACGAATCCCACCGCCACGAACATCAGTGCGAAGCCGATCACGTACGCGATCAGCGCGCGCCAAAACGTGCGGATCTGCCACTCGAAATGGTCGGCGTACGGCGTGCCGGCCACATCGCCGCGCTTCACATAGTTGATGATGATCGCGATGAGGCCGGTGACGCCGCCCGTCAGCCAATGAATCGCGTAGAGGCCATACAGCACGTGCGTCAGCGTGCGCAATCCGTTCAGTCGCTCGGCGTCTGCTGCGCCCGGCACCGACGGTGTCGGAAACTGGCTCGGTGTATCGGTCATGATGCTACCCCCGCTAGATGACAATTCTTACAGCTTACCTGACTGTTGCCACCGCGGCGCGCCGCTGCCTGTCACCCGCCGTTTTCCTCGCGCTCGCGGCGCTTGCGCAGCGCCTTTTCCTCGATGCCCGACAGCCCTTCGCGGCGCTCGAGCTCGGCGATCACGTCGGCCGGGCTCAGGTCGAAATGCGACAGCATCACGAGGCAGTGGAACCACAGATCGGCCACTTCGCCGACCAGCGCCGTCGGCGCGCCGCCCTGGCGCACGTCCTTCGCGGCCAGCACGACTTCGGTCGCCTCTTCGCCGATCTTCTTCAGCACCGCGTCGTCGCCCTTGTGGAACAGGCGCGATACGTACGATTGGTCGGGGTCACCGCCCTTGCGGCTATCGATCACGGCCGCGAGGCGCAGCAGCGTGTCTTCGGTCGATTGCGTCATTTGTAGATGTGTTCGGGATCTTTCAGCACCGGCTCGACCGCGACCCAGTCGCCGCTGTCCACGTTGCCTTCGAATTTCTGGAAGAAGCACGAATGCCGGCCGGTGTGGCATGCAATGCCCGACACCTGCTCGACCTTCAGCAGCACGACGTCCTCGTCGCAGTCGAGCCGCACCTCGTGCACGTGCTGCACGTGGCCCGACTCCTCGCCCTTGAACCACAGGCGCTTGCGCGAGCGCGAATAGTAGACCGCGCGCTGCGTCTCGATCGTCTTCGCCAGCGCCTCGCGGTTCATCCACGCGAACATCAGCACGTCGTTCGTCGACGCTTCCTGCGCGATCACCGGCACGAGGCCGTTGTCGTCCCAGCGGACCTTGTCGAGCCACGCGGGCAGGGATTTCGTTTCGGTATTCATCACAGCCTCACCGGGATGCCCTGGTCGGACATGAAGCGCTTCGCCTCGCCGACCGTGTGCTCGCCGTAGTGGAAGATGCTTGCGGCCAGCACCGCGTCGGCGCGACCGTCCTTGATGCCGTCCGCGAGATCCTGCAGGCAGCCGACACCGCCCGATGCGATCACCGGCACCGGCACCGCGTCCGACACGCCGCGCGTGAGCGCGAGGTCGAAGCCCGACTTCGTGCCGTCGCGGTCCATGCTCGTAAGCAGGATCTCGCCCGCGCCGAGCTCGGCCATCTTGCGCGCCCATTCGATCGCGTCGAGGCCCGTATTCTTGCGGCCGCCGTGCGTGAAGACTTCCCAGCGCGGCGTTTCGCCGTCGGCCGACACGCGCTTCGCGTCGATCGCGACGACGATGCACTGCGAGCCGTATTTGTCGGCCGCGTCGCGCACGAGCTGCGGGTTCGCGACCGCCGACGAATTCATGCTGACCTTGTCCGCGCCCGCGTTCAGCAGGCGCCGCACGTCCTCGACGGCGCGCACGCCGCCGCCGACGGTCAGCGGAATGAAGACCTGCGACGCGACCGCCTCGATGATCGGCAGGATCAGGTCGCGCTGATCGGAGGTCGCGGTGATGTCGAGGAACGTCAGTTCGTCGGCACCCTGGTCGTCGTAACGGCGGGCGATTTCGACGGGGTCGCCGGCATCGCGCAGTTCGACGAAGTTGACGCCCTTGACGACACGCCCGGCAGTCACGTCCAGGCAGGGGATGATGCGTTTAGCTAGAGCCATGATGTTGCGCCATATGCCGCGATGGGACGGCCGGTTGCGGAAGCCTCGCGCGAGGCTTCCGGTCGGGGCCGCCTGCTGGCAGCCCCGGCGAACGGGACAACCGCGTTACGCGTTGTCGAGTTCGCCGTTCAGTTCGTCCGCGCGCTTTTGCGCGGCCGCGAAATCGAGATCGCCGGAGTAGATCGCACGGCCGCAGATCACGCCTTCGACGCCGTGCTCTTCCACTTCGCAGAGGTTCTCGATGTCGGTAAGGTTCGACAGGCCGCCGCTGGCGATCACCGGAATGCCGACCGCCTGCGCGAGCTTCACGGTCGCCTCGATGTTGATGCCCTGCAGCATCCCGTCGCGACCGATGTCCGTGTAGACGATCGATTCGACGCCGTAGTCCTCGAACTTCTGCGCGAGATCGATCACTTCGTGGCCGGTCAGCTTGCTCCAGCCGTCGGTCGCGACCTTGCCGTCCTTCGCATCGAGGCCGACGATGATGCTGCCGGCGAACGCGGTGCACGCGTCCTGCAGGAAGCCCGGGTCCTTCACGGCCGCCGTACCGATGATCACGTAGGACAGGCCGGCGTCGAGGTACTTCTCGATCGTCTCGAGGCTGCGGATGCCGCCGCCGAGCTGTACGGGGATTTCATCGCCGACTTCGTCGAGGATCGCTTCGATCGCCTCGAGATTCTTCGGCTTGCCGGCGAATGCGCCGTTCAGGTCGACCAGATGGAGCCGCCGGGCGCCGAGATCGACCCACTTGCGGGCCATCGCCGCCGGGTTCTCGGAAAAAATCGTGGCCTGGTCCATATCGCCCTGTTTGAGGCGCACACACTGACCGTCTTTGAGATCGATGGCCGGAATCAGCAACATAGCAATCGGGTGTCGTCGTGGAAAATGAAAAGAATCCGGCGCGTACCGGCCAATCCGGTACCGCGCCGTCTCGCTAGTTTAGTACAACTCTTTCGGCGCATAGACGCGTGAGCCCCGCGCGACAGGCGTTTCCGCCCCGTCGACTGTGGCTCGCGCACCACGTTCACGGTTTCCAGTGTACGAAGTTGCGATACAGACGCAACCCGACTTCCGCGCTTTTCTCGGGGTGGAATTGGGTCGCGAAGAGGTTGTCCCGCGCGACCGCGGACGTAAACGGCGCGCCGTATGCCGTTTCGCCAACCGTGTGCGCCGGGTTGTCCGGCGTCACGTAATAGCTGTGCACGAAGTAGAAATACGCATCGTCGGGCACGCCGTCCCACAGCGGGTGCGGCTGCGACTGGCGCACGCGGTTCCAGCCCATCTGCGGCACCTTGAAGCGCGAGCCGTCGTCCTGCAGCCGGCCGTCGAGCTCGAAACGCACGACCTTGCCGGGCAGCAGGCCCAAGCCCTTCGTGTCGCCTTCCGCGCTCCAGTCGAACAGCATCTGCTCGCCGACGCATACGCCGAGCAGCGGCTTCGTGCGCGACGCCTCGATCACTGCTTCCTGCAGCCCCGATTCGCCGAGGCAGCGCATGCAGTCGGGCATCGCGCCCTGGCCGGGCAGCACGACACGGTCGGCCGCGCGAATCGCAGCCGGCGTGTCGACGATCGCCACGTCGGCGGCCGGTTCGGCCTTCTTGAGCGCCTGCGCGACCGAGCGCAGGTTGCCCATCCCATAATCCACAATCGCAATCGAAGTTTTCATCTCAGTGCAGGCAGTAGCGCCCTCAGTCCATTGACGATGAATTCCACCGCCAGCGCCGACAGCATCAGACCCATCAGCCGCGTGGCGATGTTGATGCCGGTGCGGCCAATCCAGTTCGCGATCGGCTCGGCAAGCCGCATCGCGAAGAAACACAGCAGGGCCAGGACCGCGCCGATCGCGACAAGCCCGGCCCGCTCATACCAGTGATGCGAGTTCGCCGCATAGATGATCACCGTGCTGATCGAGCCGGGGCCCGTAAGCAGCGGAATCGCCAGCGGCACGACCGCGATGTTGTCCTTCATCTCGGCCTCGTGGCGCTCCTCCGGCGTCGATCGCGTGTTGCCGATCTGCGCGTTCAGCATGTTGATCGCCATCAGCAGCATGATGATCCCGCCGCCCACTTCGAGCGAGCCGACCGAAATGCCGAAGAAGTCGATGATCTGCTGCCCGAGCAGCGTCGTCACCGTCATCACGCAGAACACCGACACCGACGCGATCCGGATCGTGCGGCGCCGCTCGTCGTCCGTCTGCTGCGCCGTCAGGCTCAGGAAGAACGGCACCGCGCCGACCGGGTTGATCAGCGCTAGCAGCGAAATGAACGATTTGAGCAGATCCATCGCATGCCGGCGCGCCGCGCCGAAGCCGTCAGGTTGTCCTTGGCGTCTGTCCGTCTGGAACTCAGAGGCTGCCCTTCGTCGACGGAATCTGCCCCGCCGCCCGCTCGTCGAGCTCCACCGCCGCGCGCAGTGCCCGGCCGAAAGCCTTGAACACCGTTTCCAGCTGATGGTGCGCGTTGATCCCGCGCAGGTTGTCGATGTGCAGCGTGACACCCGCGTGGTTCACGAACCCGCGGAAGAATTCGATCGACAGGTCGACGTCGAACGTGCCGATCCGCGCGCGCGTGAACGGCACGTGGAATTCCAGCCCCGGCCGGCCCGAGAAGTCGATCACGACGCGCGACAGCGCCTCGTCGAGCGGCACGTACGAATGGCCGTAGCGACGGATGCCCTTCTTGTCGCCGATCGCCTTCGCGACGGCCTGGCCGAGCGTGATGCCGACATCCTCGACCGTGTGGTGGTCGTCGATATGCGTATCGCCATGCGCTTCGACCTCGAGATCGATCAGACCGTGTCGCGCGATCTGGTCGAGCATATGGTCGAGAAACGGCACGCCGGTAGCCAGCTTCTGCCGGCCCGTACCGTCGAGATCGAGCTTCACACGGATCTGCGTTTCGCTGGTATTGCGAACGACTTCCGCCACACGCATGGCAATTCCTTGATTGAGTCTGATGTAAATGGGGATTGATCGTCGCGCGCCGCCGCGCCCTGGGCTCAACCGGGCAGCGCGAGTTTCAAAGCAGCCAGCAGGCGCGCGTTTTCGTCGGGAGAACCGACGGTCAGCCGCACGCATTCGGACAGCAACGGATGCATTTTACTCACGTTTTTGACCAGCACCCGCTCGGTGAGCAATGCATCGAACACGGCCGCCGCGTCCGGCACGCGCACCAGCAGGAAATTGCCCGCGCTCGGGAACACCGTCGCGCCCGGCAATGCGGCCACGGCATCCGCGAGACGCGTGCGTTCCGCGCGCAGTTCGGCCGCCTGCGCGTCGAGCACGTCGAGGTGGTCGAGCAGGAAATCGACGGTCGCCTGGGTCAGCACGTTGATGTTGTACGGCGGGCGCACCTTGTCGAACTCGGTCAGCCACGCGGGCAGCCCGGCGAGATAGCCGAGGCGGATCCCCGCGAGGCCGAGCTTCGACACCGTGCGCATCACGACGACGTTGTCGAACTCGGCGGCGCGCGGCAGCCACGAGCGCTCCGCGAACGGCTGGTACGCCTCGTCGATCACGATCAGGCTGTGCCGTGCGGCCGCGATGATCCGCTCGACGTCGGCTTCGTCGTACAGCGTGCCGGTCGGGTTGTTCGGGTAGGCGAGATAAACGAGCGCGGGCCGATGCTCGGCGATCGCCGCGATCATGGCATCCGCGTCGAGCGTCAGGTCGGCCTTCAGCGGCACCCCGACGAAGTCGAGCTGCGCGAACTTCGCCGACAGCTCGTACATCACGAAGCCCGGCACCGGCGCGAGTACCTTCGCACCCGGCCTGGCGCACGCCACCGACATCATGCTGATGATTTCGTCCGAGCCGTTGCCGAGCAGCACGTCGCATGCGGCCGGCACGCCCATCGCGCGGCGCAGCTTGTCGAGCAGCGCGCCCGGGCGCGGCGCCGGGTAGCGGTTCAGCGCGACCTGCGCGAGGCGCTCGCCGAGCGCCGCCGCCAGCGGCGCGGGCAGCGAATACGGGTTCTCCATCGCATCGAGCTTCACGAACCCGCTCGCGTCGGGCACCGGGTAGCTCGTCATCGCGAGCACGTCGCGGCGGATGATGTCTTGTGGCGTCGTCATGGTCTCAAGCCGGCGTGCGTCGCGCCGGCATCAAATGGTCGGCAAGGCGGCGGCTGCCACCTTGCGCTGGGTCTCCTCGTCGACCGGAGTCGATGCGTCGGCACCGGCCCCGGCGTGCGTGTCACCCCTTCATCCGCAGTTCGGCGCTCCGCGCGTGCGCCTGCAGCCCTTCGCCGTACGCGAGCTCGGAGGCGATCTCGCCGAGCGTCTGCGCGCCTTCGGCGCTGACTTCGATCAGGCTCGAGCGCTTGATGAAATCGTACACGCCGAGCGGCGACGAGAAGCGCGCGGTGCGCGACGTCGGCAGCACGTGGTTCGGGCCCGCGCAGTAGTCGCCGAGGCTTTCGCTCGTGTAGCGGCCGAGGAAGATCGCGCCCGCGTGGCGGATCTGCTGGCCCCATTGCTGCGGCTCCAGCGCGGAAATCTCGAGGTGCTCGGGTGCGATGTCGTTCGCGATGCGGCACGCTTCGGCCATGTCGCGCACCTTGATCAGCGCGCCGCGGCCTTCGAGCGACGCACGGATCACGTCCTGGCGCGGCATCGTCGGCAGCAGCTCGTCGATCGCCTTCTCGACGCGCTCGAGGAATGCGCCGTCCGGGCACAGCAGGATCGACTGCGCGAGCTCGTCGTGTTCGGCCTGCGAGAACAGGTCCATCGCGACCCAGTTCGGATCGGTCGTGCCGTCACACAGCACGAGGATTTCCGACGGCCCGGCGATCATGTCGATGCCGACCGTGCCGAACACGCGGCGCTTCGCCGAGGCGACGTACGCATTGCCCGGCCCGCAGATCTTGTCGACCGGCGGCACCGTGGCCGTGCCGTACGCGAGCGCGCCGACCGCCTGCGCGCCGCCGATCGTGAACACGCGATCGACGCCACCGAGCAGCGCCGCGGCGAGCACGAGCTCGTTCTTCACGCCGTCCGGGGTCGGCACGACCATCACGATCTCGCCGACACCCGCGACGCGCGCGGGAATCGCGTTCATCAGCACCGACGACGGATAGGCGGCCTTGCCGCCCGGCACGTACAGGCCGACGCGGTCGAGCGGCGTGATCTTCTGGCCGAGCACCGTGCCGTCGCTTTCCGTGTACTGCCAGCTATGCGTGCCGCACTCGATCTTCTGCTTCTCGTGGTACGCACGCACGCGTGCGGCCGCGGCTTCCAGCGCCGCACGCGCCTTCGGCGCGAGGCCGTCGAGCGCCGTCTGCAGCGCGTCCTGCGGCAGTTCGAGCGCGGCGACGCTGCTCGCGTCCAGCCGGTCGAAGCGGTTCGTGTACTCGAGCACCGCGGCGTCGCCGCGCGACTTCACGTCGGCGAGAATCTGCGCGACCGATTGCTCGATCGCGTCGTCCTCGCTCGCCTCGAATGCGAGCACCGCACGCAGCGCGGCGTCGAAGCCTTCGCTCGTCGAATCGAGTTTGCGGATGGTGATGGCCATGGGAGTTCCGTTACGGTGATGCACTCAATTGCCATTCTGCGACGCGCGTTCGAACGCGTCGAGAATCGGCTTGAGCGCCGCGCGCTTCAACTTCAGCGCAGCCTGGTTCACGACGAGGCGCGACGAGATCGCCATGATCTCCTCGACCTCGACCAGATTGTTCGCCTTCAGCGTGCCGCCCGAGCTGACGAGGTCGACGATCGCGTCGGCGAGGCCGACCAGCGGCGCCAGTTCCATCGAGCCGTACAGCTTGATCAGGTCGACGTGCACGCCCTTCGCGGCGAAGTGTTCGCGCGCCGTTTCGACGTACTTGGTCGCGACCCGCAGGCGCGCGCCCTGGCGCACCGCGTTCGCGTAGTCGAAGCCGGCCGGCACGGCCACCGACATCCGGCAGCGTGCAATATTCAGATCGATCGGCTGGTACAGGCCCGAGCCGCCGTGCTCGACCAGCACGTCCTTGCCGGCCACACCGAAATCGGCCGCGCCGTATTCGACATAGGTCGGTACGTCGCTCGCGCGCACGATGATCACGCGCAGGTTCGGATCGGTCGTCGGCAGGATCAGCTTGCGCGACGTTTCCGGATCCTCGGCCACCTGCACGCCGGCGGCCGCCAGCAGCGGCAGGGTTTCCTCGAAAATCCGGCCCTTCGACAGGGCGAGGGTCAGCGGCGCGGTCATGCTTGGCTCCCGGAGAGGCGGCGCACGTTCGCGCCGACGGCGGTCAGTTTGGTTTCCATGCGGTCGTAGCCGCGGTCCAGGTGATAGATGCGGTCGACGAGCGTTTCGCCTTCGGCGCGCAGCCCGGCGATCACGAGGCTCGCCGATGCGCGCAGGTCGGTGGCCATCACGTTCGCGCCGGACAGCTTGTCGACGCCCGTCACGAGCGCCGTGTTGCCGTCGACCGTGATGTTCGCGCCGAGCCGGTTCAGCTCCTGCACGTGCATGAAGCGGTTCTCGAAAATGGTCTCGACGACCTGCGCGGTGCCCGTCGCGACCGAATTGAGGGCCATGAACTGCGCCTGCATGTCGGTCGGGAACGCCGGGTATTCCGACGTGCGGATCGTGACCGCCGACGGCCGGCGATCCATCTTCACGCGCAGCCAGCTGTCGCCTTCCTCGATCGACACGCCGGCCTCGCGCAGCTTGTCGATCACCGCGTCGAGGATGTGCGGGCGCACGCCAGTCAGCATCACGTCGCCGCCCGCCGCCGCCACTGCACACAGGAACGTGCCGGCCTCGATGCGGTCGGGAATCACCGAATGGCGCGCGCCATGCAGCCGCTCGACACCCTGGATCACGAGGCGATCGGTGCCGATGCCGTCGATTTTCGCGCCCATCGCGACCAGCAAGTGTGCGAGATCGCTCACTTCCGGCTCGCGCGCCGCGTTCTCGATCACCGTCTCGCCATCGGCAAGCGTGGCGGCCATCAGCAGGTTTTCCGTGCCCGTCACGGTGATCATGTCGGTCACGATGCGCGCGCCCTTCAGGCGCTTCGCGCGCGCTTCGATGAAGCCGTGCTCGATGCTGATCTCGGCACCCATCGCCTGCAGGCCCTTGATGTGCTGGTCGACCGGACGCGCGCCGATCGCGCAGCCGCCCGGCAGCGACACCTTCGCTTCGCCGAAGCGCGCGAGCAGCGGCCCGAGCACGAGGATCGACGCGCGCATCGTCTTCACGAGCTCGTACGGCGCGACGAGGTTGTCGACACGCGACGCGTCGAGCTGCACGCGGCAGCCGTCCGTATCGCTCTTCACGCCCATCTGATTCAGCACCTTCAGCGTGGTGCGCACGTCCTTCAGGTTCGGCACGTTGTCGAGCTCGACCGGCTCGGCGCTGAGCAGCCCCGCGCACAGGATCGGCAGCGCGGCATTCTTCGCGCCCGACACGACGATCTCGCCGGACAGCCGGCGACCGCCTTCGATCACCAGCTTGTCCATCCCGTGTCCCTGCGATTCCCCGTTGACGGCCGGGTGTGCCGTGGCGACGCTCTGGACGGCGTCGCGCTCGTTGACGGTGACTTGCACTCAGTGGTTCCGGTTATGCGTTCTGCCATTCGGCGGGCGTCAGCGTCTTCATGCTGAGCGCGTGAATTTCCTGCTTCATGCGATCGCCGAGCGCCGCATAGACGAGCTGGTGCCGCTGGATCGGCCGCTTGCCTTCGAAGGCCGCCGACACGATCGTCGCGAAGAAATGCTGGCCGTCGCCTTCGACTTCCAGATGAGTGCAGGCGAGACCGCCGGCGATGTATTGCTTGACCTGTTCGGGAGTCGGCAACATGAGGGGCTCCTGTCGGCGCGCGCCGCCCGTGGCGGCTGCCGCCGTCGATATCAATGACGTAGTTTGTAGCCGGTCGCGAGCAGCCGCATCGCGAACATCGCGAGCAGCACGAAGAAACCGGTGACGATCGCGAGGCTCGCGAGCGGGTTGATGTCGGACGCGCCGAAGAACCCGTAACGGAAGCCGTCGATCATGTAGAAAAACGGGTTGAGACGCGAGATCTCGCGCCACACGGGCGGCAGCGAGTGCGTCGAATAGAACACGCCGGACAGGAACGTCAGCGGCATGATCAGGAAGTTCTGGAACGCGGCGAGCTGGTCGAATTTCTCGGCCCAGATCCCGGCGATCAGCCCAAGCGTGCCAAGGATCGCCGAACCGAGCAGCGCGAACGCGATGATGAACAACGGCGCCGCGAAATGCATCGGGATAAACCAGATCGTCACGACGAACACGCCCGTGCCGACCGCGAGGCCGCGCACGATGGACGCGAGCACGTACGCGCCGAAGATGTCCCTGTAGGACAGCGGCGGCAGCAGCACGAACACGAGGTTGCCGGTGATCTTCGACTGGATCAGCGACGACGAGCTGTTCGCGAACGCGTTCTGCAGCACACTCATCATCACGAGGCCCGGGACCAGGAAGCTCACGTACTCGACACCCGGATAGACCTCGACGCGACCCGACAGCGCGTGGCCGAAGATCGTCAAATACAGCAGCGCCGTCACCACGGGCGCGAGCACCGTCTGGATCGCCACCTTCCAGAAACGCAGGAGTTCCTTGTAGAACAGCGTACGAAAACCGCTTCCGGCCACTTGCCGGGCAGCCCCGAGCGGGGCGGGCGCCCCCTCGGCGGACAGCGAACGAAGTTCGCGTGGGCGTTGTTGATTCATGCCAGACCCTCGATCGCCTCGGCCCCGTTCATCACCTGGACGAACACATCTTCGAGGTCCGCCTTGCGGACCTCGATCTCGTCGAACGTGCAACCCGCCGCGCGACACTGCGCGAGGATGCGCTCGACATCGTCGTAGCTCGTGAGACGCAGCAGGTGCTCGCCCGGCGCGCGTGCGGCCGGATCGGTCTCCAGCCCGCGCAGCTCGGCCGGCAACGCGCCCGTCGCGAGCCGCAGGTACAGCTGCAGCCCCGCGAAGCGGCGCAGCAGCGCGTCGGTGCGGTCAAGCGCGACGACTTCACCGCGACGCAGCATCGCGATGCGATCGCACAGCGCCTCGGCTTCCTCGAGGTAATGGGTGGTCAGGACGATCGTGTGGCCCTCGCGGTTCAGCCGTGAGATGAATTTCCACAGCGTCTGGCGCAGTTCGACGTCGACACCGGCAGTCGGCTCGTCGAGCACGATCACGGGCGGCCGGTGCACGAGCGCCTGCGCGACCAGCACGCGGCGCTTCATCCCGCCCGACAGCGCGCGCATGTTCGCGTCGGCCTTTTCGGTGAGGTCGAGATTGGCCATGACTTCGTCGATCCAGTCGTCGTTGCGGCGCAGCCCGAAATAGCCGGACTGGATCCGCAGCGTCTCGCGGACGGTGAAGAACGGGTCGAACACGAGTTCCTGCGGCACGACGCCGAGCGCGCGACGCGCATCCCGGAAGTCCTTGACGACGTCGTGGCCACGCACCGAGATACTGCCTTCATCGGCCCGGGCAAGCCCGGCGAGGATACTGATGAGCGTGGTCTTGCCTGCGCCGTTCGGACCGAGCAGACCAAAAAACTCGCCTTCCTCGACCGACAGACTGACGCCCTTGAGCGCCTGAAGCGATTTGTAGCGCTTCTTGACGTGACGGATTTCTATGGCTGACATGACTGTGCGCGGCGCAACGGCCGCGACGCCTATTCTGTGCTTGCTGCGAATGAAAATGGGGGCCGGACGCCGATTGGCTGCCCCGCAAAACGCTTGATTATAGGGCAAACCGGCTGGTGGAGCCGGCGCCGGAGGCGCGCGGCCTGAAGCTGGCGCGCGCCGGCTGGCGCGGCAGGCTTCGGTCGGACAGGGTCAATGTCGCCCGGTGCCTTCGATGAGCGCGTCGACGCCGTAGGCGTGCGCGAGGCTGGCGAGCTTCGGGGGGAGATTGAGGATGTCGAGGGTCGTGCCGCGCGCTTTGGCGGCACGTTGCCATGCGAGCAGCACGGCGAGCGCGGACGAGTCGAACTGCGTCAGCGCCGCGCAATCGACGGCGGTAGCTCCCGCGCCGATGCGTGCGAGACCGTCCGCGAGCGCGGACTTCGCGCTCGCGACGGTCAGCGTGGAACCGGCCTCGAAGCCGCTCACGACGCCTGCTTGCCCGCGGCAAGTTCCTGGTTGCGCTGCGTCAGGAACTTGATCAGGCCGTCCACGCCGCTTTGCTGGATCTTCTCGTTGAACTGCTGCTGGTACGTCTGGATCAGCCATGCGCCGAGCACGTTCAGGTCATACACCCGCCAGCCGTTGGCCGTCTTGTACAGGCGGTAGTCGATCTGGACCGGCTGTCCGTTGTTCATCGCGACCGTCTTGACCACGACGTCGGTATCGGCCGGATCGGCGCGGAACGGCGGGTACTGGATCTGCTGGTCCGGCTTCAGCTGAGCCAGCGCACCCGAATACGTGCGGATCAGCAGCAGCTTGAACTGCTCCTGAACCTGCTGCTGCTGCTCGACCGACGCCGTGCGCCAGTTGCGGCCCATCGCGAGCTGCGTGGTGCGGCGGAAATCGGTGTACGGCAGGATGTCCTTGTTGACGATCGTAATGATGCGATTGGTGTCGCCCTGCTTGATCGTCTGCTGCTTGACTTCGTCGAGCACCTGCTGCGTCGCCGTCTTGATCAGCGCCTGCGGGTTCGACTGGTCGACTTGCGCGTGAGCTGCGCTGCCGAACGAGAACAGCGCCGCGAAAACGGGGATCAGGAACAGTTTTTTCATCATAGTGACCTGCATGAATGAGTCGATGCGAAGGTTGGAGACGGTAGCTTACGCGCAAGTTCGCGTGCGCTACCGACTGAATCGTTTCCGGCTGTAACGAATGTAAATGGGTCAGTGCAGCTTGATGCTCGGGAAGCGGAACCCGCCCGGAGACGGCGGCGTCATCTGCATGGCCGGCACGTTCGTTTCGCTGGCCGGGTTCGGCGATTCGGCCGTGCCCGAAGCCGGCACCGCAACGGCCGCGCCCGATGCACCGGCCGGCGCCGTGGCCCCGCCGACTGCCGCTGCGCCCGCCGTACCGGCCGCGCCGGCTGCCGCCGGTGCCGCACCGTCGTCCGGCAGGTCGTACTTCGGCAGCGCATCACTGCTCGAGCTCGCGCCAGCCTCGCCACGCGCATTGTCGATCAGCATCTGACGGCGTTGCAGGTACGCATTGCGCACGAACGAGTACTTGTCGAGCGCCGCGGCGTTCAGCACGTCGCCCGCGCCGAGCAGGTTCGCGCGCGTGTTGACGAGGTTCACGCCGAACAGGCCCCAGCTCAGGCCATCCGGCTTGACGTAGGTGAGCGGGTTGCCAACATAGTCGACGCCGAGGCCAGCCGTGTCGCGCAGCGTGCTCGGGCCCAGCAGCGGCAGCACCAGATACGGGCCCGACGGCATCCCGTAGCGGCCCATCGTGATCCCGAAGTCGGCCGTGTGCTTCGGCAGCTTCGCGATCGTCGCGACGTCGAACAGGCCGCCGACGCCGAACACCGTGTTGATCACGACGCGCATCAGGTCGCCGACGCCGTCCGCGATCCGCAGCTGCACGATGTTGTTCGCCGCGATGTAGACGTCGCCGATGTTCGAGAAGAAGTTGGTCACGCTGTCGCGCACCGGCTGCGGCACCACGTACTGGTAGCCCTGCGCGACCGGCTTCAGCGCATACGTGTCGACCGTGTCGTTGAACTTGTACATCGTGCGGTTGAAGCCTTCGAGCGGATCGCCCTTGGTCGGCGTCTGCACGGTCGCGCAACCGCTCAACGCGGCGACTGCCGCCACCGCGAGCGCGGCGTTCCTGATGCGGATCGTCTGCATGGTCATTACCCTCTGGTCTTTCTCTCGTGTGGTTTATTGGGCGCCAGAACCGGACACCGCGGACGCCGGCACCGCCACCGGTGCGGGCGCGGCCGGTGCAGCCGCTGCACCGGCTGCCGGCTTCGCGCCGCCCGCGTCGGCTGCCTTGCTGTACAGGAACTGGCCGATCAGGTTCTCGAGCACGATCGCCGACTGCGTCATCGCGATCGTATCGCCCGCCTTCAGCATTTCGGTGTCACCGCCCGGATCGAGACCGATATATTGCTCGCCGAGCAGGCCCGACGTCAGGATCTTCGCCGACGAATCCTTCGGGAACGGGTACTGGCCGTCGACGTCGATCGTCACGAGCGCCTGGTACGTGTTCGTATCGAAGCCGATCGACTTCACGCGGCCGACCACGACGCCGGCACTCTTCACGGCCGCGCGCGGCTTCAGCCCGCCGATATTGTCGAATTTCATCTTCACCGAATAGGTCGGCTGAAACGACAGCGAGCTCATGTTGCCGACCTTCAGCGCCAGGAACAGCACCGCAAGGAAGCCCACCACCACGAACAGGCCGACCCAGAAGTCGAGAGCAGTCTTTTTCATCGTCATCCCAAAATTTGGCTTGGCTGAGGCTTAGCTGAACATCAGCGCGGTCAGCAGGAAATCGAGGCCGAGTACGGCGAGCGACGCGAACACGACCGTCTTGGTCGTCGCGCGCGACACGCCCTCTGGCGTGGGCTTCGCTTCATACCCTTGATACAGCGCAATGAAGGTCACGGCGAACCCGAACACGATGCTCTTGAGCACACCGTTGCCGACGTCGGCCCAGACCTGGACCCCGCCTTGCATCTGCGACCAGAACGCACCCGGATCGACGCCGATCAGCACGACCCCGACGAAATAGCCGCCGAGCACGCCGACCGCGTTGAAAATCGCGGCGAGCAGCGGCATCGCGATGATGCCGGCCCACATGCGCGGCGCGATCACCGTCTTGATCGGGTCGACCGCCATCATCTCGAGCGCGGTGAGCTGCTCGCCGGCCTTCATCAGGCCGATCTCGGCCGTGAGCGACGTGCCCGCGCGGCCCGCGAACAGCAGCGCGGTCACGACCGGGCCGAGCTCGCGCACGAGCGACAGCGCGACCAGGAGGCCGAGCGCCTGCTCGGACCCGTAGCGGTTCAGCGTGTAGTAGCCCTGCAGGCCGAGCACGAAGCCGACGAACAGGCCCGACACGGCGATGATCACGAACGAATAGTTGCCGAGGAAGTGGATCTGCTTCGTGACCAGCCGGGGCCGGCGCAGCAACGGGAAGAATTCCAGCACGAGGCGCACGAACAGCCGCGTGCCGTAGCCCGCGCGCTCGAGGCCGCCGGTGACATAACGTCCGATCGCGCTGATCATGCGCGCCCTCCGCCGAGCCCGAAATCCGCTGCCAGCGGCGGGCTCGTGTAATGAAATTTGAACGGGCCGTCCGGTGCGCCGTCGATGAACTGGCGCACGCTCGGATCGGTCGATGCGCGCAGTTCGTCCGGCGTCCCCTGCGCGAGCACGCCGCCATTGGCCAGGAAATACACGTAATCGGCGATCGCGAACGATTCCGGCACGTCGTGCGTGACGAGGATCGAGGTCGCGCCGAGTGCCTCGTTCAGCGTGCGGATCAGGTTCGCGGTGATGCCGAGCGAGATCGGGTCGAGGCCCGCGAACGGCTCGTCGTACATGATGAGCTGCGGATCGAGCGCGATCGCGCGCGCGAGCGCAATGCGACGCGCCATCCCGCCCGACACCTCGGACGGCATCAGGTCGCGCGCGCCGCGCAGGCCGACCGCGTTGAGCTTCATCAGCACGAGGTCGCGGATCAGGTCTTCGGGCAGATCGGTGTGTTCGCGCAGCGCGAACGCGACGTTCTCGAACACCGACATGTCGGTGAACAGCGCGCCGAACTGGAACAGCATGCCCATTTTGCGGCGCAGCGCGTACAGGCCGTCGCGCGTCTGCGCGCCGACGTCGGCGCCGTCGAACAGCACCTGGCCGCGGCGCGCACGCACAAGGCCGCCGATCAGGCGCAGCACGGTCGTCTTGCCGCAACCCGATCCGCCCATGACAGCGACGACCTGGCCGCGCCCGAAGCGCAGGTTCAGGTTCGACAGGACGAGGCGGTCGCCGTAGCCAAAGTCGACGTCGCGAAGTTCCAGCAGGGTCTCGGTAGGAGTGGGGCTCACGGAGCTGACAGTCCTTTTACGCAGAACGCCGAATTATAGGGCCTGCCTTGGAATGATGTCGTGACGCCGTTCCGGGCCCTGCGGTCAATGATTGTCAAATTGTCGGGCAAAGCATTGCTGCAACGCAACAATCGCCGCCCGATACTCGATAGCGCCCGTCACCGCACTGACCACCGCGACGCTGCCGACGCCCGTCGCCAGCACGTCCGGCAACGCGTCGAGCCCGACGCCGCCGATCGCGACGAGCGGCGCCCGCGCCCCCGCGAAGCGCGCGTAGCGGGCGATTCGGGCAAGGCCCTGCGGCGGCGCCGCGACCGCCTTGGTCGCCGTCGCGTACACGGGACCGAGCGCGAGATAGCTCGGCCGCTCATGCAATGCCCGCAACATCTCGTAATAACCGTGGCTCGACAGCCCAAGCCGCAGGCCGGCGCGCGCGATCGCCGCGAGATCGGCCGTTTCGAGATCTTCCTGACCCAGGTGTACGCCGTACGCGCCCTCTTCTACCGCGATCTGCCAGTGATCGTTGATGAACACGCGCGCTTCGGGATAGCGGCGCCCTGCCGCGACCGCACGCGCGATTTCCGCGCGTAACGCGTCGGGATTCGCGCCTTTCACTCGCAGCTGCACGGTCCGCGCGCCGCAATCGAGCACGCGTTCGACCCATTCGGCGTCCGGCACGACCGGATAGAGCCCCAATTGCGCGGGGCATGGCGGAAACGCCGGCTCCGGCGCGGCGGCCAAGCCGGCGACGCGCGGGAACCGCGCGGCATCGACCGGCCATGCATCCGCCGCGCGAGTCTCGTCGCCGTCGCGCCACGCCAGTGCGAGCACCAGCGCGTCGATCGGCGCGAAGCCGCAATCGAGGAACGCGGCGAGCGCCGCGATCCAGTCGTCCGCGAGCGGGTGCGCGGATTCGAGCGCGTAGCGCACGCCCGCGGCATGCAGCGCCGCGCCGCGTTCGTCGAATTCGATCGCGACCGCATCCGGCGACGCCGGGCGCGACGCGGCGGACGCGCGCGCCTGCGCGGCGCGGTCGCCGGCCGACACGATCAGCACGTCGCCGGCGGCCGGCACCTCGGGCGCCGCCACGCAGAGCCGCCACGGCGTCGTGCTGGTCGGCCAGTCGCCCAGGCGGGCGCGAATCTGCTCGGCCGCTTCGGCCAGCTCGTCGGCCGGCGGCCAGAATGCATCGGCAAATCGCACGCTCATGCACCGCCCCCGTCCTGATGCCAGAACGGCATCCCGACGACCGGCGTGCTCGCGTGCGCAGTCTCGCGCACATCCATCGGCCCGGCGAGGTAGGCCGCCCGGCCGGCCTCGACGCCCTGCGCGAACGCGCGCGCCATGATCTCCGGGTGGGTGGCCTGCGACACGGCCGTGTTCAGCAGCACGCCGTCGAAGCCCCACTCCATCACCTGGCACGCATGCGACGGCACGCCGAGTCCGGCGTCGACGATCAGCGGCACGTCCGGCAGCCGCTCGCGCAGCACCCGCAGCCCGTACGGGTTCACGACGCCCTTGCCCGTGCCGATCGGCGCGCCCCACGGCATCAGCGCCTCGCAGCCGACGTCGAGCAGGCGCCGGCCGATCACGAGATCCTCGGTGCAGTACGGGAGCACCTTGAAGCCGTCCTTGACCAGTTGCGCGGCCGCCTCGATCAGCCCGACCGGATCGGGCTGCAGCGTGTAGTCGTCGCCGATCAGCTCGAGCTTGATCCAGTCAGTGTCGAAGACCTCGCGCGCCATGTGTGCGGTCGTCACCGCCTCGGCGACGGTCTGGCAGCCGGCCGTGTTCGGCAGCAGCGGCACCGCGTGGCGCTTGAGCAGGTCGAAGAAGCCGGCTTCGGCGGTTCCGCCGGTCATCTGGCGGCGCAGCGCGACCGTCACCATCCCCGGCCGCGACGCGGCGATCGAATCGGACAGCGACTGCAGCGATGGATAGCGCGACGTGCCGAGCAGCACGCGGCTTGCGAAGGTTTCGCCGTACAGCGTCAGCGCGTCGGCGGAAGTGAGGGACGTCATGTCGTTTTCCTGGAAGAGCGGGGCGAACCGGCGGCGCTCAGCCGCCCGCGACGGGGTGCACCACGTCGAGCTTGTCGCCCGTCGCGAGCGCGCGCGCCGCATGCTGCGTGCGCGCGACGAAATTGCCGTTCAACGCGACCGCGTACGGCGGACGCGCGCCGTACGCGGCGAGCGCGTCGGCCACCGTCGCGCCGTCGGGCAGCGTCAGGGTCTGTTGGTTGATCTGGATATCCATGAGGCTTGGTCGAATTCGGTCGGCGGCGCGCGTCAGGCCGGCTGGCGCGCGTCGTCGCGGTGGTGAAGGAGCGTCGGCCAGCGCGCGGCGTCACGCCAGGCCGCGAACGCGTCGGCATCGGCGAACGCGCCGCCGAGCGCGGCTTGCGCGAACGCGACCGCCGCATGCGCGACTTCCGGCGCGATCATGAAGCCGTGCCGGTACAGGCCGTTGACGGCAAGCGTCGTCGCGCCGTCCCAGATCACCGCCGGGCGATGATCGGGCAGCGTCGGACGGCATTGCGCATTCAGTTCGAGGATGCGCGCCTCGCCGAACGCCGGGTGCACGGAGAACGCCGCGCTCAGCAGTTCGAGCGCGGAGCGCACGCTGACGGGCGACATGTCCTCGCCCTCCACCTCGGTCGCGCCGATCACGTACAGGTCGTCCTGTTTCGGCGCGATGTACAGCGGGTAGCGCGGATGCAGCAGCCGCACGGGCCGCGTGAGCCCGATGCCGGGCGCACGCACGCGCGCGACTTCGCCGCGGATGCCGCGCAGCGCGGGCAGCGCGGGCTTCGCGCCGAGCCCACGGCAATCGATCGTGAAATGCGCGTCGGGCCGGTTCGCGTCGTCGATCGTCGCGTGCCAGTGCAGCTCGACGCCGCGTTGCGCGAGGCCCGCCGCGAGCGCGCGCAGCGCCTGCCGGTTGTCGAGCTGCCCTTCGCGCGGCAGCAGCAGGCCGCGCGCGAAGCGCCCCGCGAGCGCGGGTTCGGCCGCGTCGACCTGCACGCCGGCAAGCGCGACGAAGCCGCCGTCGAACAGCTCGGCCGGCGCGTTCGCACGCACGCGCCGCTCGAACAGCGGGGCCTCCGCGCGATCCGCGTGATGCCAGACGACGAGCGTGCCGTGCTGCTGGAAGAACACGGGTTCGGGCAGTTCCGCGAGCCATTGCGGCCAGCGGGCCAGCGACGCCGCGCCGAGTTCGGTGATCAGCAGTTCGGCGCTCGCAGCCTCGGCGAGCGGCGCGAGCATCGCGGCCGCGATCCACGCAGCCGACTGCTCGCCGTCCGGGCCGCCACGCTCGTACAGCGCGACGCGCTGCCCGTCGCCCGCGAGCCGCCATGCGATCAGGCGGCCGACGAGGCCGCCGCCGAGCACCGCGAAATCCGGCCGGGAATCGTGGACGTTCATCGCGCCCCCTCCCCGCGCATCGCGCGGGCGCGTACGACGGACGTCGACGCATGCACACCGTCCCGTGCAGACGCACACGACAGCGGATCGGGAACAGCGCAAAAGACTGAAGATTGAGCGGTCATCATTCCTTCCGTAACGCGCAACGCGCGTACCCAAAAGGACGAAACCGGCAGCAAAGGCCGGCCGGGCGGGACTCGGGCGCTGACCATGTGGGATGGCAGCCAGCGCGGCCCGGCGGGATCAGAAACTTCCCTCGCCGGTATTACCCGGATCGGGTGCGAAGGGTCTTTCTCAGCCTCGCCGCGTCGCCCGGAACTTTCCGTCGGCCGCGCTCGAAGCACCCCTGTTTCGTCGTCGGCCATTAGACCATAAAAGCGGAAAGCGCCGCAAACTGTCCCCTTTGTGGCAAATTCGTCGTCACGCTGCGCCGCTCTGGCACAATGCCCGCAGGTCGGCCGCGCGAGCGGCCGGTTGCCGCGTCACCGCCGGCCTTAAGTGCCGTTTAAGACGCGCGGGCGACCATCCGAGCGCCCGCCGCCAGTCGGCACCTCGTCCCGGCATGCCGTATCGCGGCGCGCGCCCGGCTTCGCCCGGCCCGCGCGCCGGCTACTCATCAGGAAGCACATGACCCAATCGATCGATCCCGTCCGCTTCGCCTCCGACGCGCCGCAGGACGAGCGCCCGGTATCCGCATGGAGCCTCATCAAGCCCTACTGGGTGTCATCCGAATGGAAAGTCGCGTGGGGGCTGCTGGTCACGATCATCGCGATCAACCTCTGCGTGGTCTGGATCAACGTCAAGCTGAACAAGTGGAACGCGCAGTTCTACAACGCGCTGCAGTCGAAGGACGTCCACGACTTCCCGAACCTGCTGATGCAGTTCTCCGCGCTCGCGTTCGGCTTCATCATCCTCGCGGTGTACGGCCGCTACCTGCGACAGATGCTCGGGTTCCGCTGGCGCCAGTGGCTCACCGACCGCTTTCTCGGCCAGTGGCTCGGCGATCGCGCGTTCTACCGGATCGAACGCGACCGCCTCGCCGACAACCCCGACCAGCGGATCACCGACGACCTCCAGTCGTTCGCGACGACGACGCTCGCGCTGTCGCTCGACCTGCTGTCGACGGTCGTCACGCTCGTGTCGTTCATCACGATCCTGTGGTCGCTCGCGGGCGCGCTGACGCTCTCGCTCGGCGCGACGCCGATCACGATTCCCGGCTACATGGTCTGGGCGGCCGCGCTGTACGCAGTGGTCGGTTCGCTGATCATCCAGAAGGTCGGCCACCCGCTCGTGTCGATCAACTACCAGCAGCAGCGGGTCGAGGCCGATTTCCGCTTCGGGCTGATCCGCCTGCGCGAGAACGCCGAGCAGATCGCGTTCTACGACGGCGAGAAAACCGAGACCGGCAATGCGCAGAACCTGTTCATGCGCATCCGCGACAACTGGTGGCGCGTGATGAAGTACACGAAGCGCCTCACGTTCGTGCTGAGCTTCTACGGGCAGATCGCGATCATCTTCCCGCTCGTCGTCGCGGCGCCGCGCTATTTCGCGGGCGCGTTCTCGTTCGGCGTGCTGATGCAGATCTCGTCCGCGTTCGGCACCGTCAGCGATTCGTTCTCGTGGTTCATCAACAGTTACTCGACCCTCGTCGAATGGCGTGCAACCGTCAACCGTCTGCGTGAATTCAAGCGCGTGATGGGCACGTCGCACCTGAAGGAAAGCCTGT
Source organism: Burkholderia cepacia GG4 (assembly GCF_000292915.1). Taxonomy (NCBI): domain Bacteria; kingdom Pseudomonadati; phylum Pseudomonadota; class Betaproteobacteria; order Burkholderiales; family Burkholderiaceae; genus Burkholderia; species Burkholderia cepacia. The sequence continues at coordinate 3,389,808 of NC_018513.1, forward strand.
CGCCCGCGACCGAGCACGGCGGCATCAACCTGCACTACGTCGATGCCGAGCAACTGTCGACGTCGTCGCTGAAGCTCGCACTGCCGAACGGCAACGCGCTCGCGAACATCGGCAACGTGACGATCGAACCGGGCTCGCGCTGGCTCGTGATCGGCAAGTCGGGTTCCGGCAAGAGCACGTTCATGCGCGCGCTCGCGGGCCTGTGGCCGTTCGGCGACGGCGCGATCGACGCACCGGTTGGCGCGCGGATGATGTTCGTGCCGCAGACGAGCTACTTGCCGATCGGCACGCTGAAGGCCGCGCTCACCTATCCGGCCGCGCCCGACGCGTTTACCGACGACGCCTGTCGCGACGCACTGCGCGCATGCCGCCTCGAAGACTACGTCGAGCGCCTCGGCGAAACCGGCCACTGGACGCGGGTGCTGTCGCCGGGCGAACAGCAGCGTCTCGCCGGCGCGCGCGTGCTGCTGCACAAGCCGGACTTCCTGTTCCTCGACGAAGCGACGAGCGCGCTTGACGCGGACAACGAAGCGCGGCTCTATCACCTGTTCGCGGAACGGCTGCCGAAGGCCGCGATCGTCAGTATCGCGCACCGCGAATCGCTGGCCGCGTTCCACGTCGGCAGGATCAACGTCGAGCGCGTGACCGACAGCGACAAGGTCGCCGCGTAACCCAATAAAGAGGCCGGCGCTTGCCGCGCCGGCCTTCTCTTCTTCGTCCTCCCCACCGCCCCACCGCCCGGCTACGCCCGCCCGACCGGCACCGACACGATCGGCAGGTGCGACACGCCCTCGTGCGACAACCGGCTTTCGAACAGCGTCAGCGCGACGAAACGCAGTGCGACCGGCCGACCGGTCGCGCCGCCGTGTGCCGGTTGTCCGTCAGCATCGCGCGGCAGTCGAGCGAGCGTGACGTGCGGCCGGAACGGCCGGCGGTCGGCCGGCACGCCGAGTTCGCGCAGCAGCGCGGACAAATCGGCATTCAGCGCTGCACATGCGGGATCGGCCGCGAGTTCCGCGACGATCAGCCTCGCGCGCGGCAGGCTCGGCCACCACGCGATCCGCTCGACCGGCTGCAACGGCAGTGCATGCCCGGCCGCGAGCGCCGGCAGGCGCGCGGCCAGCGCGTCGCATCGTGTCCGTTCGATCGCGCCGATGAACGCGAGCGTCACGTGCAGTTGCGCGGGCTGCGTGCGCCGCGCGCCGCGGGTGACCGGCAACGCGTGCAGCGCGTCGCGCGATGCCGTATCGGGCAGCAGCGCGACGAATGCACGGAGCCGGTCGCCGTTCATGACTCGCGCACCGCCACGCGCGTGGCGGCCACCGCATCGGCCGAAGCCGGACGCCGCGGCAGCGGGCCGTGCTCGCCCCACACGTCGGCCGGCAGCACGCGCGCGAGCTCGGGAATCGTGTTGCGCGTGAACACCGGATCGGCGATGCCCTGCGCGCGCTGGTGGCGATAGTCGCGCCACGCGGCATGCGCATACTTGCCGAGCGCGAGGATCGCGACCAGGTTGATGATCGCCATCAACCCCATGCTCGTATCGGCCACCGCCCATACGAGCGGCAACTGCCCGACGCTGCCGAACATCACCATCCCGAGCACCGCGACGCGGAATAGCGGCAGCACGCCGCGCCGCTGCGTGATGAACTCGACGTTGCCTTCCGCATACGCGTAGTTGCCGATCACCGACGAGAACGCGAGGAAGAAGATCGCGACGGCCATGTAGATGCCGCCCCAATCGCCGACGTGGCTCGCGATCGCGCGCTGCGTGAGCGCCGCGCCTTCCATGCCGGTGCCGAGCTCGTACTGGCCCGACAGCAGGATCACGAACGCGGTCGCGCTGCAGATCACGATCGTGTCGACGAACACCCCGAGCATCTGGATCAGCCCCTGCGAGACCGGGTGCCGCGTGCTCGCGGTCGCGGCCGCGTTCGGCGCGCTGCCCATCCCCGCTTCGTTGGAGAACAGCCCGCGCTTCACGCCGATCGCGATCGCCTGGCTGACCGCATAGCCCGTCAGGCCGCCGGCCGCCTGTTCGACGCCGAACGCGCTCTTCACGATCAGCACGATCACGTCCGGCACCAGCGCGATGTGCGTGGCGACCGCATAGACCGCGAGCGCCAGATAGCCGATCGCCATCAGCGGCACGATCACCTGCGCGACCGTCGCGATGCGCCGGATGCCGCCGAAGATGATCGGCGCGCTCAGCAGCACGAGACCGAGGCCGACCGTCTCGCGACGCCAGCCGAACGACGTGTGGAACGCATCCGCGATCGCATTCGCCTGCACCGCGTTGAACACGAAGCCGAACGCGAGGATCAGCGACAGCGAGAACAGCAGGCCGAAGCCGCGCGAACGCAGGCCCGCCTGGATGTAGTACGCCGGACCGCCGCGATAGCTGCCGTCCGGGTGCGACACCTTGAAGATCTGCGCGAGCGTCGCCTCGACGAACGCGGACGACATCCCGACAAGCGCGGTCATCCACATCCAGAAGATCGCGCCCGGCCCGCCGACCGTCAGCGCGACCGCGACGCCCGCGATGTTGCCGGTGCCCACGCGGCTCGCGAGCCCGGTCGCGAACGCCTGGAACGACGAGATGCTGCCCGGCTCGCCCTTGCTGCCGACCAGTTTCATGCTGAGGAACAGCGCCTTCAGCTGGATCATCCGGAACCGCCACGTGAACCACGCACCGGCGCCGAGCAGCAGCGCGATCAGCACGTAATTCCACAGCACGCCGTTGACGGCGTCGATCAGCCCATGTACGAATGCTTCCATCCAGAATCCTTGTAAATTGCGTCAGTCACATGCGGCGGCCGCGCGAACGCGACCCGAGGGGCGACATGATATGACAGTTCGCAAGAATTATTACAAAACGAAAGGTTAAAGGATCGCCGAATATCACCGCCCGATGTGATCAGGTTAGGCGACGCTTCGGGAAGATGCGGGACGCGCAGCGGGGGAGCGACGAATGGATGCCTGGAATTTAAGTCGTTCCGCCAATCCCCCTTGTCACAGGGAGTGCTTGGCTCAGCGTCAAGTACCGATCGAAAGCAAATACTGCGACTGGCGATTCGCGACCTTTGACACTCGGAAACATTCGCAATAGCGAACCGCCAAATCGGCCACGCAACGTGCCGCTCCTCTCTTCGCGCTGTCCACACGCCAGGATCGACTGTCTATTGATCGCGTGAAAGTTTCCCCTGAAATACCGCCGTGCCATGTCGGAGAAGCCTCACCACGCGATTGGGTCATTCCCCATGCTGGCATCGCTCGTCAGGCACTTCGACGCAAATCGTTTGAAAGCATCCGGCCCGACGGTGACGAAATAAGCACATCGCCGCCATTTCAAAGATGGCAACACATGAAACTCTGCTTGCATCGACACTCACAAAACACGAATGCTATTCGATTCGGACTACAAATTTTTTACAGGATGGGATAAGAAATGAGGAAATCAAACGGTTCATTGGAACGTGCTGCCCATGCCGAACAGACACAACGACATAAGAGGCGAATACTCGTTACCGGGGCGGTATCTTTTCCCCTCTACGCGCTGCAGAAACGATCGATATGCTTGGCACAAGCGAACGTCTTGCCGGAAATTTCGGTCAACGCACCGCGCCTCCCCAGTCTTGACGGATTTTCAAACAAGGTTGGAGGCGGAGGCGCGATGTCTGAGGCCGCACTCGGTTATCCCAAGCTCCTGTGCTTCGGTAGATATTGTTCAGCTACCGAGATGTTCAACAACGCAGACCACGGTGACATGATTTCCGTCACTGAAGAGTTCTTCAAGTTCCTGTTCGAGCACCGCAACGAGATATTCTGGCGCAACCAACTGACGTTGATTGGCGAGTTTACCGGGTGGTTGGCGCGGGGCGGCTATCAAAACTTCCCCGGAGCGAACTCATACAATCTCAACCGCGCCTTGGGCCAATATGGTGACGTCTCGACACTATTCGGCATCTACGCAAATCAGCTGAACGGGATCCGGCCGGCCTCTGAATTCCAGTTTTACGGCAATCCCTTCATGTTCATCGGGGCCGTCTATTATTGGGCTTTTGGAAATGGCGAACGCAGATCGATCAATCTCGAATCCATGAATCTAAGAATGGGCGTCTCGGATTTCGAATTGATCCGGTCAAGCATAGATAACCCTGGATATGGTCCGGGCACTTATCCGATCGACGGACCGTTCAGCACGAATGTCTTCAGCCACGGTGCACAAGACTTCTGGTCCGCCACAACGGTAGGTCGCGTCTCGGGTCACGTCCGAGGAACATTGACGATGCAGGAAGACAACACCTATCGCTTCGCTGGGTCCTACACGTTGAATCCTGACAAATTCGATGCCGACCGCTCCAATCGACCGTTCCTGCAAGAATGGATGACCACCGTTTTGCGAGAAATCGGCTCCACACTTGGCCACACCGACTATCAGATCTACTTCACTGGCGAGAAAGAAATCTCATTCTCTGGTCAAAGGCCCGTCCGGAACGCCGAAACGCGTCCGCCTCAAGCCGTTCACCGGCCATCATTCGGTGGACTCATGCGCCCAAGGCTCTGGTAGACGTAACCAACGAGGATTTTTCAACCGTGATCGCAACCTCGTGTCCTGAGGGCTCCCAAAACGACCATGATCTCAACAGTCACTCGCTACGTCGTTCGCCTCGTGCTTATTCTCGTCGCGACAGCCATCGCTCTGGTCTCTCTGTTTCTTGTCATCGTTGGAATTGCCAGATACGAGAGGGACGAAGGCAGTTGCCCTGATGCTCCGGCCGGAGAACTCGAGGCAAAAATTCTCGCATTCGCCAAAGAACAAGGCACCCAACTGAACGACGTCGAATTCACCGGAAAGCCCCGATATTATGCCGACAAGCTCGGCTGGTGGGCATTCGATCTGAAGTCTCGCGAAGGAAACTACGGGGCGACGATCGATTGCGACCTCCGCATCACCGGTTTCGGGAAAGTTCAGAAGCTTCCCCTCGAGTCGGCGAAGCCGGCACCATGACGTCGCTCGACGGCACGCCGCCGACGCCCATAAAAAAAACCGGGCGCCCTTTCGGACGCCCGGTTTTCATCGAAACCCGCTCGCGCGCTTCAGCTCAGCGCGGCAGTTCCGAATGCCCCATCAGGTACGCGTCGACCGAGCGCGCGCACTGGCGGCCTTCGCGGATCGCCCAGACGACGAGCGACTGGCCGCGACGCATGTCGCCTGCCGCGAACACCTTGTCGACCGACGTGTAGTACGAGCGATCGCCTTCGGTCGCCGCACGCGCATTGCCGCGGGCATCCTTCGCGACACCGAACGCCTCGAGCACGGTGGCTGCCGGCTGCGTGAAGCCCATCGCGAGCAGCACCAGGTCGGCCTTCATCTCGAACTCGGAGCCCGGCACTTCCTGCATCTTGCCGTCCTTCCACTCGACGCGCACCGCGATCAGCTTCTCGACCTTGCCGTTCTTGCCTTCGAGACGCTTCGTCGCGACCGCCCAGTCACGCTCGCAGCCTTCCTCGTGCGACGACGACGTGCGCAGCTTGATCGGCCAGTACGGCCACACGAGCGGCTTGTTTTCCTCTTCCGGCGGCTGCGGCAGCAGCTCGAACTGCGTGACCTGCTTCGCGCCGTGACGGTTCGAGGTGCCGACGCAGTCCGAACCCGTGTCACCACCACCGATCACGATCACGTGCTTGCCCTTCGCGAGGAGCTGGTCGACCAGCTTGTCGCCCGCGTTCACGCGGTTCTGCTGCGGCAGGAAATCCATCGCGAAATGAACGCCGGCAAGCTCGCGGCCCGGCACCGGCAGGTCGCGCGGCGTTTCCGAACCGCCCGCGATCACGACCGCGTCGAACTCTTCCTTCAGCTTCTCCGGCGAAATGGTTTCCTTCGCGAGGCTGCCGATCGACTCGGGCAGCGCATCCTTGCCGATGAACACGCTGGTGCGGAACGTCACGCCTTCCGCTTCCATCTGGCGCATGCGGCGATCGATCAGCCACTTCTCGAGCTTGAAGTCGGGGATCCCGTAACGCAGCAGGCCGCCGACGCGATCGTTCTTCTCGAACACCGTCACGTCGTGGCCCGCGCGCGCGAGCTGCTGCGCAGCGGCGAGGCCCGCGGGGCCCGAACCGACGACCGCGACCTTCTTGCCCGTCTTGTGCTCGGCCGGCAGCGGCTTCACCCAGCCTTCCGCCCAGGCCTTGTCGATGATCGCGTGCTCGATCGACTTGATGCCGACCGGATCTTCGTTGATCCCGAGCGTGCACGCTGCCTCGCACGGCGCCGGGCAGATACGGCCCGTGAATTCCGGGAAGTTGTTGGTCGAATGCAGGACTTCGATCGCCTGCTGCCAGTCCTGGCGGTAAACGAGATCGTTGAAGTCCGGGATGATGTTGTTGACCGGGCAGCCGTTGTTGCAGAACGGGATGCCGCAATCCATGCAGCGCGCGCCCTGGACCTTCGCGTCCGCGTCGGTCAGTGCCGCGACGAATTCCTTGTAGTGCTTCACGCGCGTGAGCGGTGCTTCGTACGCCTCGTGGCGGCGTTCGAACTCCAGAAAACCGGTTGCCTTGCCCATAAGGTGCTCTTCTGTTCGGTGTATCGGGTGGGGGAGCCGCGCGCGGCAGTCATGCGCGCGCGGCATTCGCTATGTCGTTCGTCGCTCAGGCGGCCAGCACTTCCTTCGCCGCCTTCTTCGCACCGATCTCGCCGAGCGCGCGCTTGTATTCGTGCGGGAACACCTTCACGAACTGGCGGCGCGCCGCGTCCCAGTTTTCCAGCAGCGACTTCGCGCGCGGCGAACCCGTGAACTGGAAATGACGCTCGACGAGCCCCTTGAGCAGCGCTTCGTCCGTCGTGCCAGCGTGCCAGAGCGCGCGGTCGACCGTGCGCTCCTGCTCGGCCTGCTGCAGCACCGGCTCGAGTGCGACCATCGACTTGTTGCACTTCGCCGCGAACGTGCCTTCCGGATCGTAGATGTACGCGAGGCCGCCCGACATGCCGGCCGCGAAGTTGCGCCCCGTCTCGCCGAGCACGACGACCGTGCCGCCCGTCATGTATTCGCAACCGTGGTCGCCCGTGCCTTCGACGACCGCCGTCGCGCCCGAGTTGCGCACGCAGAAGCGCTCGCCCGCGACGCCGCGGAAGAACGATTCGCCTTCGATCGCGCCGTACATCACCGTGTTGCCGCAGATGATGTTTTCCTCGGACTTGCCGCGGAAGTCGTTGGTCGGACGGATGATGATCCGGCCGCCCGACAGGCCCTTGCCGACGTAGTCGTTGCCGTCGCCGACGAGGTCGAGCGTCACGCCCTTCGCGAGGAACGCGCCGAAGCTCTGGCCGGCCGTGCCCTTCAGCTGGATGTGCACCGCGTCGTCGGCCAGGCCGTCGTGGCCGTGCTTCTTCGCGATCACGCCCGACAGCATCGCGCCGACCGTACGGTTCACGTTGCGCACCGGCTGGATGAACGACACATGCTCGCCGTTCTCGATCGCGGCCTTCGCCTTCTCGATCAGCACGTGGTCGAGCGCGCGCTCGAGGCCGTGATCCTGCACGTCGACGTGACGCGGCGCGACGTCCTCGCATTCTTCCGGCTGGTAGAACACGCGCGAGAAGTCGAGGCCCTTCGCCTTCCAGTGCTCGACGCCCTTGCGCGTATCGAGCAGGTCGGCGCGGCCGATCAGGTCGTCGAACTTCGCGATGCCGAGCTGCGCCATGATCTCGCGCACTTCCTCGGCGACGAAGAAGAAGTAGTTCACGACGTGCTCGGGCTGGCCCTGGAACTTCGCACGCAGCACCGGATCCTGCGTCGCGACGCCGACCGGGCACGTGTTCAGGTGGCACTTGCGCATCATGATGCAGCCTTCGACGACGAGCGGTGCCGTCGCGAAGCCGAATTCGTCCGCGCCGAGCAGCGCGCCGATCACGACGTCGCGGCCCGTCTTCATCTGGCCGTCGGCCTGCACGCGGATCCGGCCGCGCAGGCGGTTCAGCACCAGCGTCTGCTGCGTTTCGGCGAGGCCGAGTTCCCACGGCGTGCCGGCGTGCTTGACCGACGACAGCGGCGATGCGCCCGTGCCGCCGTCATGGCCGGCGATCACGACGTGATCGGCCTTCGCCTTCGCGACACCGGCCGCCACCGTACCGACGCCCACTTCCGACACCAGCTTCACCGAGATGCTCGAGCTCGGGTTCACGTTCTTCAGGTCGTGGATCAGCTGCGCCAGATCCTCGATCGAGTAGATGTCGTGGTGCGGCGGCGGCGAGATCAGGCCGACGCCCGGCACCGAGTAACGCAGCTTGCCGATATATTCCGACACCTTGTGGCCCGGCAGCTGGCCGCCTTCGCCCGGCTTCGCGCCCTGCGCCATCTTGATCTGGATCTGGTCGGCCGATGCGAGGTACTCGGCGGTGACGCCGAAGCGGCCCGACGCGACCTGCTTGATCTTCGAGCGCAGCGAATCGCCGTCCTTCAGCGGAATGTCGCTGACGATCTCGTCGCCGATCACCGACTTCAGCGTCTCGCCCGACTTGATCGGAATGCCGCGCAGTTCGTTGCGGTAGCGCTTCTCGTCCTCGCCGCCTTCGCCGGTGTTCGACTTGCCGCCGATCCGGTTCATCGCGATCGCGAGCGTCGCGTGCGCTTCGGTGCTGATCGAACCGAGCGACATCGCGCCCGTCGCAAAGCGCTTCACGATGTCCTTCGCCGATTCGACGTCGTCGATCGGGATCGCCTTGGTCGGCTCGACCTTGAACTCGAACAGGCCGCGGAACGTCATGTGACGCTTGGTCTGGTCGTTGATCAGGTGCGCGTATTCCTTGTACGTCTGGTACGAGTTGCTGCGCGTCGCGTGCTGCAGCTTCGCGATCGAATCCGGCGTCCACATGTGGTCTTCGCCGCGCACGCGATACGCGTATTCGCCGCCCGCGTCGAGCATGTCGCGCAGGACCGGGTTGTCGCCGAACGCGTCGCGGTGCAGACGGATCGCTTCTTCAGCGACTTCGAACAGGCCGATGCCGCCGACCTTCGATGCCGTGCCCTTGAAGTACTTCTCGACCAGGTCGCTCGACAGGCCGAGCGCTTCGAAGATCTGCGCGCCGGTGTACGACATGTAGGTCGAGATGCCCATCTTCGACATCACCTTCTGCAGGCCCTTGCCGACCGCCTTCGTGAAGTTGTAGACGGCCTTCTCCGGCGACAGGTCGCCCGGCAGGCCCTCGGCCATCTTCGCGAGCGTTTCCATCGCGAGGTACGGGTGCACGGCTTCCGCGCCGTAGCCCGCGAGCAGCGCGAAGTGGTGCGTTTCACGCGCGGAGCCCGTCTCGACGACGAGGCCCGTGCTCGTGCGCAGCCCTTGCTGGACCAGGTGCGTGTGGATCGCCGACGTGGCGAGCAGCGCGGGAATCGCGACGTGCTCGGCGTCCGTCTTGCGGTCCGACACGATCAGCATGTTGTAGCCCGACTTCACCGCGTCGACGGCTTCCGCACACAGCGACGCGAGGCGTGCCTCGATGCCTTCCTTGCCCCATGCGACCGGATAGCAGATGTTCAGTTCGTACGCGCTGAACTTGCCGCCCGTGTACTGGTCGATCGCGCGGATCTTCGCGATGTCCTTGAAGTCGAGCACCGGCTGCGACACTTCGAGACGCATCGGCGGGTTGATGTTGTTCGTGTCGAGCAGGTTCGGCTTCGGGCCGATGAACGACACGAGCGACATGACCATGTTCTCGCGGATCGGATCGATCGGCGGGTTCGTGACCTGCGCGAACAGCTGCTTGAAGTAGTGATAGAGCGTCTTGTTCTTGTTCGACATCACCGCGAGCGGCGAGTCGTTGCCCATCGAACCGACGGCTTCCTCACCCTGCTGCGCCATCGGCGCCATCAGGAACTTCAGGTCTTCCTGCGTATAGCCGAACGCCTGCTGGCGATCGAGCAGCGCGGCGCCCTGCGTGCGGCCGGCCGCGACTTCCTCGGCCTTCGGTTCGATCTCGTCGAGCTTGATGCGCACGGCGTCGATCCAGCTCTTGTACGGCTTCGCGTTCGCGAGGTTGTCCTTCAGTTCCTTGTCGTCGATGATGCGGCCGTGTTCCATGTCGATCAGGAACATCTTGCCGGGTTGGAGGCGCCACTTCTTGACGATCTTCGATTCGGGGATCGGCAGCGTGCCGGCTTCCGACGCCATGATGACGAGGTCGTCGTCCGTGACGATGTAGCGCGCCGGACGCAGGCCGTTACGGTCGAGCGTCGCGCCGATCTGGCGGCCATCGGTGAACGCGATCGCGGCCGGGCCGTCCCACGGCTCCATCATCGCGGCGTGGTATTCGTAGAACGCGCGGCGGTTCTCGTCCATCAGCGTGTGCTGTTCCCACGCTTCCGGGATCATCATCATCACCGCGTGCACGAGCGGGTAGCCGGCCATCACGAGCAGCTCGAGACAGTTGTCGAACGAGGCGGTATCGGACTGGCCCGGGTAGATCAGCGGCCACAGCTTCGGCAGGTCGTCAGCGAGCACGTGCGACGCGATCGCGCCGGTACGCGCGTTCAGCCAGTTCACGTTGCCCTTCACGGTGTTGATCTCGCCGTTGTGCGCGATCATCCGGTACGGGTGAGCCAGTTCCCACGCCGGGAACGTGTTGGTCGAGAAGCGCTGGTGCACGAGCGCGAGCGCCGACACGACACGCGGGTCCTGCAGGTCGCGGTAGTACACGCCGACCTGGCCCGCGAGCAGCAGCCCCTTGTAGACGACCGTGCGCGCCGACATCGACGGCACGAAGTATTCCTTGCCGTGCTTGAGCTTGAGCGCCTGGATGCGATGGCTCGCGGTCTTGCGGATCACGTACAGCTTCCGCTCGAGCGCGTCCGTCACCATGATGTCCTTGCCGCGACCGATGAAGATCTGGCGGATCAGCGGCTCGCTCGCCTTCACCGTCGGCGAGATCGGCATCGCATGGTCGACCGGCACGTCGCGCCAGCCGAGCACGACCTGGCCTTCTGCCCGCACCGTGCGCTCGAGCTCCTGCTCGCACGCGAGCCGCGACGCGTTTTCCTTCGGCAGGAAGATCATCCCGACCCCATATTCGCCAGCCGGCGGCAGCGTCACGCCCTGCTTCGACATTTCCTCGCGATAGAACGCGTCCGGAATCTGGATCAGGATGCCCGCGCCGTCGCCCATCAGCGGATCGGCACCGACCGCGCCGCGGTGGTCGAGGTTCTCTAGGATCTTCAGACCCTGCTGGATGATCTCGTGGCTCTTCTTGCCCTTGATGTGAGCGACGAAGCCGACGCCGCAGGCGTCGTGTTCGTTTTGCGGGTCGTACAGACCTTGTGCGGCGGGCACCGCGGCGAGCGGCTGCTGATGGTCGTTCATGGGGACACCGTCGTAAAGGGGCCTCGAGGGCCGTTGAACCATTTTTTTGTTGCCGTCGTTCCCGCTCCCGACGGGAGACGGCACGGCCGACAGTGGATGGGCAAGCTTCGCCCGGGCCACCGGAATTCGGAATATACGCGACGAATCAAAGGAATAGCAACAAAAACCGCTTGATCGAACCCCAATTAAACGCATGCTCCGATCTGGTGCCGTTTTATTAGGGACGTATCGCTTTGGTGCAAAAAGAAGCGGCGCACGCAGCGCCGCCTCGTGATCCGCCTTTCCCGCGTTACTGCTGGATCGGCGGCGTGTTCTCACGCACCTTTCTGGGGCGTCCGCGGGGCAGCGGCGAGACGCGCCGGTTCGCGGTGCGCGCCGCCCACTCGCGGTAATGCTCGCCGCCGAGCACCCAGCCCTTCAGCGTCGCCTGCTGGAGCTGATCGGCCTGCCGCTCGTCGAGCGGCTGCTCGCAGAGCTCCTTGTACGCGCGCTGACGGTCGAACGGCGTGTTGCCGAGCGCCCAGTAGAGCGGATGGTCCGTGATCAGGCTGTCGACGGTGAGTCCGACGTGGTGCCGGTAGCTCGACCAGCGGTATGCGTCGGCCGTCGCAGCCAGCTGCGCGCGCACCGGGCTCATCTCGACCACGCGGCTCGCGAGCAGGAAATAGCGCTCGCCTTCGATCACGGTCGCGCGATAGCGGCCTTCCCACAGGGTGCCGCGCCGCGAATAACGCCGGTTGAAATGCGCGACGTAGCGGCGGCCGACCGCCTGCATCGCCTTCGGCAGGCTCGCCTCGTCGCTCGGCGTCACGAGCAGCTGCACCTGACGCGGGAGCAGCACGTAGGCATGCACCGAAAGATGGTGATCGCGCGCGGCGGCCTTCAGGCAATCGATGAAGAGTTCGTAATCCTGGTCGTCGACGAACGCGGGTTGCTGATCCAGGCCGCGCAGTATCACGTGCTGCGGCTGGTCGGGAACGTAGAGTCGTGCTAACCGTGCCATGCTGAATGTCCGTTTGAACGCGTTAGGAAATACCCGGGGGTCCGAAATTACGCATCTGCGTAGAATGCCTGTCCCCACGGGGCGCGGAAGCGTACGGTCGTGCGAATCCTAGGGAGAAAGCTCTAACTTGCGAGCTTGTTTGGTTTTAAACGCAGTCGTCATAATGAGCACGCCTTTGATCGGAGGAGACACAATGAAACGAAAACTAGCCATTACGAGGGCCATAGCGCTCGCATTTGCATTTGCGGGCGGTACGGCACACGCACAATCCGCAGGTGATTTCTACGTCAGCACCGGCTGGCTGCACTTTGCGCCGCAGGACAGCAGCGATCCGCTGTTCGTGTACGGCGTAGGCGGCACGCCCATCAACCAGTCGATTCCCAACACGGGCGCCGGCATCAACGACGCCGACACGCTTGGGCTCGCCGCGGGCTACTTCGTCACCGACCACATCTCCACCGAGCTCGTCATGGGGATCCCGCCGAAGTTCGACATTACCGGCAAGGGTCAGTTCTCACAGTTCGGCGTACTCGGCCGTGCGTACCAATGGAGCCCCGCCGTATTGCTTCGCTACCACTTCAACGACGCCAACGCGAAGTTCCGTCCGTATGTCGGTGTCGGCGCGACGTATACCTGGTTCACCGGCGCAAAGATCACCAACGGCAGCTTCGAGAACGGCGTGCTCGGCGGTCCGACCAGCGCGACGACCAGCAACCAGTGGGCGCCCGTGTTCAACGCCGGCTTCACGTACAACTTCACGAAACACTGGTTCGGGGGCCTGTCGATCTCGTACATCCCGATCAGCGTGACCGCGACCTTCACGACGGCCCGCCGGACGCCGGTCGGCACCCTGACCGAAACGTCGAAAGCTAAGATCTCGCTCAATCCGATCGTCACGTACCTGAACCTCGGCTACCGCTTCTAAGCGTAGTCGAATATTTGGGGAATGGTTAATCCTGCTGCAATTTGTAGCGGATTTTTCCTTGAGTAACGGGCGCGCGATGCAAAACGCCCCGGTCGGAATCCCGCCGGGGCGTCGTTTTTTCGCGTCAGGCACGTTTCCGCGCAGGGTATTTCCCGATGCGAGGCGTTACACGATGTCGTCGAGTGCCGTCGGGCCGATCAGATCGATGCGGTCCGTGCAGACTGCATCGACACCCCAGCGCACGAGCTCGCGCGCCCGGGCCAGGTCGTTGACCGTATAGACCAGGATGCGCAACCCGGCCGCCCTGATCGCGCGCACGAGCGGCTCGTCGAGTTCGTTGTGGTTCGCGTGCAACGATACGCAGCCGAGCGCGCCGACGACCTGCGCGTGCCAGTCGTCCGGCACCGCTTCGTAAAGCATTCCGCGCGGTAGCGCGGGCGCCGCCTCGCGCGCCTGCTGCAGCGCGTCGAACGAGAACGACGACAGCAACGGCGGCACGGCGGCGCCGCGCCAGTACGCGGCCGCATCGGTCGCAACCCGCTGCCCCGTGTCGCGCTCGCGGCCCGGGCACGGCTTGATCTCCACGTTCGCCGCCAGTCCGTGTGCGATACACCGCGCCGCCGCCGCCTCGAACGTCGGCATGCGTTCGCCGGCGAAGCGCGCGTCGAACCACGCGCCCGCGTCGAGCGCGGCCAGCGCCGCATAGCGCATGCCCGCTGCCGGCCCGCTGCCGTTCGACGTACGGTCGACCGTGTCGTCGTGCAGCAGGAACGTCACGTCGTCGGCGGACAGCTTCGCGTCGAACTCGACCATCCGGTGACCGCGCCGCGCGCCCTCATCGAACGCGGCAAGCGTGTTCTCCGGCGCAAGCGTGCCGCCGCCGCGATGTGCGACGACGCGCGGATAGGGCCAGTCGGTACGGGAAGTCATCGTGAGCCTCGCAGCGGGTTCAGCAGGTTCGTCAGGGTCAGCCGGCACGCTTGCCGGTCTCGGGATCGAAGAAATGCAGCCGGTGCGCAGGCAGCGCGGCGCCCAGCGCCGTGCCGCGCGCCGGGCGATCCGCGTGCGGCAAGCGCACCGCGACGTCGTGGCTGCCCCAGCGGCCGTGCGCGAGATTATCCGCGCCGAGCAGCTCGCACGAATCGACCGGCAGCGTCGCCTGCGCGACGCCCGGCTGCGGCGTCATGTGCTCCGGCCGCACGCCCAGCACCCAGTCGCGCCCGGTGGCGATCGCGCTGCCGATGCCCGGCGCGCCGGCGACCGGCAGCGCCGGGCCGCCACCTGCGACCGTGAACGTCGCGCCATCCTCCGACAGCCGGCCGTGCATCAGGTTCATCGCCGGCGAGCCGATGAAGCCGGCGACGAACACCGTTGCCGGCTTCTCGTACACGTCGACCGGCGCGCCGATCTGCTCCGCGTAGCCGCGGTTCATCACGATCACGCGCTGCGCGAGCGTCATCGCCTCGATCTGGTCGTGCGTCACGTACACGCTCGTCGTCGCGAGCCGCGCATGCAGCCGCTGGATCTCGAGCCGCATCTGCACGCGCAGCTTCGCATCGAGGTTCGACAATGGCTCGTCGAACAGAAAGACGGACGGCTCGCGCACGATCGCGCGTCCCATTGCGACGCGTTGCCGCTGGCCGCCCGACAGTTCGCGCGGCCGCCGCGCGAGCAGCGGCTCGAGCTCGAGAATCTTCGCGGCCGCGGCCACCCGCGTGTCGATCGTCGCGCGCTCGATGCCGCGGATCTTCAGCCCGTAGCCCATGTTCTGCGCGACCGTCATGTGCGGATACAGCGCGTAGTTCTGGAACACCATCGCGATGTCGCGATCCTTCGGCTCCAGCGCGTTCACCACGCGGTCGCCGATCGCGATCTCGCCGTCCGTCACCGTCTCGAGCCCCGCGATCATCCGCAGCAACGTCGACTTGCCGCAGCCCGACGGGCCGACCAGCACGATGAATTCGCCGTCGGCGATCTCCACGTCGATGCCGTGCAGCACATGCTGCTTGCCGTCGTAGGATTTCCTGACGCCCTTCAAGCTCAGCGCAGCCATACTTGGTCCTTCTCCCGGTTGCCGTCCGTTGACTATTTTTCGGAATCGACGAGGCCGCGCACGAACCAGCGCTGCATCGCCAGCACGACGACGAGCGGCGGGATCATCGCCAGCAGCGTCGCCGCCATCACGTATTGCCATTCAGTCGCGGCGTCGCCGCTCGCGATCATCGTCTTGATGCCCACCACCGCCGTCGACAGCGACGCCTCCGTCGTGATCAGGATCGGCCACAGATACTGGTTCCAGCCGTAGATGAACGTGATCACGAACAGCGCCGCGATGCTCGTCTTCGACAGCGGCAGCACGACGTCCCAGAAGAAGCGCAGCGGCCCCGCGCCGTCGATGCGCGCGGCGTCCATCAGCTCGTCAGGCAGCGTCATGAAGAACTGGCGGAACAGGAACGTCGCGGTCGCCGACGCGATCAGCGGCAGCGTGAGCCCCGCGTAGGTGTTCGTCAGGTGCAGCGTCGACACGACCTGCACGGTCGGGAAGATCCGCACCTCGACCGGCAGCATCAGCGTGATGAAGATCAGCCAGAACGCCGTGTTGCGGAACGGGAAGCGGAAATAGACGATCGCGTAGGCGGACAGGATCGACACCGCGATCTTGCCGACCGCGATCCCGAGCGCCATCGCGAAGCTGTTGACGAGCAGCCGGCCGAACGGTGCCGTCGTGCCGCCGCTGCCGTGCCCCCAGATGTACGCGATGTTCTCCAGCAGGTGCGTGCTCGGCACCAGCGACAGCGGGATCGTGAACACTTCCTGCGCGTTCATCGTCGCCGCGCAGAACGCGACGTACACGGGAAACACGATCAGCACGACGCCCGCGATCAGCACCCCGTGGCAGAACAGGTCAAAGCCCTTGCGATTTTCGATCATGCGTATTGCACCCTGCGTTCGACGAAGCGGAACTGGATCACCGTGAGCCCGACGACGATGATCATCAGCACGACCGACTGCGCGCCCGAGCTGCCGATGTCGAGCCCCTGGAAGCCTTCCGTGAAGATCTTGTAGATCAGCGTCTTCGTGCTTTGCGCGGGGCCGCCGGCAGTGGCCGCGTCGATCACCGGGAACGTGTCGAAGAACGCGTAGACGAGATTCACGACCAGCAGGAAGAAGCTCGTCGGCGACAGCAGCGGCAGCGCGATGTTGAAGAAGCGCCGCACGGGCCCGGCGCCGTCGATCGCCGCCGCCTCGATCAGCGAGCGCGGGATCGCCTGCAGGCCCGCATAGAAGAACAGGAAGTTGTAGCTCACCTGCTTCCACACCGACGCGAGCACGACCAGGAACATCGCCTGGCTGCCGTTCAGCGCGTGATTCCAGACGATGCCGCCCTTCGCGAGCGCGTAGGTCACCAGGCCGATGCTCGGGTTAAACAGGAAGGCCCACAGCACGGCCGCGATCGTCGGCGCGACCGCGTACGGCCAGATCAGCAGCGTGCGGTACGCGCGCGCGCCGCGGATCACGCGATCGGCGCACGCGGCGAGCAGCAGCGACACGACGAGCCCGCTGACGGTGACGAGCGAGCTAAACACCAGCGTCGTGCGAAACGAGTCGAGATACAGCGGGTCGGCGAACAGGCGCGTGAAGTTCGCGAAGCCGACGAATTCGCTCGACGTGCCGAACGCATCCTGCATCTGCGTCGACTGCCACAGCGCGACGCCGGCCGGCCACAGGAAGAATACGGCGGTGATCGCGAGCTGCGGCGCGATCAGCAGGTACGGCAGCAGGCTCGCGCCAAAACGGGAACGGGATTGCATCGCGGGCATCCGGTCAGGCAAAACGGGAAGGAAGCCGCGCCGCCGGCCCGCGCGCGCGCATGCGCGACGGGGCCGGCGGCACGAACGCGATGCGGGCTCAACCGCCCGACTTCTCGAAGCGGCGCAGCAGTTCGTCGCCGCGCGACGCCGCCGAATCGAGCGCGTCCTTCGGCGACTTCTTCTGCGCCCAGACCTGCTCCAGCTCTTCGTCGACCACCGTGCGGATCTGCGGCATGTTGCCGAGGCGCAGCCCCTTCGTGTAAGGCAGCGGCGGCTTGTTCATCATCTGCTTGATCGCGGTTTCCGCGCTCGGGTTCTTCGCATAGAAGCCCTGCTGGCGCGTGAGGTCGTACGCGGCCGTCGTAACCGGCAGGTAGCCCGTTTCCTGGTGCCACTTCGCGGCGACCGGCGGCGAGGCCAGGAACGCGAGGAATTTCGCGACGCCCTTGTAGGTCGCCGGATCCTTGCCGGCCAGCACCCACAGGCTCGCGCCGCCGATGATCGCGTTCTGCGGCGCACCCTTCACGTTCGCGTCGTACGGCATCATTCCGGTGCCGTAGCTGAACTTCGCGAACTTCTGCACGTTCGCGAGCGCGCCCGACGACGTCGTCATGATCCCGCAGTCGCCGCTGTAGAACTTCGCCGACGCTTCATCCTTGCGGCCCGCGTACGTGAACGTGCCATCCTTTTGCATCTGCTGCAGGAACGCGATGTGCGCGATCTGCTGCGGCTTGTTGAACTCGAGCGCCGCGTCCGTGCCGTCGAAACCGTTGTTGCGGCTCGCGAACGGCAGGGCATGCCACGCGCTGTAGTTCTCGAGCTGGATCCAGCCCTGCCAGCCGGTCGTGAAGCCGCAGGCCATCCCGGACTTGCGCAGCTTCTCCGCGTCGGCCTGCACGTCGGCCCACGTCTTCGGCGGCTGGTTCGGATCGAGCCCGGCCTTCTTGAAGGCGTCCTTGTTGTAGTACAGCACCGGCGTCGAGCTGTTGAACGGCATCGACACGAGATGGCCCGTCTTCGCATCGCTGTAGTAGCTCGCGATGGTCGGCACGAATGCCTTTTCGTCGAGCGGCACGCCGGCCTGCTTGAACACGTCGGAGACGGGTACGACGGCCTTCTTCGCCTGCATCATCGTTGCAGTGCCGACTTCATAGACCTGGAGGATCGCCGGCGCGTTGCCGCTGCGATAGGCGGCGATGCCCGCTGCGAGCGCCTGGTCGTAGGTGCCCTTGAAGACCGGCACGATCTTGTAGTCGCTCTGCGATGCATTGAACTGCGCGGCGATCTCGTTCACCCGTTCGCCGAGCGCCGACTCCATCGCATGCCAGAACTGGATTTCCGTCACGGCGAACGCCGCATGCTGCACACCGAACATCAGCGCGCCGCCGAGCGCGATCGAACGAACCACTGTCCCCGCAGGCTTCATCATCATCGACCTCTCTCCCATGAAAACGTTACCAACAGCGTGTGCAACATTCCCATCGCCATTGAACCGGCGAAGTCTAGTGATCGTTTGTGACAGTCAGTTGTCGCTGATGACGAACAGGCGCTGGTATTCCTTCAACGCGAAGCGGTCGGTCATGCCGGCGATGTAGTGCGCGACGAGGCGCGGCTGCTGCGCTTCGTCGTCCGACTGGTACGGCGGCGGCAGCAGGCGCGGATCGTCGATGAACGCGTCGAACAGCCCGGTGACCACGCGCTGCGCCTTGCTCGCCATGCGCATCACCTTGTAGTGGCGATACAGGTTCTTGAACAGGAAACGCTTGAGGGCGGCCGCCTGCGCGGCGACCGCTTCGCTGTGCGCCACGAGCGGCGGCGCCGCGCGCACGTCGTCGAGCGACGCGGGCGCGACGCGCACGAGATTGCGCGTGGTCTCGTCGATCAGGTCGACGATCAGCGTGTTGATGATGCGACGCACCGTCTCGTGCACGAGGCGGCGGCCTTCGAGATGCGGGAAATCGGCGAGCGCCGCTTCGTAGTGGCGCTGCCACAGCTCGACTTCGGCGAGCTGCTCGATCGTGATCAGGCCGGAGCGCAGGCCGTCGTCGACATCATGGTTGTTGTATGCGATTTCATCCGCGATGTTCGCGAGCTGCGCCTCCAGCGATGGCTGGCGGCCCTGCAGGAAGCGCTCGCCAAGCGCGCCGAGCTTGCGTGCGTTCTCGCGCGAGCAGTGCTTGAGGATGCCTTCGCGCGTCTCGAAGCACAGGTTGAGGCCGTTGAACGCGCCGTAGTGCTCCTCGAGCTCGTCGACGACGGCCAGGCTCTGCAGGTTGTGCTCGAAGCCGCCGTGTTCGCGCATGCACGCGTTCAGCGCGTCCTGTCCGGCATGGCCGAACGGCGTATGACCAAGATCGTGCGCGAGCGAGATCGCTTCGACGAGATCCTCGTTGAGCCGCAGGTTGCGTGCGACCGAACGCGCGATCTGCGCGACTTCGAGGCTGTGCGTGAGGCGGGTTCGGAACAGGTCGCCTTCGTGATTGACGAAGACCTGCGTCTTGTATTCGAGCCGGCGGAACGCGGTCGAATGAACGATGCGGTCGCGGTCGCGCTGGAATTCGGTGCGCGCCGCCGGCGGCGTTTCCTGATGGCGGCGGCCGCGCGACTGCGACGCGTGGGCGGCATACGGAGCGAGATGAGCTTCCAGCGCCGCCAGCGTCGGCGGCTCGGCCAGCGTCGCGACGGATGCGCGGCCGGCTTTGGTCGGTTTGCTGCTGGATGTCTCGCTCACGTCTCCTCCATGTCAGGGGCGCCGGGGCATCCGGGCCGCCGTTACCGGGTCGTCTGCGCCAGTGTTGCGAATACGGCTTCGTCGGGCGCCTGCGCGATCAGCGTATCGCCGAATCGCTTCAGCAGGATGAACTTGATCGCGCCGGCTTCGGCTTTCTTGTCGACGCGCATCAGGTCCATGTAGCGCGCGTCGCCGAGTGCCGGCCCGCGGACCGGCAGGTGCGCGGCGGCGATCACCGCATCCAGGCGCTGCCGCGACGCTTCGTCGAGGAGGCCGAGCCGCACCGACAGGTCGCCCGCCATCACCATCCCGCAGCCGACCGCTTCGCCGTGCAGCCATTCGCCGTAGCCGAGCCCGGCCTCGATCGCATGGCCGAACGTATGGCCGAAGTTCAGGATCGCGCGCAGCCCGCCTTCGCGTTCGTCGGCCGCGACCACGCTCGCCTTGATCTCGCACGAACGCTTCACTGCATGCGCGAGCACGGCCGGCTCGCGCCGGTTCAGCGCATCGACGTTCGCCTCGATCCAGTCGAAGAATTCCGCATCGGCGATCGCGCCCGTCTTGATGACCTCGGCGACGCCGGCCGCCAGCTCGCGATCGGGCAGCGTCGTCAGCGCGCCGATATCGGCGATCACCGCCTGCGGCTGGTAGAACGCGCCGATCATGTTCTTGCCGAGCGGGTGGTTGATGCCCGTCTTGCCGCCGACCGACGAATCGACCTGCGACAGCAGCGTCGTCGGCACCTGGATGAACGGCACGCCGCGCATGTAGCATGCGGCGGCGAAGCCGGTCATGTCACCGATCACGCCGCCGCCGAGTGCGACGAGCGTCGTCTTGCGATCCGCACGCTCGGTCAGCAGCCCGTCGAAGATCAGGTTCAGCGTTTCCCAGTTCTTGAATGCCTCGCCGTCCGGCAGCACGACCGTCGATACGCGCTTGCCGAGCGGCGCGAGCGCCGCGCGCAGCGCGTCGCCATAGAGCGGATCGACCGTCGTGTTCGTGACGATCGTGACGGACGAACCGTTGATGTGAGGGGCGAACAGCTCGGTGCGGCCGATCAGGCCGGCACCAATGTGAATCGGATAGGCGCGGTCGCCCAGATCGACGTTGACGGTAATCATGCTTGTAGCGGCTTGGCGGTGACGCCTGCCAGTTCGAGTTGCATCAGCACCATGTTGACGAGGCCGTTGACCGACGGACGACCGGTCTCGATGATGAAGTCCGCGCATTCGCGGTACAGCGGGTCGCGCACTTCGTAGAGCGCTTCGAGACGCGCCTTCGGATCTTCGGTCTGCAACAGCGGGCGGTTCTTGTCCTTGCGGGTGCGCAGCCACAGATCGTGCGGATTGGCGCGCAGATAGATGACGATGCCGCTGCTTTTCAGGCAATCGCGATTTTCGGGCCGCAGCACCGCGCCGCCACCCGTCGCGAGCACGATGTTCTCGCGCTGCGTCAGATCGGCGATCACCTGCGATTCGCGGTCGCGAAATCCGGCCTCGCCCTCCATCTCGAAGATCACCGGAATGCGCGCGCCCGTGCGGGCCTCGATTTCGTGGTCGGAGTCGAAGAACGTCCTGTCGAGCCGGCGCGCGACCGCACGGCCCACGGTGGTCTTACCCGCTCCCATAAGGCCGACGAAAAATACGTTTGCATGTGGGTCCCGCGCTTGCAACGGCTTCCTCTGCTTGAATCTTGCTGGTGTGTGGCGCAGCTTACTGGCAAAGCGGCTGCCTTGTCGAGCCTGCGCCGCCGGCTTCCGGCCCTGTTTTTCCCGCATCCGCGTCGCCCGCGCCGGCCGTCTCGCACCGCGCGCCGACGACCGTCGGCGTGATGAAGACGACCAGTTCGCTCCGCTGGTCGCGCCGCGCACGGTGCCGGAAAAGCGTGCCCAGAACCGGTATTTTGCCCAAGAGCGGCACCCGCGTCACATCGTCCCGGTTCAACTGCTCGTAAATCCCGCCAATCGCGACCGTTCCGCCGTCCTCGACCTCGACGCGGGTCTGCACATGCTTCGTATGAATCGCCGGGCCGGCCGCGGTCGGCTCGCCGATGCTGTCTTTCCTCACGTCCAGGTCGAGCACGACGCGCCCGTCGGGCGTGATCTGCGGCTCGACCTCCAGCTTTAGCGTCGCGCGGCGGAACTGCACGCCGCTCACGCCGTTGCCCACCTTCGCCTGGTACGGCAGCTCCGAACCCTGTTCGACGATCGCCTTCACGCGGTCGGCCGTCACCACGCGCGGGCTGGACACGATCTGGCCCCGCCCTTGCGCCTCGAGTGCGCTCAGTTCGACGTCGAGCACGCGGCTCAGCGGCGCGGCGAACAATGTGAAACCAGCCGTCGCCGCCTCGAAGCCGCCGAGCGGCCGCGCGGCCAGGTCGAGCGCGTTGCGCGTGTCCGTCGCGAACGCCGTGCCGTCGGCAGCGGGCGGCCGCCCCTGCGCGCGCAGCGCGATGCGTGCGCCGAGGTTGCGCGAGAAGCCCTGTTCGCCTTCGACGATGCGCGCTTCGATCCGGACTTGCCGTGACGGCCGGTCGATCGCATCGATCAGGCCCGCAATCTGCGCGATGCGCGGCGCCAGATCGGTGACGAACAGCAGGTTCGTGCGCGGTTCGGCCGCAGCGGCACCCCGTTTCGACAACAGGCGCTGGCCGGTCGCCCCGGCCAGCAGCCGCTGCACGTCCTGCGCGCGCGGGTAATGCAGCGTGAAGGTCCGGCTCGCGAGCGGCTCCAGCTCGGCCGCGCGCGCATGCGTCTCAAAGCGCTCGCGCTCCCGCGCCGCCAGTTCGGCCGCCGGCGTGACCCAGATCACGTTGCCGCGCCGGGACATCGTGAGCCCGTGCGTGTCGAGCAACGTGTCGAACGCATCGCGCCAGCGGACATTGTTCAGACGTAACGTCACAGTGCCGCGCACCTGCTCGCCGACGATGATGTTGAGCCCCGTGAACCGCGCGAGCGCATCGAACGCGGCCGCGAGCCCCGCGCCTTGCAGGTTCAGCGAGATCCGCCGCGCGTCGTCGGCATCGCCGGGGTGCCGTGCGGCGGCGTCGCCCATGCGCGTCGGCGGCGGCAACGGGAACGGCGGCCCCTCCAGCACCGGCGCCGCGGCGGTTGTGCCTACCTGAAGCGCTGCGCGTGCGGCCTGATCGAACGGCGGCGGACCGGCCTCATCGTCCGCGCCATCGAACGTGCCCTGCGGCAACGGCGTGTCCCGGGCGTGCGCTTGCGTCGATGCGATCGGCCACGCGGCCGGCGGCAGAGGGGGCAGCGGCGGCAACGCCGCGTGCGCCGCGACCACGCTCGAGCCGACCCAGCCGGCGATCGCCCGCCATCCAGACCTCGTCATGGGCGACCTCCGTCAGCGATGACGAACCGGCGCGCGCCATCGGCCGTCGCAAGCGTCACCGCATCGGCATCGACCCGCACCACCCGCGATGGTCCGAGCGCTTCGCCCGGCGCAACGGCTGCGAACACGCCGGCGCCGGCGTCGAACAGCGCGAGCCCCGCACGCGCGTCGCGAATCGTGCCGGCCAGACGCGGCGCCGGCTCATCGGCCACCGTTGACGAGCCCGCGCCGCCGAGCGGATCGTCGTCCGCCGCACCGGCAAGCACGGACGCCGCTCCATCCGGCACGCTGGCCGCCGACAGCGCGGGGAACACGTCGATCGACATGTCTACCCTCGACCCGCTCGATTTCCGCTCGACGTGCAACACCGACGGCACCGCCAGCGCAGGGAAACTCGCCAGCCCGCCGACCATCTGCAGCAGCGCAGGAAAACCGCCTTCCGCGACGATGCGCACCGTGCGCCGACCATCCGGCGCCGGGTCGTCCGCGCGCCGCGGTTCGATCGACACGATCCGCAACCCGCTCGACGCAGCCAGATCGGCCAGCGCGAGCATCAGCGCGGGCCACGCCGGTGCACGCAGCGAGCCGTCGTCGAGCCTGCCAGCCGGGCGAGTGTCACGCCGCTGCGCGGTGGTCGCGAGTACCCGCTGGGCATCAGCGGCGCGCACCCGGGTGGCTGCCAGCAACGCGCGACTGTGCGCGAGCCCGCTCCAGTCGGCTGCATTGGCCAGATGAATGGCGCCCGCCATCACGGACGCGCATGCCAGCACGCAGCCCACGGCGTGTGCCGTGGCCGGCGACACGCGCCGCACGCGGCCGAGCCAATCGGCGCCGCCCGGCAAGGACCGCGGCAGGATCGCCGTCATGCGCCGCCTCCGGTTGCCGTCTGTCGCGGCAGCGCATCGTGCCAGCGCACCTGCACGGAGAACCGGAACGGCACTGCCACGGTAGCTGCCGGCGCGGCCGAAGCCGGGGTCAGCGCACCGATATCGAATCGCCAGTCGCGCTGCTCGGCCGCGAGCCGGGCGAGCCACCGCGCGGCGGCCCGGTAACTCGTGGCCCGCGCGTCGAGCACGGCGCCTGACGATGTCGTGCGCAACGCGTCGAGCCGGATGGTGTCGTCGCGCACCCGTGCCAGCGTCGCAAGCAGTCCGACGACACGCCGGTAAGGCACCGCAAGCAGGACCGCCTGTGCATCACGTTGCGCGCGGTCGGTGGCCGCGCCGGCCGCGCGCCTTGCCGCATCCACCTGCGGCTGCCATTGCCGCAGCCGCGCCTCTACGCTCGCGCGCTCGGCATCCACGCGCCATCGCCACCCCGCAGCCGCGCCCGTCCACAGGCCCGCCGCGAGTACGCCGAGCAGGATCGCTGCCCCGCACTGCGTGGCCCGGCGCCGGCGCAACGCGTGCGCCCGCCGCTCACGGTACGGCAGCAGATTGAAGCCACCGAGTGAGATACGGCCGGCGGCAGCCCGATCGGACCCAGGTTCGACCATCATTCCCACACCCCGCGCAGCGCCAGCCCGACCGCGACGGCAAATGCCGGACCGCCCGGCGTGCCGGCAGCTTCGACCGGCAGCCCGTCCCATCCGGCGCAGTCGAACGGCACCGCGGCCGCGCCCAGCGCGTCGCCGATATCGGCAACCGACATGCCGAAGCGGGCGATGCACCGCTCGTCACCGGCCACGAGCACACAGCGCACTGGCTCGGACACGCACTGGCGAAATGCGTCGGAAAACGCCGCCCGCACCTCGCCGGACACCGTGAGCACCGGCGCAGCGACCGGGCCGTCGACCCGCCACCCGTGCACGCCGGTGTCGCAGAACCAGAACGCGGCGTAAGGGCCGTGCGCGTCGAGTTCGAACTGCGCGGCATAGCGCAAGGCGCGCAGCGCGGCGGCCGACTCACCGTCGACGGCCGTCAGGTCGACGCCGGCCTGCGCGGCCACGTCGATGCGCCGTTCGAGCAGCGCCTGCGGCGCCACGGCGACCGCGATCTCGCCCGCATGCGCGCCGCCGTCCTGGCGCCAGTCGAACGCGAGACTGTCCGGCGCCAGCCCCGAGATACGTTCGGCCGCCTGCCGGGCGGCATCGGCGACGTCATCGCGCCCGGCCAGATCGAGCGTCGCGGTCCGCATCTCGTCGTCGCGCAGCGCCATCACGCCGCGCGCATCGCAGCGCACACCCACCGCCGACAGCCGTGCCACGGCCGCCGCCAACGCGCGCGCGACCGCGGCCCAGCGTGCGTCCTCCGGCCCACCTGCCAATCCCACCGGCTCCCGCTCGAGCCCTTCGACCCGCACCTCCGCGCCCCGGCCGCGCCGGCTCAGCACCGCGACCCTCACCTCGTCCGCCGCGACGTCGATTCCCGTCGAACGGTGCCTGCCCGGCGCAAACCGCGCCCCCCATCGTCCTGCCATCCCGGCCTCCCGCGATCGTCGCGGCCCACGCCGCGTTACCGAGACCTGATTCTGCAAAGCGGCGTGCGGGCCCGACAGTCAGCCGGACGGCCAGTCGCCGTGCCTGGCGGCCGCGCGGGCGGTATGCTGGCGGCATGGGCAACCCGCGGCGTTCCGGCGGGCGCCCCCCGCGTCAGGACCGGTCTTACCGGGCAGCTATAATCGCGGGACTGTTTTCCGGTACGCCTATGCAATCCACGTCTCCTACGTCCCCGCCTCCCGCCCCGGAGCCGAAAAAGCGGCCCTGGTGGCAGAAAGTCCTGCTCGGCCTCGTCGCGATGTGCGTGGCTCTCGTCGTGGCCGGCGGCCTCGTGCTCGGCTACGCGCTCGTCGTCGCATGGCCGAACATGCCGTCGCTCGACGCGCTGACCGACTATCGTCCGAAGGTACCGCTGCGCATCTACACGTCGGATCACGTGCTGATCGGCGAATTCGGCGAAGAACGCCGCGACATCGTCCATTTCAAGGACGTCCCGGACTCGCTCAAGAAGGCAATCCTCGCGATCGAGGATGCCCGCTTCTACGATCACGGCGGCGTCGACCTCACCGGGATCGCCCGCGCCGGTTTCGTCGCGCTGACGAACGGCCATGCGTCGCAGGGCGCGAGCACGATCACGATGCAGGTCGCGCGCAACTTCTTCCTGTCGAGCGAAAAGACCTACACGCGCAAGATCTACGAGATGCTGCTCGCGTACCGGATCGAGCGTGCGCTGACGAAGGATCAGATTCTCGAGGTCTACATGAATCAGATCTATCTCGGCCAGCGCGCATACGGCTTCGCGAGCGCCGCGCGGGTCTATTTCGGCAAGGACCTGAAGGACATCACGCTCGCCGAGGCAGCGATGCTCGCCGGGCTGCCGAAGGCGCCGTCCGCATATAACCCGGTCGTCAATCCGAAGCGCGCGAAGGTGCGCCAGGAATACATCCTGGAGCGGATGCTGGAGCTGAACTTCATCACCCGCGAGCAGTACGACCAGGCCGTCGCGCAGCCGCTCGCCGTCAAGGGCGCAGGTCGCGAGTTCAGCGTGCACGCCGAGTACGTCGCGGAAATGGTCCGGCAGATGATGTATGCGCAGTACCGCGAGGAAACCTACACGCGCGGCTTCAACGTCGTCACGACGATCGATTCGGCCGACCAGCAGGTTGCGTACACCGCGCTGCGCAAGGGCATCATGGATTACGAGCGCCGCCATGGCTATCGCGGGCCGGAAGGCTTCATCGAGCTGCCGGCCGGCGCCGACGACCGCGAGCAGGCAATCGACGACGCGCTGCTCGAGCATCCCGACAACGGCGAGCTGATCGCGGCGGTCGTCACCACGGCAACGCCGCGCCAGATCACGGTCGCCTTCATCGACGGCAGCAGCGCGACGATCGACGGCGACAACCTGCGCTTCGCGTCCAGCGCGCTGTCGGCCAGCGCGCAGCCGAACCGCCGCATCCGTCCGGGCGCGATCGTCCGTGTCGTGAAGAACGACGCCGGCAAGTGGTCGATCACGCAGTTGCCGCAGGTCGAGGGCGCGTTCATCTCGATCGTCCCGCAGGACGGCGCGATCCGCGCGCTCGTCGGCGGCTTCGACTACAACAAGAACAAGTTCAACCACGTCACGCAGGCGTGGCGGCAACCAGGTTCGTCGTTCAAGCCGTTCATCTACTCGGCGTCGCTCGACAAGGGCCTCGGGCCGGCCACGGTGATCAACGACGGCCCGCTGTACTTCAGCGCCGCGGAAACCGGCGGCCAGCCGTGGGAGCCGAAGAACTATGGCGGCGGCTTCGAAGGTCCGATGTCGATGCGCACCGCGCTGCAGCGCTCGCGCAACCTCGTGTCGATCCGGATCCTGAACCACATCGGCACGAAGTACGCGCAGCAGTACATCACGCGCTTCGGCTTCGACGCCGACCGCCATCCGGCCTACCTGCCGATGGCACTCGGCGCGGGCCAGGTCACGCCGCTGCAGATGGCCGGCGCGTACTCGGTATTTGCGAACGGCGGCTTCCGCGTGAATCCGTACCTGATCGCGGAAGTGACCGATCCGAACGGTGCGGTCGTCGTACGCGCGCAGCCGCTCATCGCCGAGCAGAACGCGCCGCGCGCGATCGACGCGCGCAATGCTTACGTGATGAACAGCCTGCTGCAGAGCGTCGCGCAGCGTGGCACGGGCGCGCGCACCAACGTGCTGAAGCGCACCGACCTCGCGGGCAAGACGGGCACGACGAACGACTCGCACGACGCGTGGTTCGCCGGCTACCAGCACTCGCTCGCCGCGATCGCGTGGATCGGCTACGACAACCCGCGCAGCCTCGGTGATCGCGAAACGGGCGGCGGCCTGTCGCTGCCGGTCTGGGTCGAATACATGGGCGCGGCACTGAAGGGCGTGCCGGAGTTCAAGCCGACGATGCCGGACGACGTCCAGTCGCTCGGCAGCGAGCTGTACTTCACCGAGTTCACGCCGGGGCACGGCTTCGTGTCGACGGTCGGCGTGCCACAGGCGCCGGCGGTGCAGAGCGCCGACGAACCGGTGCCGCACGTCGACGAGCAGGAGAAGCAGGACATCATGAACCTGTTCCGCGGCCACTGACGCAAACGGCCGGAGCATGAAAAAAGCGCCCCGCGGGGCGCTTTTTCTTTGGGCATTGATCCGACGTATCGGCGCCCGGCCGGGCGAGCGCCGGTCGTTACGCACCGAACGTGATCGGCAGGCCGGCCTGCTGCGTCGCGTATTCGGTGAGCGCCGCGAAGAACTCGGTGCCGGAGCGCGTATCGCGCCATTCGCCGTCCACGAAACGGTAATGGAATCCGCCCGCCTTCGCGGCTATCCACACTTCCTTCATCGGCGGCTGCAGGTTGACGATGATCTTCGAGCCGTTCTCGAACGTCAGTGTCAGCACGCTGCCGTTGCGCTCCAGATCGATGTCGTGATCGCCGTCGTTCGCGGCATCGACGGTACGCTCGACGGCCGCCAGCACGGCCTCGGCACGGCCCAGGTATTCAGTATCGGACATGCTAAACTCTATCGGTTAAATTGTTCAGGGACGATCATGCGAGTCGTTTTCCGGATGAGCGCGATTGTAGCGGCTTTGGCAATTCTTGCCGGCTGCGGTCAACGCGGCCCGCTCTATCTCCCCACCGTGCCGCCATTGCCGGCGAAGCCCATCCAGCAGGACGCGCCACCGTCGGACGTCAAGCCGACGGATGAAAATGCGTCGTCCGACAGCATTCCGGATTCGTCCGGCACGCCGCTCACGCTGTCGCCCGAGCTGTCGAACGGCGCATCGAAGGCCGCCACGCCGGCATCAGGCCCGGCCGCCGTGCAGTAATCACGCGCCACCGCTCGCGCGGTTTCGCGACACAAGGCGATGACTTCCCGTCATCGCCTTTCGTTTTTCCAGGCCCGCATCGTCACGCACGGACGCGCTGCCATCCCCATGCAAGCAGCCGCCAGCCGAGCAGCACCGCGACGATCGTCGCGTAGAGCTTCGGCTGCGCGAGATCGTGCTTGCCGGACCTCATCCACCAGAAATGCAGCACGCCGAACGGCGCGATCACATAGATCGCACGATGCAGCGTGGCCCAGTGACGGCCGAGCCGGCGCACCATCGCGCGCGGCGAGGTCGCAGCCAGCGGAATCAGCAGCACGAACGCGGCAAAGCCGACCGTAATGAAAGGACGCTTGCCGACGTCCTTCAGGATCGCGAGCACGTCGAACCACTTGTCGAACCACAAATACGTCGTGAAATGCAGCATCGCGTAAAAAAACGCGAACAGGCCGATCATCCGGCGAAAGCGCAGCAACGCGGGCACGCCCGTCACGCGCCGAAGCGGCGTGATGGCGAGCGTGACGCACAGCATCACCAGCGTCCACAGACCCGTCGAACGCGTGATGAATTCGATCGGATTCGCGCCGAGCCGCTCGGTCAGCCCGAACAGCACGAGACGCGCGAGCGGATAAAGGCCGGCCGCGAACACCAGCACCTTCGCCGGCGCAAGCCAGCGCGGTGCGGCGGTGCGCACTGCGCCGGCCCGCGCAGCGCCCGCGGCCGTGCGCGGGCCGGCAGCACGCCCCGGCGTCAGCATCGAAGGAGGCAGGTTGTTTCTCACCGTCGCGCTCAGAAGTTCTTCTTCAGGTCCATGCCCTGATACATCGACGCGACGAGGTCGCCGTAGCCGTTGAACATCAGCGTCTTGCGCTTCGGCGTGAAGAAGCCGTCCTCGCCGATCCGGCGCTCGGTCGCCTGGCTCCAGCGCGGGTGATCGACGTTCGGATTCACGTTCGAATAAAAGCCGTATTCGTTCGACGCATACGTGTTCCAGCTCGTCTTCGGCTGCTTGTCGACGAAGCGGATCTTCACGAGCGACTTCGCGCTCTTGAAGCCGTACTTCCACGGCACGACGATCCGCGCCGGCGCGCCGTTCTGGTTCGGCAGCACCTGGCCGTAGACGCCCATCGTCAACAGCGCCAGCGGATTCATCGCCTCGTCCATCCGCAGCCCTTCCGAGTACGGCCAGTCGAGCACCGGCGTCGACAGGCCCGGCATCTGCGACGGGTCGGCCAGCGTGACGAACTGCACGTATTTCGCGTTGCCGGTCGGCTGCACACGCTTGATCAGCTCGGACAGCGGCACGCCGATCCACGGGATCACCATCGACCATCCCTCGACACAGCGCAGCCGGTACACGCGCTCCTCGAGCGGCGCGAGCTTCAGCAGCTCGTCGAGATCGAACACCTTCGGGTGCAGCACCTCGCCCTCGACGCTCACGCGCCACGGGCGCGGCCTCAGCGTGCTCGCGTTCTGCGCCGGGTCGCCCTTGTCAGTGCCGAATTCATAGAAGTTGTTGTAGGACGTGATGTCCTTGAACGGCGTCACCTTGTCGGCCGCGACGAACGTCGGATTGGTCTTCGCCGCGAGCTTCGCCGCCCGCGCGTCGGGCGACGCATATGCGGCGAACGCCGCCCCGCTGCCACCGAGCAACCCGCCTGCCGCCGCCAGACCAGCCGCCTGCAACACGCGCCGCCGGTTCTCGAACACCGCGCGGGGCGTAATCTCGCTCTGCGCAATGTCGCCGCCGGTCAGTACGGTGCGCAAAGGGTGTTTGATCCACATCGTGCTGCTCCTCCCGCGTGCGCGGCGCGCACGCATCATGAGCGTTCGACCCGGCCCATCATGCGCCGTTCGACGCCCGGACCGCCCACCCGTTACAAAAGAAAACCGCCGGGCACGCAGTGCGCCGGCGGTCTTTTGTCGGACCAGCGTCGGAAATCTTACAGCTTGCCGTAGCTGTGCAGCCCGGACAGGAACATGTTGACGCCGAGGAACGCGAACGTCGTCACGATCAGGCCAGTGAGCGCCCACCACGCGGCAACCGCGCCGCGCAGGCCCTTCATCAGGCGCATGTGCAGCCAGGCCGCGTAGTTGAGCCACACGATCAGCGCCCAGGTTTCCTTCGGGTCCCAGCTCCAGTAGCCGCCCCATGCTTCGGCGGCCCACAGTGCGCCAAGGATCGTCGCGATCGTGAAGAACGCGAAACCGACCGCGATCGACTTGTACATCACGTCGTCGAGCACCTCGAGCGTCGGCAGGCGATCGGCCAGCACACCACGCTCCTTCATCAGGTACGCGACCGCCACCATCGCCGACAGCGCGAAGCTGCCGTAGCCGATGAAGTTCGCCGGCACGTGGATCTTCATCCACCAGCTCTGCAGCGCCGGCACGAGCGGCTGGATCTGCTGCGCGTCGCGCGCGACCGAGTACCACATCAGGAAACCGACGGCCGCGCTGATGACCAGCAGCACGAATGCGCCGAGCGCACGCGTGCCGTAATGCCCTTCGTAATACAGGTAGAGCAGCGCGGTGATCAGGCTGAACAGCACGAACACTTCATACAGGTTCGACACGGGGATATGCCCGACGTCGGCGCCGATCAGGTAGGACTCGTACCAGCGCACCATCAGCCCGGTGAAGCCCATCAGCACAGCGACCCACGTGAGCTTCTGACCGATCGCGGCGCCCGATTCCGAGCGCGCGAGCAAGCCGATCCAGTAGAAGATCGTCGCGAGCACGAACAGCGCGCTCATCCACAGGATCGCCGACTGGCTCGACAGGAAGTACTTGAGGAAGAACGCCGAATCGGCGCGCGCCAGATCGCCCTGGTAGATCTGGATCGACAGCAGCGACAGCACGGCGATCGTCGCCATCAGCAGCCGCGCGGGCTTCCAGCGCCACCCGAGTACGACAAGCGCCGGCACGGTGCCGATCATCACTGCCTTGTCGTAGTAATTCATGTGCTCGTTGTAGTGCACGAACGCATAGCCCGCGCCGACCACGAGTGCCAGGGCGAACAGCCAGTCGATGATCGACAGGCGCGCGAGGAACGGACGATCGTCGAACAACGGCGACGAAACCGGGGCCTGGGCCGGCCCCGAATGCGAAGAGGAAACTTGCGTGAGATCCATGATGTTACCGGGTGGAATTCTCGGAATCAGAACCGCCGCCGGCGGGCGGGCGGGCAGTCGATGCCGCACCAGCGGGTGCGGCGTCGCGGGGTGCGGCGCGCAAGGCGGCGCCGGCCGCGTCGCGCGTCTGCACGAATTCTTTCTCGAAATCGAAGGTCTTGCGGGCCGTGGACATCGCCATCACCACATCGACGCCCGAGCCGGCATCCTTGAGCCAGAACCAGAGGCGCCGCTCGCGCACGTAGAACATCGAGAAGATGCCGGCGACCAACAGCAGGCTGCCAAGATACACCAGATTCTTGCCGGGTGCGCGCGTCAACTGAAATACCGAAGCTTGCACCTGCTTGAAGGAGTCAAGCTGCAAATAGACCGGCGATCCATACAGGAAGCTGTCGGATAGCGCATTGATCGCGTTCTGCACGAAGCGGATCGTGTCGGTGCCCTGCTGGACGGCCGGCTCGCCGGCGCGCTCGCGCGCGATCTGCCAGACCTCCCACATCGAACCTTCGAGCATGCGCAGCAGCAGGCTGGCCGCCTTTTCCTGCTCGGCCTTCGGCACCGAACGGTCGATGAACGTGGCCACTGCCTGGAAGCCGCCGATCGGCTGGCCGTCGGCACCGCGGCCGACACTGTCGTCACTCGCAGCAAAGAGGGTCAGCACCTTGGCTGCACTGTCCTGCAGGCGGCCGCGCAGCGACGCTTCGGTAGTCGGCAACGAACGCTGCGCGAAGCGCGCGGCGGCTTCGGCACGCACGGCCGGATCCTCGAGCGCGGCGCGCAGGCGCATCCAATCGCCGATCGAATCCGCGCTGTCGGCCGGAATCCGCATATAGCGGAACGGATCGTTCGGGCTCGCGCGCACGCCGGCGAGGAACACGCGCGTGCCGCCCATGTCGACGGGCAGCATGTAGTTGTTGAATTCGCGCGCCTGGCCATCCTTGCCGCGAATCTTGTACTGCACCGACGGTCCGATGTTGTGGAGTTGCATCGGCTTCGATGTCTTCGCGCCCGAGCCGAGCCGCTCGTCGAACGCCTCCTTCAGCGACTCCGTCTTGGCGACGCCGCGCACGTCCGGCTTGCCGTTCGCGTCGGCCATGTTCTCGACGTTGATCGCGCGGAAGTCGGAGAACTCGATCGTGTCGCCGTCGTTGCCCGGCATCTGCAGCGGCGCGGTACTGCCGATCGTGCCCTTCACCGCGAAGGTCTTCGCGTTGTCGCCCGTCATCGGGTAGGCGGTCATCTGCATCTGCGAGCCGCCGTCCTGGAAGCTCGACTGGTAGATCGACACGCCCTTGTAGGTGAACGGCTTGTTGACCTCGACGCGCGCCGGGATCTTCTGGCCCGTCTCGCGATCGATCACGACGATGTCGCTCGCGAACAGCTTCGGCATCCCCGTCGTGTAGTAGTCGACGATGAACTTGTTCAGCTGGATCGAAAACGGCAGGTCCTGGATCAGCGAGCCGCTCGGCTGGTTCAGGATCGCGGTCGACACGAACTGGCCTTCGGGCACCCACGCGTAGCCGCGGAACGTCGGGTTCGACGCGGACAGCCGGTGGTCGGGCGAGATCTCGCTGATCGTCGCGCTCGTGTTGACGGGGCTCTTGCCGAACATCCACATCTGGAATTTGATCGGCAGGTTGCTGTCGAGCAGGCCGCCGATACAGATCACGACGATCGCGAGGTGCGCGGAGATGTAGCCCCACTTCGTCAGCGCGCCGCGTTTCGCAGAGATCAGCGTCGCGCCGTCGGTTTCGCGCACGACGTGCTTGTAGCCGGCCTTGGTGACGAACGTGGCGAGCGTGGTCGCAACCGTCGCGCGCGTGCCGGACGTCGTGTACTCGGCCTTGTGGTGGAAGGCACGCAGGCTGCCTTCGCGGACCTTGTCCTTCCAGCTCTTCGCATCGGCGAGCATCTTCGGCGCGTTGCGGATCACGCACAGCGAGATCGACACGACGAGGAAGATCAGGATCAGCATGAACCACCACGCGCTGTACACGTTGTACAGGCCCAGCGAGCGGAAGATGTCCGCCCAGAACGGCCCGAACTGGTTCACGTAGTTCGGATACGGGTCGTCCTGGGTCAGGACCGTGCCGATGATGCTCGCGATCGACAACACCACCAGCAGCGCGATCGCGAAGCGCATCGAGCTCAGCAGCTCGACCGCGCGCTTGGACGCTCCCGGACCCGACTTGGACTGCAACCCCGACGTGGTAACGCTCATTCAAACTCCGACTGACAACAAAAAAGGGCAAGGCGCCCGCAAACACGCGGCGCCCCACCCTTTTCTTGTTCTGACTCCGGCCGCCCTTCGGGCGCCCGGTCATTCCATTCGCGACTGTCCGTTCAACGCAGGCCGGCGATGTAATCTGCCACAGCCTTGATCTCGTTATCCGACAGACGCGAAGCGATCTGATGCATCGCCTCGTTGTTGTTGCGCGCGCCGGCACCCTGCTGGAACGCGGTCAACTGGGCAACCGTGTAATCGGCCCATTGCCCCGACAGACGCGGGTACTGGACCGGCATCCCCTGCCCCGTTGGCCCGTGGCAGCTCGCGCAGGCGGGCACACCCTTTTCCGCGAGGCCGCCGCGGTAGATCTTCTGGCCGATCGGCACGGTCGCCGCATCGCGTGCGGTGCCGAGCTTCGTGGCCTGCGATCCGTAATACGCGGCGACGTTGCGCATGTCGTCCGCACTCAACGCACTCGCGAACCCGACCATTATCGGGTTGGTCCGCGCCGGCCCCTTCGCGCCGGGCTGGGCCTTGAAGTCGTTCAACTGCTTGACCAGATATTCGGGATGCTGGCCGGCGAGCTTCGGGAAACTGCCCGACGCGCTGTTGCCGTCGGCACCGTGACACGACGCGCAGACCTGCCCGGCAATCGCCTTGCCGCGGTCCAGATCCGGCTTTGCCGCATCCGCCGCGTTTGCCTCCGCTACGAAACCTACGAACCCTGCTGCAACCTGAAGCACCATCAGAGACTTGCACAGTCGATTCATTCGCACACCCTGTTTCGTCTTGTGGGAATTTGAGGTTCTGCAAAAAACGACGGCGACCAGTCTACCGCAGAAGCTGCATAAAAGCGCGAGGCAGGCGCCCGCAGCCCTTCGGTAAAACCGTCGTATTGTACAATATCGCGCTGAAAGCTCCCGCGCCTATCGGGGCTACCCCGCCTCCACCAAGCGGCTCGCGCCGCCCGTCCCACCGGTTTCCCCATGGCCTTTTTGCTCCATCAAGCCCGCTTCTACACGACCGTCAACCATCTGCGCGACCTGCCGCCGACGGTGCAACCGGAAATCGCATTCGCGGGCCGCTCGAATGCCGGCAAATCGACGGCGATCAACGTGCTGTGCAACCAGAAGCGGCTGGCCTTCGCGTCGAAGACGCCCGGCCGCACGCAGCACATCAACTACTTCTCCGTCGGCCCGGCCGCCGAGCCCGTCGCGAACCTCGTCGACCTGCCCGGCTATGGCTATGCCGAAGTACCGGGGGCCGCGAAGGCCCACTGGGAGATGCTGCTGTCGTCCTACCTCGCGACGCGTTCGCAGCTGTGCGGCCTGATCCTGATGATGGATTCGCGCCGCCCGCTGACCGACCTCGATCGCCGGATGATCGAGTGGTTCGCGCCGACCGGCAAGCCGATCCACACGCTGCTGACGAAGTGCGACAAATTGACGCGGCAGGAGAGCATCAACGCGCTGCGGAACACGCAAAAGGGGCTCGACGCATATCGCGACCAGGGCGTGAAGGGCAAGCTGACCGTCCAGCTGTTCTCCGCGCTGAAGCGCACGGGGCTCGACGAGGCGCATGAACTGATCGAGAGCTGGCTGCGGCCGTCCGTCGCCGACGAAAAAAGCGAGCCTGTAGCACAATGATCGGGCAACGCGCGGCCGGGTTCGGCTGCGCGCACCTGACGGCGCCTGTAGATTCGATTCGGCCGGCCCATAAAAAAACCCGCCGTTGAACGGCGGGTCAAACAGCCTAATCGAATAACGACAGGCACCCGCTCAGGGAGGAGAAGCGGGGAGCAGCACGCAACGCGTGCCGCTCGATCGCTATCATATACCAACGGTCTCGAAAATGACCGAAGGGTTCCGTAAGGTTCTTCTTGCCCTGATTTCTACCCAATCGCCATGAGCTTCCATCCGCTTCATCGTCCGCGCCGGATGCGCCGCGACGACTTCTCGCGCCGCCTGATGCGCGAAAACCGGCTGACCACCGACGACCTGATCTACCCGGTGTTCGTCGTCGAAGGCACCAACGAACGCCAGCCCGTACCGTCGATGCCCGGCGTCGAGCGCGTGTCGGTCGATCTGCTGATGCATGTCGCCGAGCAGTGCGTCGAACTCGGCGTGCCCGTGCTGTCGCTGTTCCCGGCCATCGAGCCGTCGCTGAAAACGCCTGACGGCCGCGAAGCGGCCAATCCGGAAGGCCTGATCCCGCGCGCGGTGCGCGAACTGAAAAAGCGCTTCCCCGAACTCGGCGTGCTGACCGACGTCGCGCTCGATCCGTACACGAGCCACGGCCAGGACGGCGTGCTCGACGAAAACGGCTACGTGATCAACGACGACACGATCGAGATCCTGGTCGACCAGGCGCGTGCGCAGGCGGAAGCCGGCGTCGACATCGTCGCACCGTCGGACATGATGGACGGCCGCATCGGCGCGATCCGCGAGATGCTGGAAAGCGACGGCCATATCCATACGCGCATCATGGCCTATTCGGCCAAGTTCGCGTCGGCGTTCTACGGCCCGTTCCGCGATGCGGTCGGCTCGGCGTCCAACCTGGGCAAGGGCAACAAGATGACCTACCAGATGGATCCGGCGAACAGCGACGAAGCGCTGCGCGAAGTGCGCCTCGACATCGACGAAGGCGCCGACATGGTGATGGTCAAACCCGGCATGCCGTATCTCGACATCGTGCGCCGCGTGAAGGACGAGTTCCGCTTCCCGACCTACGTGTACCAGGTGAGCGGTGAATACGCGATGCTGAAGGCCGCTGCGATGAACGGCTGGCTCGACCACGACAAGGTCGTGCTCGAGTCGCTGCTGGCATTCAAGCGCGCGGGCGCCGATGGCGTGCTCACCTACTTCGCCCTCGACGCGGCGCGTCTGCTGAAAGCGCAGCGCTGAGCAGCGCGCCGGCAGGCGTAAGGAAAAACGGCGGAACACTTCGGTGTCCCGCCGTTTTTTTCACGTTCGCAGTCAGTCGATCGGCGTGGCTGCCGCCGATGCGCGCCGACGAATGCGCGTTACACGGTCGGTACTGCCGCGCGATCGAGGCTGCGCAGGAACGTCTCGGCCGCCTGATAGCCGACCACACGACCAATTTCATTGCCGTTGCGATCGAAGAAGATGATGCCCGGCGGCCCGAACAGGTTGAAGCGCTTGAGCAGCGCCTGGTCGTCCGGATTGTTGGCGGTGACGTCGGCACGCACGAGGTGGAGCTGCGCGAGCCGCGCCTGCACACGCCCGTCGGTGAACGTCAGATGCTCCATCTCCTTGCAGCTCACGCACCAGTCGGCGTAGAAGTCGAGCATCACGGGCTGGCCTGACGTCTTCAGCAGCGTGTCCAGCTCGCGGCTGGAGCGCACCGACGCGAACGCGGGGCCCTGCTGCCCGGAAGCCGCACCGGCGGCCGGCGCATCGCCCGATGCAACCGTACGCGCCGCGAGCACGGCCAGCGGCTTCACGGGGTCGTTAGACCCTGCTGCGAGACCGACAAGCAGCGTCGCAGCCCAGATCGCGAGCGCCGCGCCGAGGCCACGGCCGAGGCGCCGCCAGATGGACACCGCGCCGACATGCGGCGTGAACAGGCCGAGCGCCGCAGCCGCGATCAGCAGCCACAACGCGGCGAGCACCATCTTCAGGCTGCCCGCGAGCACCGGCCACACGATCCACAGCGCAGCGGCGAGCAGCACGATGCCGAAGAACACCTTCACGCCATCCATCCATGCGCCTGCGCGCGGCAGCACCGTGCCGGCGCCGATGCCGACGACGAGCAGCGGCACGCCGAGCCCGAGGCCCATCGAGAACAGCGCGGCGCCACCGAGCAGCGCATTGCCGGTGTGTGCGATGAACGCGAGTACCGCAAACAGCGGCGCCGTCATGCAGGCGCCGACGACCAGCGCCGACAACGCGCCCATCGCGGCGACCGCAACGAAATGGCCGCCCCGGCGCGCGCTCGAAGCCTCGGCCGCGCCGTTCTGCCAGCGCTCCGGCAGTGCGATGTCCTTGCCTGCAATCAGCGACACGGCGAACGCGGTGAGCAACACGCCGAACGCGCCGAGCACCCACGGGTTCTGCAGCCAGGCGCCGAGGCTCTGGCCGACCAGCGCCGCGGCGATGCCGAGCACCGTATAGACGAGCGCCATGCCGACCACATAGGTGAGCGACAGTGCGAAGCCGCGCGCATGCGTTGCGCGGGTGCCCTGGCCGATGATGATCGCGGACACGATCGGGATCATCGGGTACGAACACGGCAACAGGCTCAGCACGACGCCCGCGACGAAATACAGCGCGACGATCGTGAAGAAGCCGTGCCCTTCGAGCAGCGACTGTGCGAAATCCGCGCTCGTGACCTTGTCGAACCAGCTGCCCGAAGCCGCCGCGCCATCGGCCGGCGAAGCCGCGCCGAGCGCCGCACCGTCGACCTTCACGACGTGCTCGGCCGGCGGGTAGCAGATCCCTTCGTCCGCGCAGCCTTGCGACGTCACCGTCAGTTCGAACGGCCCCGCCGCCTGCTTGACCGGCACGTGAACCACGACCTCGTCGCGATAGGTCTCGACTTCCTTCTGGAACGTCTGGTCGAACTTCACATGGCCGGCCGGGAACTGCGGGTCGCCGATCGTCGCCTGTCCGCTCTTCACCGCGAACGCGAACCGCTCGCGGTACAGGTAATAGCCGTTGGCGACCTTGAAGCGGACGTCCACCTGCCCCGGCGACTCGCTCGCGCTGAACTTGAACGCCACCGACGGATCGAGGAAATCGTCGGCCGCGCGCGCGACCGACACGCCGCCCAGCACGAACATGAGCGACAACAGGACTGCGAGGAACCGCAGCGCACGCACGCGCACGGAAAGCGCCATACCGTTAAACATGAAATAGACGTTGAGTTTCGCTGGTCACCCACTGGCCGTACGCGGCCGAGGCCGTCGACTGCCACGAGACGATTTCCGGCGTCTCGTACGGATGATGCGCGAGAATAAATCGCTCCAGTTCGAGCGAGCGCACCGGGCTCGTCTTGAACAGCAACTGGATCTCGTCGGCCGTTTCGACCTTGCCCTGCCAGTGATAGCGCGACTTGATCGCACCGAGCTCCGACACGCACGCGGCAAGCCGCGCGTCGAGCGCGCCGTTGGCGAGCACTGCAGCCGTCGCCGCATCCGGCACCGTCGTCAGCATCAACACCACCACCATACGCGCTCTCCTGACTGGTATACCGGCTTCCGCCGCCACGGAGCACCGATTCCGGTGCCCGCGTCGACAATTCGTTATCGTAGCGCAGCCTGCACGACACTGCCGGCACCGGCCTGCGACAATCGATCGCAGCCGAGGCGCCAAAAACAAAAAGGGCCAAGCTATCGCTCGGCCCCTTTCAGATACAGCTGCGTACCGGAAGCTTACTCGGCTTCTTGCACGTTTTCCGTTTCGTCGACTTCCGGACGATCGAGCAGCTCGACCAGTGCCATCGGTGCGTTGTCGCCAACGCGGAAGCCGAACTTCAGCACGCGCAGGTAGCCGCCCGGACGGTTCGCGAAACGCGGACCGAGGACGTCGAACAGCTTCGCGACCGAGTCACGATCGCGCAGGCGGTTGAACGCCAGGCGACGGTTTGCCAGCGACGGCTTCTTGCCGAGCGTGATCAGCGGCTCGACGACTTTACGGAGTTCCTTCGCCTTCGGCAGCGTCGTCTTGATGACTTCGTGCTCGATCAGCGAGTTGGACATGTTACGGAGCATAGCCAGACGGTGGCTGCTCGTGCGGTTCAGTTTCCGCAGACCATGACGATGGCGCATTTCAGTTTCCTTGATTCAAAGTTTTGATCCAGCTCTTCTATCGCACCTCGAGGGTGCACGGGCCGGTAGCGAAAAAAGCAAGATGCGGATTTTAAAGGAAAATCCGCATCTTTGCCAACTACAGCAACAGCCGGGCTACAAGCGGGCTTACTTGTCGAGACCAGCCGGCGGCCAGTTCTCGAGCTTCATGCCCAGCGTGAGACCGCGCGAAGCGAGCACTTCCTTGATCTCGTTGAGCGACTTGCGACCGAGGTTCGGCGTCTTCAGCAGCTCGTTTTCCGTGCGCTGGATCAGGTCGCCGATGTAGTAGATGTTCTCGGCCTTCAGGCAGTTCGCCGAACGAACCGTCAGTTCGAGATCGTCCACCGGACGCAGCAGGATCGGATCGATCTGCGGTGCGCGCGACGGTGCCTCGGCAGCCGTTTCCGTGCCTTCCAGTGCCGCGAACACGGACAGCTGGTCGACCAGGATGCGGGCCGATTGACGGATCGCCTCTTCCGGGGTGATCACGCCGCTCGTTTCGATGTTCATCACGAGCTTGTCGAGGTCGGTACGCTGCTCGACACGTGCGCTTTCAACGGCGTAGCTCACGCGGCGAACCGGCGAGAACGATGCATCGAGGACGATGCGGCCGATGATCTTGGCCGTGTCTTCGCCGTAGCGACGGACGTTGCCGGGCACATAGCCGCGACCCTTTTCGATCTTGATCTGAACGTCGAGCTTGCCGCCCTTCGACAGGTGTGCGATCACGTGATTCGGGTTGATGACTTCGCAATCGTGAGCCAGCTCGATATCGCCGGCCGTGACGACGCCTTCGCCTTCCTTGCGCAGGGTCACCGTCACTTCGTCACGGTTGTGCAGCTTGAACACCACACCCTTCAGGTTCAGCAGCAGGTTGACGACGTCCTCTTGCACGCCATCAAGCGTCGAGTACTCGTGCACCACGCCTGCGATCGTGACTTCGGTCGGCGCATAGCCTACCATCGACGACAACAGCACGCGGCGAAGCGCATTGCCCAAGGTATGGCCGTAACCGCGTTCGAACGGTTCCATGACCACCCTCGCGTGGTTCTCGCCCAGCGATTCCACGGCGATGATCTTGGGTTTCAGCAAACTGGTTTGCATGGGCTTTCCTTTTCAATACCCTCGGCTCGTTACACCGATAAGGCTGACCGGTAACAACCAGAAAATAAACAGCCGAGGACCCTCCTTGCGCAACGCAATCGGGGTACCTCGGCCGTCAATCGGATTAACGCGAATACAATTCGACGATCAGGCTTTCGTTGATGTCGCCTGCGATGTCAGCGCGTTCCGGCATTTGCTTGAACGTGCCTTCGAACTTCTTCGCATCGACTGCAACCCAGCTCGGCATGCCGCCTTGCTCGGCCAGCGACAGCGCTTCGACGATACGCGCCTGCTTCTTCGCCTTTTCGCGGATCGCGACGATGTCACCAGCCTTCACTTGCTGCGACGGCACGTTCGCGACGACGCCGTTCACGGTGATCGACTTGTGGCTCACCAGCTGACGCGCTTCAGCGCGGGTCGAGCCGAAGCCCATGCGATACACGACGTTGTCGAGACGCGACTCGAGCAGTTGCAGCAGGTTTTCACCCGTGTTGCCCTTGCGGCGGTCGGCTTCAGCGAAGTAGCGGCGGAACTGACGCTCCAGCACGCCGTAGATGCGCTTGACCTTCTGCTTTTCGCGCAGCTGCGTACCATAGTCGGACGTACGTGCGCCCGAGGTACGGCCGTGCTGACCCGGCTTGCTGTCGAGCTTGCACTTGTCGGCGAGCGAGCGGCGCGCGCTCTTCAGGAACAGGTCGGTGCCTTCACGGCGGGACAGCTTGGCCTTAGGGCCGATATAACGTGCCACTTTGCATTCCTTTATCAATCAGTCACGCGGATCGAAATCCGCGCTAGTTCGCGCCCTTTGGGGCGAACGGTGGGCTTAGTCAATCAAAAAAGCAACGCCCGTCGACGCTACGCGGCGACAGGCAAATGCGCCAGCACGAACGTGCCAGCACATTCTTAGATACGACGGCGCTTCGGCGGACGGCAGCCGTTGTGCGGAATCGGGGTGACGTCCGAAATCGCGGTGATCTTGATGCCGAGGCCATGCAGTGCGCGCACTGCCGACTCACGACCCGGGCCCGGGCCCTTGATCCGCACTTCCAGATTCTTCACGCCGTATTCCATCGCCACGCGACCGGCCGACTCAGCAGCAACCTGAGCAGCGAACGGCGTCGACTTGCGCGAGCCCTTGAAGCCCTGGCCGCCCGACGTCGCCCATGCCAGTGCATTGCCCTGGCGATCGGTGATCGTGATGATCGTGTTGTTGAACGACGCGTGAACGTGAACCACGCCTTCAGCGACGTTCTTCTTAACCTTCTTGCGAACGCGTTGCGCCGCGGTGTTCGAAGCCTTAGCCATTACGTTTTCCTGTAACTGTCAGTTCCGCTTACTTCTTCAGCGCTTGCGCTGCACGACGCGGACCCTTGCGGGTACGTGCGTTCGTACGCGTACGCTGACCGCGCATCGGCAGGCCCTTGCGATGACGAACACCACGGTAGCAACCGAGGTCCATCAGGCGCTTGATGTTCATCGTCACTTCACGGCGCAGATCGCCTTCGACGATGAACTTGCCCACTTCTTCACGCAGCTTTTCGAGGTCTGCGTCGGTCAGGTCCTTGACCTTCTTCGAGAATTCCACGCCAGACGCCACGCAGATGCTGCGCGAGCGCGTGCGGCCGATACCGAAGATTGCCGTCAGGCCGATCTCGGTATGCTGGTGATTCGGGATGTTAACCCCTGCGATACGAGCCATTGTTTTTCCTCAAACAAAAAGCGCAAACAAACGCGCGGTCAGCCTTGGCGCTGCTTGTGGCGCGGATCCGAGCTGCAGATCACGCGAACGACGCCTTTGCGCTTGATGATCTTGCAATTGCGGCAAATGCGCTTAACCGATGCCATCACTTTCATGATAATACCCTTTTTTCAAATCACTTCGCCCGGAACACGATCCGCGCACGAGACAGATCGTAAGGCGTCAATTCAACCGTCACCTTGTCGCCCGGCAGGATGCGGATGTAGTGCATCCGCATCTTCCCGGAGATATGCCCCAACACGACATGGCCGTTTTCCAGCTTCACACGGAAGGTCGCATTCGGGAGGTTTTCGATCACCTCACCCTGCATCTGGATTACATCGTCTTTGGCCATAGTCCTAATTAACGCATTGGGATGTTGCCGCCCTTGAAGTTTGCCTTCTTGAGCAGTGACTCATACTGTTGCGACATAACGTACGACTGCACCTGCGCCATGAAGTCCATCGTGACGACGACAATGATCAGCAGCGACGTTCCACCAAAATAAAACGGCACGTTCCAGCGCAGCACCAGGAATTCCGGCAGCAGACACACGAAGACGATGTAGATCGCACCGGCCAGCGTCAGACGCGTGAGGATGCGGTCGATATATCGTGCGGTCTGATCGCCCGGACGAATGCCCGGAACAAATGCACCGCTCTTCTTCAGGTTGTCCGCGGTTTCCCTGCTGTTGAACACCAGTGCGGTGTAGAAGAAGCAGAAAAACACGATTGCCAGCGTGTACAGCAGCACATAGACCGGCTGACCCGGCTTCAGCGCCTCCGCGACGTTATGCAACGTGTTGGAGATCCAGCTCCCCGTCGGCTGACCCGTGCTGAACCAGCCGAGAATCGTGGCCGGGAACAGGATGATCGACGATGCGAAGATCGGCGGAATCACGCCCGACATGTTCAGCTTCAGCGGCAAGTGCGACGACTGCCCACCGTAGATCTTGTTGCCGACCTGGCGCTTCGCGTAGTTCACGAGGATCTTGCGCTGACCGCGTTCGATGAACACGACCAGGTAAGTCACCGCTGCAATCAGAACGACGATGATGATCGCCGAAATGATGCTCATCGAACCCGTACGCACCAGCTCGAACAGCCCACCGACGGCATTCGGGAACCCTGCTGCGATCCCGCCGAAGATGATGATCGAGATGCCGTTGCCCAGACCACGCTCGGTGATCTGCTCACCCAGCCACATCAGGAACATCGTGCCGGTAACCAGCGTCACGACCGTCGTCAGTCGGAACAGCATGCCGGGGTCGATCACGAGGCCCGGCTGGTTTTCCAGCGCAGCCGCGATACCGAACGCCTGGAAGGTCGCGAGCACCACGGTGAAATACCGCGTGTACTGCGTGATCTTCCGTTGCCCTGCCTGCCCTTCCTTCTTCAGCGCCTCGAGCTGCGGCGAGACGATCGCCAGCAACTGCATGATGATCGACGCCGAGATATACGGCATGATCCCCAGCGCAAA
This sequence comes from Burkholderia cepacia GG4, assembly GCF_000292915.1. Classification (NCBI taxonomy): domain Bacteria; kingdom Pseudomonadati; phylum Pseudomonadota; class Betaproteobacteria; order Burkholderiales; family Burkholderiaceae; genus Burkholderia; species Burkholderia cepacia. The sequence goes on from NC_018513.1 coordinate 3,434,247, forward strand.
GATCGTGAAGCGGGAAAGCGCGCCACCCGAGAACATGTTGAACATGCCCAGGATGCCGCCCGCCTGACTCTGGAACAGCTTCGCCAGTTGATCCGGATCGATGCCCGGCACGGGGATGTGCGCGCCGATGCGATAGACGATCAGCGCCAGGAGCAGGAACATCGCTCGCCGACGCAGATCGCCGAATTTCGCCGTGCTTCGACCGGGTTTTGCAAGACTCGGGCTGTTAGCCAAGTACCTTCTCCGATGAATGCAAGTAACGACGCGCTACGCGTGTCACTCGGCGAACGAACCGCCAGCCGCTTCGATCGCAGCGCGCGCACCCTTGGTGGCGCCGAGACCCTTCACGACGATCTTGCGCTTCAGTTCGCCCGTCGCGATGATCTTTGCGCTCCGCGTCAGCTCGCCGACCAGGCCGGCTTGCTTCAGTGCGAGCAGATCGACTTCATCGACCGGCAGCTTCTCGAGGTCGCCCAGGCGCACTTCACCGACGAATTCCTTCGTCAGCGACGTAAAGCCGCGCTTCGGCAGACGACGTTGCAGAGGCATCTGACCGCCTTCGAAGCCGACTTTGTGGAAGCCGCCCGAACGCGATTTCTGACCCTTGTGACCACGGCCAGCCGTCTTGCCGAGGCCCGAACCGATGCCGCGGCCGACGCGACGCTTGGCGTGCTTGGCACCAGCGGCCGGCTTCAGGTTATTCAATTCCATATCAACTCCTTGATCCGTAGGGCCGCTTACGCGATGACCTTAACGAGGTACGAGACCTTGTTGATCATGCCGCGGACCGCCGGCGTGTCCTGCAGCTCGCTAACCGAATTGAGTCGGCGCAGGCCCAGGCCACGCACGGTCGCGCGGTGCGATTCGCGGGTCCCGATCAGGCTCTTAACGAGCTGAACCTTGACAGTTTTTTCAGACATGGTGACCACCCGGGCTTAGCCCAAAATATCTTCGACGGACTTGCCGCGCTTCGCCGCGATGTCTGCCGGGGTCGACTGCTTGCGCAGACCGTCCAGCGTGGCGCGAACGAGGTTGTACGGGTTCGTCGAACCGTGGCTCTTCGCCACGACGTTCTGAACGCCCATCACGTCGAACACTGCGCGCATCGGGCCGCCGGCGATCACGCCCGTACCTGCCTTCGCCGGAGCGAGGAGGACAGCGGATGCGCCATGCTTGCCGTGCACTTCGTGCTGCAGCGTGCCGTTCTTGAGCGGCACCTTGAACATGTTACGGCGAGCTTGTTCCATTGCCTTCTGGACAGCGACCGGCACTTCCTTCGCCTTGCCCTTGCCCATACCGATGCGGCCATCACCGTCGCCAACCACGGTCAGTGCGGCGAAGCCGAGAATACGGCCACCCTTCACAACCTTGGTCACGCGATTGACCGAAATCATCTTTTCACGAAGGCCGTCGTCGCGCTCGTCAGCCTGAACTTTCGCTTGCATCTTTGCCATGACGAATTCCTTCCTTAGAACTTGAGCCCAGCTTCGCGAGCTGCCTCAGCCAGCGCCTTGACGCGGCCATGGTAGCGGAAGCCCGAGCGGTCGAAGGCGACGGATTCGATGCCGGCAGCCTTTGCCTTCTCGGCAATACGCTTGCCGATCAGCGTCGCGGCATTAACGTTGCCGCCCTTGCCCGACTTGTCGGCCAGTTCAGCGCGCACTTCTGCTTCGAGCGTCGACGCGCTGGCGAGCACCTTGGTGCCGCAGGGCGAGAACACTTGAGCGTAGATGTGCGTGTTCGTGCGATGCACGGCGAGACGCGCGACCTGCAGCTCAGCGATCTTGATACGCGTCTGGCGAGCGCGGCGCAGGCGAGATTGAGTCTTATCCATGATTGCGCACCCTTACTTCTTCTTCGTTTCTTTGAGGATCACAACCTCGTCGGAATAGCGCACGCCCTTGCCCTTGTAGGGCTCCGGCGGACGGTAACCGCGGACTTCCGCAGCCACTTGACCGACTTGTTGCTTGTTGATCCCCTTGATCACGATTTCGGTTTGCGTCGGGGTTTCAGCCTTGACGCCTTCCGGCATCTGGTGCACCACCGGGTGCGAGAAACCCAGCGACAGGTTCAGCTTGTCGCCTTGCGCTTGCGCACGATAACCGACGCCAACCAGCGTCAGCTTGCGCTCGAAACCCTTGGTCACGCCGTGCACGGCATTCGCGATAATCGCGCGCATCGTGCCCGACAGTGCGTTTGCTTCGCGGCTTTCGTCGACCGGCGACAGATTCAGCGTGCCGTCGTTGTTCGCCACGTTCACGAGCGGATTGATCGCTTGCGTGATGGTGCCCAGCGGGCCCTTGACGGTGATCGCACCGTCGGCCAGCTTGACTTCCGCGCCTTGCAGCGCGATCGGGCTCTTACCTACTCGAGACATGTTTCTCTCTCCTCGGCTTTAAGCGACGTAGCAGATGACTTCGCCGCCGACGCCGGTAGCGCGCGCCTTGCGGTCGGTCATCACGCCCTTCGGCGTCGACACGATTGCCACACCGAGGCCATTCATGACCTGCGGAATGTCGTTACGGCCGCGGTACACGCGCAGACCAGGCTTCGACACGCGCTCGAGGCGTTCGATAACCGGGCGACCTGCGTAGTACTTCAGCGCGATATTCAGTTCGGACTTCGCACCTTCCGCCTTGACAGCGAAATCGTCGATATAACCTTCGTCCTTGAGGACTTGCGCGATTGCAACCTTGACCTTCGACGAGGGCATCGCAACCGATACCTTCTCGACCATCTGCGCGTTGCGGATGCGAGTCAGCATATCGGCGATAGGATCACTCATGCTCATTTACGTTTCTCCTATTACCAGCTCGCCTTGGTCAGGCCAGGAATCTCGCCACGGAATGCGATTTCACGAATCTTGTTACGCGCGAGGCCGAATTTACGGAACGTGCCACGCGGACGGCCCGTGATCGCGCAGCGGTTACGCTGGCGGGTCGGGTTTGCGTTGCGGGGCAGTTGCTGCAGCTCCAGGCGTGCTTCGTAGCGCTCTTCTTCCGACTTGCTTTGGTCTTCGACGATCGCCTTCAGCGCTTCGCGCTTTGCTGCGAACTTCGCGACCAGGCGGGCGCGCTTCTTTTCACGTTCGATCAGTGCCAGTTTAGCCACGGTAACCTCAGTTTCTGAACGGGAACTTGAAGCTGGCGAGCAGAGCCTTTGCTTCGTCGTCGGTCTTCGCAGTCGTCGTGATGCTGATGTTCAGCCCACGCAGTGCGTCGATCTTGTCGTAGTCGATTTCGGGGAAAATGATCTGCTCTTTCACACCGATGTTGTAGTTGCCACGGCCATCGAAAGCACGACCCGACACGCCGCGGAAATCTCGCACGCGGGGCAGGGCAACCGTCACGAAACGGTCGAGGAATTCGTACATCGCCTGGCCACGCAGCGTCACCATCGCGCCGATCGGGTAACCCTGGCGGATCTTGAAGCCTGCGATTGCCTTGCGAGCCTTCGTGACGACCGGCTTCTGGCCGGCGATCTTCGTGAGGTCGCCAACGGCGTTCTCGATGATCTTCTTGTCAGCGATCGCTTCGCCAAGACCCATGTTCAGCGTGATCTTGGTGATGCGCGGCACTTCCATGACCGACTTGTAACCGAACTTCTCGATCAGGCCGGGCACAACCTTTTCTTTGTAAAACTCTTGAAAACGAGCCATTTTTTACTCCGCTGCGTCAGGCGCTCAGTACGGCACCGGTCGTCTTCAGGAAGCGAACCTTCTTGCCTTCCTCGACCTTGATGCCAACACGCGACGCCTTGCCATTCGCGTCGACCAGTGCGACGTTCGAAATATGCAGGGGCATCGTCTTCGCTTCCACGCCGCCCGTCGTACCCTTCATCGGGTTCGGCTTCACATGCTTCTTGACGAGGTTGATACCTTCAACCGTCACATGTTCAGCACCGACAGCCAGCACGACGCCGCGCTTGCCCTTGTCTTTGCCAGTGACGACGATGACTTCGTCACCCTTGCGAATCTTGTTCATCGCGACTCCTTACAGCACTTCCGGCGCCAGCGAAACGATCTTCATGAATCGTTCGCTACGCAGCTCACGCGTCACCGGCCCGAAGATGCGGGTGCCGATCGGCTCAAGCTTGTTATTCAAAAGCACAGCGGCGTTGCCGTCGAACTTGATCAGCGAGCCGTCTTGACGGCGAACACCCTTGGCGGTGCGGACCACCACGGCGTTGTAAATTTCGCCTTTCTTCACGCGCCCGCGCGGCGTTGCCTCTTTGACGGTCACCTTGATGATGTCGCCAATGCCGGCATAACGACGCTTCGAGCCGCCGAGCACCTTGATGCACATGACTTCACGTGCACCCGTGTTGTCGGCTACTTCGAGCCGAGATTCGGTCTGGATCATGGTTTGTCTTTCCCAACTTAATCCGGATGCACCACCATGATGCATTCGGTCAGTCTTGGTCCCGTCAGCCAATCGGCTGCTTGGGTTGGAACAGCAGCGACGGCAAACGAAACCCGCCATCGCAATTCGGTGAATCTTTCGGACAGGCAGGCGCCAGTCCGCTTCCCCCACCAACTTCGCCCGCGACGGGGCTCCCATAAAGAGGGAAGACCAGGATTATAACAAATAATCCTGGTCACGCAAGCAAAAACTTTGCGATTTCAAGCACTTCGAGGAGAAGTGCCTGTTACTGCCTACTGCGCTGCCCGCTTAGATGACGCGAGCTGCTTCGACGAGGCGCGACACCGTCCAGGCCTTCGTCTTCGAAACAGGACGGGTTTCCTGGATTTCGACGAGATCGCCTTCGTTGCAGGTGTTCGCTTCATCATGCGCGTGGTACTTCTTCGAGCGCACGACATACTTGCCGTAGATCGGGTGCTTGACGCGGTGCTCGATCAGCACGGTGACGGTCTTGTCCATCTTGTTGCTGACGACCCGACCGACCAGCGTCCGCTTCAGCGAGGTTTTCACGCTATCGTTCATTTCTGGTTCGCCTTCTGAGTCATGACGGTCCGCACACGTGCGATGTCGCGACGAACCTTCTTCAGCTGGCTCGTGTTCGTGAGTTGCTGGGTCGCGAGTTGCATGCGCAGGCCGAATTGCGCCTTCAGCAGGTCCGCCAGCTCCTTGTTGAGCGCGGCCTGGTCTTTCTGGAGAAGTTCGGAAGCCTTCATATTTTCTCCTTAGGCGCCGAGCTGGCGCACGATGAACGCCGTCTTCAGCGGCAGCTTGGCTGCAGCCAGACGGAACGCTTCGCGTGCCAGTTCTTCGGTTACGCCGTCCATTTCATAGAGCATCTTGCCCGGCTGGATCTCGGCGACGTAGTACTCCGGGTTACCCTTACCGTTACCCATACGCACTTCTGCCGGCTTTTGCGAAATCGGCTTGTCCGGGAAGATCCGGATCCAGATGCGGCCGCCACGCTTGATGTGACGCGTCATTGCACGACGCGCCGCTTCAATCTGGCGTGCGGTCAAACGACCGCGACCGATAGCCTTCAGGCCGAAGTCACCGAACGACACTGCGTTGCCGCGCGTCGCCTTGCCGGTGTTACGACCCTTCTGCTCTTTACGATACTTTCTGCGTTTCGGTTGCAGCATCGTTATTCTCCAGTCTTGCCGTCTTCGGGCTTGCCGGCGCCACGGCGCGGTGCGCCACGGCGAGCACCCGGAGCGCCGCCTTCGCCGTCACGGCGCGGACGACGGTCGCCCGGACGCGCATTGCGACGCGGACGCTTGTCTTCGGCTACTTCTTCCACCACCGGTGCGTCGTTGCGGCCGAGCGTATCGCCCTTGTAGACCCACACCTTGACGCCGATGATCCCGTAAGTCGTCTTCGCTTCCGAAGTCGCGTAGTCGATATCAGCACGCAGCGTGTGAAGGGGCACGCGACCTTCGCGATACCACTCCGTACGAGCGATTTCGATACCGTTCAGACGGCCTGCGCTCATGATCTTGATGCCTTGAGCACCCAGACGCATCGCGTTCTGCATCGCACGCTTCATCGCGCGACGGAACATGATCCGGCGCTCGAGCTGTTGCGTGATCGAGTCAGCGATCAGCTGCGCATCGGTTTCCGGCTTGCGGATTTCTTCGATGTTGACGTGAACCGGCACGCCCATGCGGCGTTGCAGTTCCGTCTTCAGCTGTTCGATATCCTCGCCCTTCTTGCCGATGACCACACCCGGACGCGAGCTGTAAATCGTGATGCGCGCGTTCTTCGCCGGACGCTCGATGACGACCCGACCGACCGAAGCGTTCTTCAGCTTCTTCTTCAGGTATTCACGAACACCGATGTCTTCCTGCAGCATCGCCGCGAAATTGTTGTTGTTCGCGTACCAACGCGAAGCCCAATTGCGGCTGACAGCCAGGCGGAAGCCAGTCGGATGAATTTTCTGTCCCATCGTATGGCTCCTTAATTCCCGACCGTCACAGTGATGTGACAGGATTGCTTCTCGATGCGGTTACCGCGGCCCTTGGCGCGCGCGGTGAAACGCTTGAGCGATGCAGCCTTGTCGACGTAGATGCTCTTGATCTTGAGCTCGTCGATATCAGCGCCTTCGTTGTGCTCCGCATTCGCGATTGCCGACAGCACAACCTTCTTCACGATGCCAGCCGCCTTCTTCGGCGAGAACGTCAGAACGTTCAGCGCCTTGTCGACCGGCAAACCGCGGATCTGGTCAGCCACAAGGCGCGTTTTTTGCGCCGAGATGCGGGCACCGCGATGAATTGCTTTCACTTCCATCTTGATTGCCCCTTATTTCTTGGCCTTCTTGTCGGCCGCGTGACCCTTGAACGTACGGGTCAGTGCGAACTCGCCAAGCTTGTGGCCGACCATGTTTTCCGAGATGTACACCGGAACGTGTTGACGGCCGTTGTGAACAGCGATCGTCAGGCCGATGAAATCCGGCAGAATCGTCGAGCGACGCGACCAGGTCTTGATCGGTTTTTTGTCGCGCGAAGCTGCAGCCGCCTCAACCTTCTTCAGCAAATGGGCGTCGCAGAACGGACCTTTTTTAACAGAACGTGCCATTGCCTACTCCTTAACGCTTGTGACGGCGCTGGACGATCATCGTCGTCGTGCGCTTGTTGCTGCGGGTGCGGTAACCCTTAGCCGGCGTACCCCACGGGCTCACCGGGTCACGACCTGCAGCCGTCTTGCCCTCACCACCACCGTGCGGGTGATCAACCGGGTTCATCGCAACGCCACGCACCGTCGGGCGGATACCGCGCCAGCGGTTCGCACCAGCCTTACCGATTTGGCGCAGGCTATGCTCTTCGTTGCCGACTTCACCGATCGTTGCACGGCACTCGATGTGCACGCGGCGGATTTCGCCCGAACGCAGACGAACCTGCGCGTAGACGCCTTCGCGTGCCAGCAGCATGGCCGACGTGCCAGCCGAACGCGCCATTTGCGCGCCCTTGCCCGGCAGCATCTCGATGCAGTGGATCGTCGTACCGACCGGAATGTTGCGGATCGGCAGCGTGTTGCCTGCACGGATCGGCGCTTCCGAACCCGACATCAGCTGTTGGCCGACCGTCAGACCCTTCGGGGCGATGATGTAGCGACGTTCGCCGTCTGCGTAGAGCACCAGCGCGATGTTCGCGCTACGGTTCGGGTCGTACTCGAGACGCTCGACCTTTGCCGGGATGCCGTCCTTCGTGCGACGGAAATCGACGATACGGTAGTGTTGCTTGTGACCACCACCCTTGTGACGCGTGGTGATACGACCGTTGTTGTTACGGCCGGCGGTCGAGCTCTGCGAGTCGAGCAGTGCCGCGAACGGCTTGCCCTGGTGCAGGTTCTTGTTGACCACCTTGACCATCGCGCGGCGACCCGGCGATGTCGGCTTAACTTTAACGATTGCCATGATTACTTGGCCTCCGCTTCAAAGTTGATTTCCTGGCCGGGCTTCAGGCAAACGTACGCCTTCTTCACGTCCTTACGGCGGCCCATCGAACGGCCGAAGCGCTTTTGCTTGCCCTTCTGAACCAGCACGTTGACCGAATCAACTTCAACCTTGAACAGCAGCTCGACAGCCGCCTTCACTTCCTGCTTCGTGGCATCCGGTGCGACTTCGAACACGACTTGCTCGTTCTTGTCGGCAACCAGCGTCGCCTTTTCCGAGATCACCGGTGCGAGCAGGACCTGCATCAAACGATGATCGTTCTTGCGAATCTCGCTCATGACAGCAACTCCTCGATCTGGGCGACCGCAGCCTTCGTGACCAGCACTTTCTTGAAGTAGATCAGCGACAGCGGGTCAGCGTAGCGCGGCTCGACAATCGCCACGTGCGGCAGGTTGCGCGAAGCCAGGTACAGGTTCTCGTCGACCGTGTCCGTGATGATCAGAACGGAGTCGAGACCCATGGTCTTGAATTTGTCAGCCAGCAGCTTGGTCTTCGGCGCTTCGAGGATGATGTCCTCGACGACCGACAGACGGCCTTCGCGGGCCAGCTGCGAGAAGATCGAGCAGAGACCTGCGCGATGCATCTTCTTGTTGACCTTGTGCGAGAAGTTCTCTTCCGGCGAGTTCGGGAAGATGCGACCACCGCCACGCCACAACGGGCTCGACGACATACCAGCACGAGCGCGGCCCGTACCCTTCTGACGCCACGGCTTCTTGGTGGTGTGCTTGACTTGCTCACGGTCCTTCTGTGCGCGGTTACCCTGGCGAGCATTCGCCTGGTAAGCGACGACGACCTGGTGGATCAGCGCTTCGTTGTAGTCACGACCGAACACGACGTCCGACGCGTTGACCACTGCACCTTCCTGACCATTTTCATTCAGGAGCTTGAGTTCCATTATTTCGCCCCCTTGGTCTTGACGGCCGGCGTCACGAAAACCTTGCCGCCCTTCGCGCCCGGAATCGCGCCCTTGACGAGCAGCAGCTTGCGCTCTGCGTCGATACGAGCGATTTCGAGGTTCTGCACCGTCACCGTAACGTCACCGAGGTGACCCGTCATGCGCTTACCCGGGAAAACACGACCCGGATCCTGCGCCATACCGATCGAGCCCGGCACGTTGTGCGAGCGCGAGTTACCGTGCGTGGCACGGCCGGAGGAGAAGTTGTAACGCTTGATCGTACCGGCGTAGCCCTTACCGATCGACACGCCTTGCACGTCGACCTTCTGGCCTACTTCGAAAAGATCAGCACCGACCACGGCGCCATTCGACAGCTCAGCTGCCTTGGCCGCGTCAATGCGGAATTCCTTGAGGATTTCACCGGCTTCGACACCGGCTTTGGCGAGATGACCTGCCAGCGGCTTCGTCACGCGCGATGCGCGGCGGGAGCCGAATGCAACCTGCACGGCCGTGTAGCCGTCGGTTTCAACAGTCTTGATCTGCGTCACGCGGTTGTCCGACACGTCCAGCACGGTGACGGGAATCGAATCCCCTTCAGCCGTGAAGATACGGGTCATGCCAACCTTGCGACCTACGAGTCCAAGGCTCATCATTTTCTCCATTCCCGACTGCGATTGGTCGGGGCTGATTTACAAAATGCCGGGCACGCAAGGCCCAACTTTTTTACGCGAATACGCGAAAAGCCAAGCAGTATAGCCCGACTTCTCGATTTCCGCAAGCAATACAAAGACTTAGCGCCGCCCGACAAGCCGGTTGGCGCTGAAAGCCTTACTGCAGCTTGATTTCCACGTCGACGCCAGCCGGCAGATCGAGCTTCATCAGCGCGTCAACCGTCTTGTCGGTCGGATCGACGATGTCCATCAGGCGCTGGTGGGTGCGGATTTCGAGCTGATCACGCGACGTCTTGTTGACGTGCGGCGAACGCAGGATGTCAAAACGCTGAATGCGCGTCGGCAGCGGCACCGGGCCACGGACGATTGCGCCAGTCCGCTTCGCGGTATCGACGATCTCGGCAGCCGATTGATCGATCAGACGATAGTCGAATGCCTTCAGACGAATGCGGATTTTCTGTTGCTGCATGACGATTCCTTGAAAAGAGCGAGGCGATGTTGCATCGCCGGACACTAAAAGAACGCGAAACATGTTGCCTGCGGGGAGCGAGGCGACAGGTTCCGAACGGCACTTCCACTGCTAAGCCCGCGATTCTACACGAAAATTCGGAGCGGTGGTGTGCGTTTGTCGATGTGCGCGATGGCACGCCACAAAAACAAAACCGGGTGCCAGCACAAGCTGGACACCCGGTTTCGACGGTACAACTGCCTACCGTGGAATCGCGGACCCACGAGGGATCCGCGGATCGTCGATATTACTCGATGATCTTGGCGACGACGCCGGCGCCGACGGTACGGCCGCCTTCGCGGATTGCGAAGCGCAGACCTTCTTCCATCGCGATCGGAGCGATCAGCTTCACCGTGATCGACACGTTGTCGCCCGGCATCACCATTTCCTTGTCCTTCGGCAGCTCGATCGAGCCCGTCACGTCCGTCGTACGGAAGTAGAACTGCGGACGGTAGTTGTTGAAGAACGGCGTGTGACGGCCGCCTTCGTCCTTGCTCAGCACGTACACTTCAGCCGTGAAGTGCGTGTGCGGCGTGATCGAACCCGGCTTCGCCAGAACCTGGCCACGCTCCACGTCTTCACGCTTCGTGCCGCGCAGCAGGATACCAACGTTGTCGCCTGCCTGACCTTGGTCCAGCAGCTTGCGGAACATTTCAACGCCCGTGCAGGTCGTCTTCACCGTCGGCTTGATACCGACGATTTCGATTTCTTCGCCGACCTTCACGATGCCGCGCTCGACACGACCCGTCACAACCGTACCACGGCCCGAGATCGAGAACACGTCTTCCACCGGCATCAGGAACGCGCCGTCAACTGCACGCTCCGGCGTCGGGATGTACGTGTCCAGTGCGTCTGCCAGGCTCATGATCGCCACTTCGCCCCAGCTCGCCCGTGTCGCCCTTCCAGCGCCAGCTTCGCCGAACCCTTCACGATCGGCGTGTCGTCGCCCGGGAAGTCGTACTTCGACAGGAGTTCGCGAACTTCCCATCTCGACCAGCTCGAGCAGTTCAGCGTCGTCCACCATGTCGCACTTGTTCAGGAACACGATGATGTACGGAACGCCAACCTGACGGGCCAGCAGGATGTGCTCGCGCGTTTGCGGCATCGGGCCGTCTGCTGCCGAGCAAACCAGGATCGCGCCGTCCATCTGCGCTGCGCCCGTGATCATGTTCTTCACATAGTCAGCGTGGCCCGGGCAGTCGACGTGTGCGTAGTGGCGGTTAGCCGTTTCGTACTCGACGTGTGCCGTGTTGATCGTGATGCCGCGCGCCTTTTCTTCCGGTGCCGCGTCGATCTGGTCGTATGCCTTCGCTTCGCCGCCGAACTTCTTCGTCAGCACCGTCGTAATCGCTGCCGTCAGCGTCGTCTTGCCGTGGTCAACGTGACCAATCGTACCAACGTTGACGTGCGGCTTGGTCCGCTCGAATTTACCTTTTGCCATGATTCTCTTCTTTCAAAAATAATCGATTGTGATAACGAATTACTTCGTCTTCGCGCTGATGATCGCTTCTGCAACGTTCTTCGGAGCTTCAGCGTAGTGCTTGAACTCCATCGTGTACGTTGCGCGACCCTGCGTCAGCGAACGCAGCGACGTGGAATAGCCGAACATTTCCGACAGCGGCACTTCGGCGCGCACGATCTTGCCGCCGCCCACCATGTCGTCCATGCCCTGGATGATGCCGCGGCGACCCGACAGGTCACCCATCACGTTACCCATGAAGTCTTCCGGCGTTTCCACTTCCACGGCCATCATCGGCTCGAGCAGAACCGGATCAGCGCGGCGCATTGCTTCCTTGAACGCCATCGAACCAGCCATGCGGAACGCATTTTCGTTCGAGTCAACGTCGTGGTACGAACCGAACGTCAGCGTGACCTTCACGTCGACGACCGGGAAGCCTGCCAGCACGCCGCTCTTCAGCGTTTCCTGGATACCCTTGTCAACCGACGGAATGTATTCGCGCGGAATCACGCCGCCCTTGATCGCGTCGATGAACTCGTAGCCCTTGCCCAGTTCGCTGCGCTCGAGCGTGATGACCGCATGGCCGTACTGACCGCGACCGCCCGACTGCTTGACGAACTTGCCTTCGACGTCCGCGGCCGACTTGCGGATGGTTTCGCGGTAAGCAACCTGCGGCTTGCCGACGGTCGCTTCCACGCCGAATTCACGCTTCATCCGGTCAACCAGAATTTCGAGGTGGAGCTCGCCCATGCCCGAAATGATCGTTTGACCCGATTCTTCGTCGGTCTGCACGCGGAACGACGGATCTTCCTGAGCCAGACGGTTCAGCGCCAGGCCCATCTTTTCCTGGTCAGCCTTCGTCTTCGGCTCGACGGCCTGCGAAATCACCGGCTCCGGGAAAATCATGCGTTCGAGCACGATCGGATGTGCCGGATCGCACAGCGTGTCGCCCGTGGTCGCTTCCTTCAGGCCGACCGCTGCAGCGATGTCGCCCGCGCGCACTTCCTTGATTTCTTCGCGCTGGTTCGCGTGCATCTGCAGAATACGGCCGAGACGTTCCTTCTTGCCCTTGGTCGCATTGAGCAGCGTGTCGCCCGAATTGACGACGCCCGAGTACACGCGGAAGAAGATCAGCTGGCCGACGAACGGGTCGGTCATGATCTTGAACGCGAGCGACGAGAACTTCTCGTCGTCGGAAGCACGACGCTCCGTCTTCTCACCGTTTTCGAGTTCGCCCGTAACCGGCGGAATGTCGACCGGCGACGGCAGGAAGTCGATCACGGCGTCGAGCATACGCTGCACGCCCTTGTTCTTGAACGCGGTACCGCACAGCATCGGCTGGATTTCGCACGCGATCGTACGGTCACGCAGACCCTTCACGATCTCGTCTTCCGTCAGCGAACCTGCTTCCAGATACTGGTTCATCAGGTCTTCGCTCGACTCGGCAGCGGCTTCGACCATCTTTTCACGCCACTCGTTGCACGTGTCGGCGAGTTCCGCCGGGATGTCGACGTAGTCGAACTTCGTGCCTTGCGACGCCTCGTCCCAAATGATCGCCTTCATCTTGATCAGATCGACGACGCCCTTGAAGCCTTCTTCCGCACCGATCGGCACCACGACCGGAACCGGGTTCGCCTTCAGGCGCAGACGGAGCTGGTCGTAGACCTTGAAGAAGTTCGCGCCGGTACGGTCCATCTTGTTGACGAACGCGAGACGGGGCACCTTGTACTTGTTAGCCTGGCGCCACACCGTTTCCGACTGCGGCTGCACGCCGCCCACTGCGCAGTACACCATGCACGCGCCGTCGAGCACGCGCATCGAACGTTCCACTTCGATCGTGAAGTCGACGTGGCCCGGGGTGTCGATGATGTTGATGCGGTGTTCCGGATAGTTGCCGCCCATGCCCTTCCAGAAGGCCGTGGTAGCAGCGGACGTGATCGTGATACCACGCTCCTGTTCCTGCTCCATCCAGTCCATCGTTGCTGCGCCGTCGTGGACTTCACCGATCTTGTGGTTCACACCGGTGTAAAACAGAATGCGCTCGGTCGTCGTCGTTTTGCCGGCGTCGATGTGAGCGCTAATACCGATATTGCGGTAGCGCTCGATAGGAGTCTTGCGAGCCACTTTGATCCTCTACTGGGATGACGCGATGCAGCGCTGCTGCATCACGCTTCAACACAAACGGGCGAGGCGCCTGAAAAGCGCACCCGCCCGGAATTTATTTCCGCAAACAGCCCAGCCAGGCGCTTAGAAACGGAAATGCGAGAACGCGCGGTTGGCTTCTGCCATGCGGTGAACTTCGTCGCGCTTCTTCATCGCGCCGCCACGGCCTTCGGCCGCTTCGGAGAGTTCACCTGCCAGGCGCAGAGCCATCGACTTCTCGCTGCGCTTCTTCGCAGCCTCACGCAGCCAGCGCATCGCCAATGCCATACGACGCGACGGGCGCACTTCGACCGGAACTTGATAGTTGGCACCACCAACGCGACGGCTCTTCACTTCGACCACCGGCTTCACGTTGTTGAGCGCAACCGTGAACACTTCCAGCGGGTCCTTGCCACCCTTGGTCTGGATCTGTTCGAATGCGCCATAAACGATGCGCTCTGCGACCGACTTCTTGCCGGACAGCATCAGCATGTTCATGAACTTGGCAACATCAACGTTACCGAACTTCGGATCCGGCAACACTTCCCGCTTGGGGACTTCGCGACGACGCGGCATGATTCTTCCTTTACTTGTTCAGTTGGAGCTGGTTCCAGCTCCGCGGCCACCAACAAACCCGATCACATCTTCACGACTAACCAGCTTGGCCGGGTGACCACTTACTCGACAGCACCGGCAATCCGGCACTCCCGCCTTGACCGCCCTGCGGCGATCCCTGATCAAAAACTGCTTACTTGGCAGCCTTTGCACGCTTCGCGCCGTACTTCGAGCGCGCTTGCTTACGGTCCTTGACGCCCTGGGTATCCAGCGAGCCGCGAACCATGTGGTAACGCACACCCGGCAAGTCCTTCACACGGCCGCCGCGGATCAGCACAACCGAGTGTTCCTGCAGGTTGTGGCCTTCACCGCCGATGTACGAAATCACTTCGAAGCCGTTCGTCAGACGAACCTTGGCGACCTTACGGAGTGCCGAGTTCGGCTTCTTCGGCGTCGTCGTGTACACACGGGTGCACACGCCGCGACGCTGGGGGCAGTCCTGCAGGGCCGGGCTCTTGCTCTTCGTCGTTTCCGACTGACGGCCTTTGCGAACCAGTTGGTTGATGGTTGGCATTGTTTATTCCTGAAATTGAACAAAATCTGCACATCGATTTCGGGCAAAGCGAGAATCGGCGCACAGTTGACTTCCGAACCGGCGAATCGGGTGCGAGCTTTCGAACGCAACACGGCCCACCGAATACCGGAACCCAGCATGATATTCCGGAAATACCAACTAAGTCAACGGCTTGCGTGATTTGCCAGTCGACCGCGTGGTTTACAGGAAGGGTCGGAACGCCTGTGTCAGGCCGATTCGACGACGTCGATGATCTCGTCGCCGAAGCGTTCGAGCTTGCGTACGCCCATGCCGGGGATGTGGCGCAGGTCGTCGATCGACTCCGGCGCGTTGCGCGCGATTTCCGCGAGCGTCGCGTCGTGGAAGATCACGTAGGCCGGCACGCCGTCGGTCTTGGCGGTTTCCGCGCGCCACGCGCGCAGCGCGTCCCACCGCGCGCGCTCGCGCGTACCCATGCCGGCCGTCGGGTCGACGCGCGTGCCGCTGCGGCTCGACGACTGGCGCGTGCGCTGCGGCTTCACGTAGCGGCGCAGCGTGACCTTCTCCTCGTTTTTCAGCACGGGCTTCGCGGCCTCGGTCAGCACCAGCGCGCCGAAGCCGCCATGATCGACGGCCAGATAGCCGTACGCGACGAGCTGCCGGAAAATCGCGCGCCATTCGGGCTCGGACAGCGATGCGCCGATCCCGAACGTCGTGAGCTGGTCGTGGCCGCGCTGCAACACCTTCTCCGTGCGCCCGCCGCGCAGGATCTCGATCAGGTGGCTCGAGCCGAAATTGAAGCCGCTCGCGCGCTGCGCGCGGAACACGCAAGACAGCGCCATCTGCGCCTCGCGCGTGGCATCCCACGATGCGGGCGGCTCGAGGCACGTGTCGCAGTTGCCGCACGGCCGGCTCTCTTCGCCGAAGTAGTTCAGCAGCCGCACGCGGCGGCACGAGATCGTCTCGCACAGCCCGAGCAGCGCATCGAGCTTCGACGTCTGCACGCGCTTGTGCGCGTCGTCCGCATCGGACTCGTCGATCATCTTGCGCTGCTGGACGACGTCGCCGAGACCGTACGCCATCCATGCGTTCGCGGGCATCCCGTCGCGGCCCGCGCGACCCGTTTCCTGGTAGTAGCCTTCGACGCTCTTCGGCAGATCCAGGTGCGCGACGAAACGCACGTCGGGTTTGTCGATCCCCATGCCGAACGCGATCGTCGCGCACATCACGACGCCCTCTTCGCGCTGGAACATTTCCTGGTGCTTCTGCCGCACCTCGAACTCCATCCCGGCGTGATACGGCAGCGCGCGCACGCCCTGCGCCTTCAGCCACTCGGCCGTTTCCTCGACCTTGCGGCGCGACAGGCAATAGACGACGCCCGCGTCCGTCGTGCCGTCGGCATTCGTGTGTTCGGCACGGATGAAGTCGAGCAACTGCGAGCGCGCGTTGTCTTTCTCGACGATCCGGTAGCGGATGTTCGGGCGGTCGAAGCTCGACACGAACACGCGCGCGTCGTCGAGCGCGAGACGATGGATGATCTCGTCGCGCGTGATCGCGTCGGCCGTGGCCGTCAGCGCAACGCGCGGCACCGCCGGAAACCGCTCGTGCAGCACCGACAGCTGGATGTATTCCGGACGGAAATCGTGCCCCCATTGCGACACGCAGTGCGCTTCGTCGATCGCGAACAGGCCGATCTTCGCGCGCTCGAGCAGGTCGAGGAAGCGCCCCGTCATCAGCCGTTCCGGCGCGACGTACAGCAGGTCGATTTCGCCTTCGCGCAGCGCGCGCTCGGTGGCCGCGGCCTCGGCACCCGACAGCGTCGAGTTCAGGTAGGCCGCACGGACGCCGACTTCGCGCAGCGCGGCGACCTGGTCCTGCATCAGCGCGATCAGCGGCGACACCACGATGCCTGCGCCCTGCCCGGCCTCGCGGCGCAGCAGCGCCGGAATCTGGTAGCACAGCGACTTGCCGCCGCCGGTCGGCATCAGCACGAGGCAATCGCCGCCGCCGGCGACGTGTTCGACGATCTCGCCCTGCTGGCCGCGAAATGCGGAATAACCAAAGACTTCGTCGAGGATTTCGAGGGCGCGGGACATGAATGAGAACGAGGGCGGCAGAACGATGACCGCAATTTTAACAACCCGCTCGCACAGCGCGCGGCGAATCGTGCAACGCTAGCCAAGCGGACAGGGTTCGTGCGCGCGCATGACGGGCCTGCGCAACCGTGCGGCAAGCCCGTCATGCACGCGAACGACGGATAAAAAAAACCGCCCGGCGGACCGGGCGGTTTCGATGACAGCGAGGTGAGGCGGCTCGCGCCGCCCGCACTTACTCGGCCGTCGGGTGTTGCTGCGGCTCTTCTGCCGGCGCGCTCGGCGTGCCGAAGTCGAATGCCTCTTCCGCTGCGATCTGGTCGAAACGCTCGCGATCCGACGATTCCTTCGCCTTGCGCGCCTTGTGGAACGCGAGACCCGTACCGGCCGGAATCAGACGGCCGACGATCACGTTTTCCTTCAGGCCACGCAGATCGTCGCGCTTGCCCATGATCGCCGCTTCGGTCAGCACGCGGGTCGTTTCCTGGAACGATGCCGCGGAGATGAACGAGTCGGTCGACAGCGATGCCTTCGTGATACCGAGCAGCACGTTGTCGTACGAAGCCGGACGCTTGTCCTCGGCGATCATGCGATCGTTCTCGTCCAGCATGTCGGAACGCTCGACCTGTTCGCCCGGGATGAAGCGCGTATCACCGTTGTCGGTGATCTGCACACGACGCAGCATCTGGCGAACGATCACCTCGATGTGCTTGTCGTTGATCTTCACGCCCTGCAGACGATACACGTCCTGCACTTCGTCGACGATGTAGCGCGACAGCGCCTCGATACCCTGCAGACGCAGGATGTCGTGCGGATCGGCCGGACCGTCCACGATCATTTCGCCCTTGTTGACGACCTGTGCATCGTGAACCAGAACCTGCTTTTCCTTCGCGATCAGGAACTCGTGCTGATTGCCTTCGAGGTCCGTGATGACGAGACGCTGCTTGCCCTTCGTGTCCTTACCGAACGACGTCGTACCGGTGACTTCCGCGAGAATGCCGGCATCCTTCGGCGAACGCGCTTCGAACAGTTCCGCCACCCGCGGCAGACCGCCGGTAATGTCACGCGTCTTCTGCGCTTCGGTCGGGATACGTGCGAGCACTTCACCCACCTGCACCTGCTGGCCGTCCTTCACGGTGATCAGTGCGCCGACCTGGAAGCCGATCTGCACTGCGTGTTCCGTGCCCGGGATCTTCACTTCGTCGCCGTTCGCGTCGAGCAGTTTCACCTGCGGACGCACGCTCTTCGAAGCTTGCGAACCACGACGCTTCACGTCGATCACGACCAGCGTCGACAGGCCGGTCACGTCGTCGATCTGCTTCGCGACGGTCACACCTTCCTCGACGTTCTCGAACTTCACCGTACCACCGTACTCGGTGATGATCGGACGCGTCATCGGATCCCACGTCGCCAGCTGCGTGCCGGCCTTGATCGTCGCGCCGTCGAGCTGCAGCAGCGTCGCGCCGTACGGCACTTTGTGACGCTCGCGCTCGCGACCGAAATCGTCGGTGATCAGCGCTTCGCCCGAACGCGAGATGACGATCTGCTCGCCCTTCGCGTTGGTGACGTAACGCATCGTCGCCGTGAAACGCACGATACCGTTGCTCTTCGCTTCGACCGACGACGCCACTGCCGCACGCGATGCCGCACCACCGATGTGGAACGTACGCATCGTCAGCTGCGTGCCCGGTTCACCGATCGACTGTGCCGCGATCACGCCGACTGCTTCACCGACGTTCACGAGCGAGCCGCGGCCGAGGTCACGGCCGTAGCAGGCTGCGCACAGGCCGTAGCGCGTTTCGCAGGTCAGCGGCGTGCGCACGCGCACTTCGTCGATGCCGAGGCGTTCGATTTCCTCGACCGCCGTTTCGTCGAGCAGCATGCCCGATTCGTACACCGTTTCCTGCGTTTCCGGGTTCACGACGTCCGCGACCGCGACGCGGCCGAGGATACGGTCGCGCAGCGCTTCGACGACTTCACCGCCTTCGACCAGCGCCTTCATCGCGACGCCGTTCGACGTACCGCAATCGTCTTCCACCACCACCAGATCCTGCGTGACGTCGACGAGACGACGCGTCAGGTAACCCGAGTTCGCGGTCTTCAGTGCCGTATCAGCCAGACCCTTACGTGCACCGTGGGTCGAGATGAAGTACTGCAACACGTTCAGGCCTTCGCGGAAGTTCGCGGTAATCGGCGTCTCGATAATCGAGCCGTCCGGCTTCGCCATCAGGCCTCGCATACCGGCCAGCTGACGAATCTGAACCGCCGAACCCCGGGCGCCCGAGTCGGCCATCATGTAGATCGAGTTGAACGACTCCTGGCGCGTCTCGTTGCCGTCGCGGTCCGTCACCGGTTCCGTCGACAACTGCTCCATCATCGCCTTGCCGACCGCTTCCGACGTTGCCGACCAGATGTCGACCACGTTGTTGTAGCGTTCCTGCGCGGTGACGAGACCCGACATGTACTGGCGGTCGTACTCCTTCACCTTCTTCGCGGCGTCGCCGACGATCGTTTCCTTCTGCGGCGGCACGAGCATGTCGTCCACGCAGATCGAAATACCGGCGCGCGTCGCGAGACGGAAACCCGACTGCATCAGCTGGTCGGCAAACACCACCGTCGCGCGCAGACCGCACTTGCGGAACGCCGTGTTGATCAGGCGCGAGATTTCCTTCTTCTTCAGCGGCTTGTTCAGCACCGAGAACGGCAGGCCGTGCGGCAGGATCTCCGACAGGATCGCGCGGCCGACGGTCGTCGCGTACAACGAGATCTTCGGCACGAACTGCGGCGCGCCTTCCGACGTGTCCTCGTTGCGGACCATTTCGGTGATTCGCACGTTGACGCGCGATGCGAGCTCGACTTCCTTGTTCTCGTACGCGCGGATCGCTTCCGACACGCCGGTGAACGACAGGCCTTCGCCCTTGCCGTTGATCGCTTCGCGGGTCGCGTAGTACAGACCCAGCACGATATCCTGCGACGGCACGATCGACGGATCGCCGTTGGCCGGGAACAGCACGTTGTTCGACGCCAGCATCAGCGTACGCGCTTCCATCTGCGCTTCGAGCGACAGCGGCACGTGAACGGCCATCTGGTCACCGTCGAAGTCGGCGTTGAACGCCGCGCAGACGAGCGGGTGCAGCTGAATTGCCTTGCCTTCGATCAGCACGGGCTCGAACGCCTGGATACCGAGACGGTGCAGCGTCGGCGCACGGTTCAGCATCACCGGGTGCTCGCGGATCACCTCTTCGAGGATGTCCCACACCACCGGCGTCTGGTTCTCGACTTCCTTCTTCGCAGCCTTGATGGTCGTCGCGACGCCCATCACTTCCAGCTTGTTGAAGATGAACGGCTTGAACAGCTCGAGCGCCATCAGCTTCGGCAGACCGCACTGGTGCAGCTTCAGCGTCGGGCCGACCACGATGACCGAACGGCCCGAGTAGTCGACGCGCTTGCCCAGCAGGTTCTGACGGAAACGACCGCCCTTACCCTTGATCATGTCGGCGAGCGACTTCAGCGGACGCTTGTTCGCGCCCGTCATCGCCTTGCCGCGACGACCGTTGTCGAGCAGCGAGTCGACGGCTTCCTGCAGCATCCGCTTTTCGTTGCGGACGATGATTTCAGGTGCCTTCAGCTCGAGCAGACGCTTCAACCGGTTGTTACGGTTGATCACGCGGCGATACAGGTCGTTCAGGTCCGACGTCGCGAAACGGCCGCCGTCCAGCGGCACGAGCGGACGCAGTTCCGGCGGCAGCACCGGCAGCACTTCGAGGATCATCCACTCGGGCTTGATGCCCGAGCGCTGGAATGCCTCGAGGACCTTCAGGCGCTTCGCGTACTTCTTGATCTTCGCTTCCGAGCCGGTGTTCTTCAGCTCGGTGCGCAGCGTCTCGACCTGCTCGTCGATGTTGATCGCGCGCAGCAGTTCACGCACGCCTTCCGCGCCCATCTCGGCACGGAATTCGTCGCCGTATTCCTCGACCTTGTTGTAGTAATCCTCTTCGGTCATGATCTGCCGCGCCTTCAGCGGCGTCATGCCCGGTTCGATCACCACGTACGCTTCGAAGTACAGCACGCGTTCGATGTCGCGCAGCGTCATGTCGAGCACCATGCCCAGACGCGACGGCAGCGACTTCAGGAACCAGATGTGCGCAACCGGCGAGGCGAGCTCGATGTGGCCCATGCGCTCGCGACGCACCTTCGCCAACGTGACTTCGACGCCGCACTTCTCGCAGATCACGCCGCGATGCTTCAGGCGCTTGTACTTGCCGCACAGGCACTCGTAGTCCTTGATCGGCCCGAAGATCTTCGCGCAGAAGAGACCATCGCGTTCCGGCTTGAACGTACGGTAGTTGATGGTCTCCGGCTTCTTCACTTCACCGAACGACCACGAACGGATCTTGTCCGGCGAGGCCAGACCGATCTTGATCGCGTCGAAAACTTCTTCCTGTTGGACTTGCTTGAATAGATCGAGCAGAGCTTTCATTGCCTTCTCTCCGTAGTCCGATTAATTGCGGTCGAGATCGATGTCGATACCGAGCGAGCGGATTTCCTTCACGAGCACGTTGAAGGATTCCGGCATGCCTGCATCGATCACATGATCGCCCTTGACCAGGTTCTCATAGACCTTGGTCCGGCCGTTCACGTCATCCGACTTCACCGTCAGCATTTCCTGCAGCACGTAGGACGCGCCGTACGCTTCGAGTGCCCACACTTCCATTTCACCGAAACGCTGGCCACCGAACTGCGCCTTACCACCCAGCGGCTGCTGCGTGACGAGCGAGTACGGGCCCGTCGAACGCGCGTGCATCTTGTCGTCGACCAAGTGGTGCAGCTTCAGGTAGTGCATGTAGCCAAGCGTCACGCGACGTTCGAACATTTCACCCGTGCGGCCATCGTACAGACGGACCTGGTTCTTCGACGGGTTCATGCCGAGCTGTTCCGCGATGTCGTCCGGGAAGGCCAGATCGAGCATCTTGCTCATTTCTTCCTCGGTCGCACCGTCGAACACCGGCGTTGCGAACGGCACGCCTTCACGCAGGTTCTTCGCGAGTTCGAGGATCTCGTCGTCGGTGAAGCTTTCCAGATCTTCCTGGCGGCCCGAATCGTTGTAGATCTTCGTCAGGAATACGCGCATTTCCTCGATCTTCGCCTGACGCTGCAGCATTTCGCCGATACGCCAGCCGAGGCCCTTCGCGGCCCAGCCGAGGTGCACTTCCAGAACCTGACCCACGTTCATCCGCGACGGCACGCCGAGCGGGTTCAGCACGACGTCTGCCGGACGGCCATCGGCCATGTACGGCATGTCTTCGATCGGAACGATCTTCGACACGACACCCTTGTTACCGTGACGGCCTGCCATCTTGTCGCCAGGCTGCAGGCGGCGCTTCACCGCCAGGTACACCTTGACCATCTTCAGCACGCCCGGCGGCAGTTCGTCGCCTTGCGTGAGCTTCTTGCGCTTCTCTTCGAACGCGAGGTCGAACTGGTGACGCTTCTCTTCGATCGAGTTCTTGATCGCTTCGAGCGACGCCGCTGCTTCGTCGTCCGCGAGGCGGATGTCGAACCAGTGGTAGTGGTCGAGGTCTTCCAGGTAAGCCTGGTCGATCTTCGTGCCCTTCGCGAGCTTCTTCGGACCGCCGTTCGCAACCTTGCCCACCAGCATGCGTGCGAGACGCTGGAACGCGTCGCCTTCCACGATGCGCAGCTGGTCGTTCAGGTCGAGACGGTAGCGCTTCAGTTCGTCGTCGATGATCTGTTGCGCACGCTTGTCGCGCTGGATGCCTTCACGCGTGAACACCTGGACGTCGATCACGGTACCGCTCATGCCCGACGGCACGCGCAGCGACGTGTCCTTCACGTCCGAAGCCTTCTCGCCGAAGATCGCGCGCAGCAGCTTCTCTTCCGGCGTCAGCTGCGTCTCGCCCTTCGGCGTGACCTTGCCGACCATCACGTCGCCCGCTTCGACTTCAGCACCGATGTACACGATGCCCGATTCGTCGAGACGGCCGAGCTGGACTTCCGCCAGGTTCGAGATGTCGCGCGTGATTTCTTCCGGCCCGAGCTTCGTGTCACGTGCAACGACGTTCAGCTCTTCGATGTGGATCGACGTGTAGCGATCGTCGGCCACGACCTTCTCCGAGATCAGGATCGAATCCTCGAAGTTGTAGCCGTTCCACGGCATGAACGCGATCAGCATGTTCTGGCCGAGCGCGAGCTCGCCCAGGTCCGTCGAGGCGCCGTCGGCCAGCACGTCGCCGCGCGAGACCTTGTCGCCCATCTTCACGATCGGACGCTGGTTGATGTTCGTGTTCTGGTTCGAACGCGTGTACTTGATCAGGTTGTAGATGTCGACACCGACTTCACCCGCGACGGCTTCGTCGTCGTTCACGCGAATCACGATACGGCCTGCGTCGACATAGTCGACGACGCCGCCACGGAATGCCTGAACCGTCGTGCCCGAGTCAACCGCGCAGGTACGCTCGATGCCCGTACCGACGACCGGCTTCTCCGGACGCAGACACGGCACGGCCTGACGCTGCATGTTCGAACCCATCAGTGCACGGTTCGCATCGTCGTGCTCGAGGAACGGGATCAGCGAAGCTGCAACCGACACGATCTGCGACGGCGCGACGTCCATGTACTGGATACGATCCGGCGTGACCATCATCGTTTCGCCGGCTTCACGCGACGACACGAGTTCGTCGATCAGCTGGCCGTTCTCGTCGATCGCGGCGTTCGCCTGCGCGATCATGTAGCGGCCTTCTTCGATCGCCGACAGGTAGTCGATCTGGTCGGTCACCTTGCTGTCCACGACCTTGCGGTACGGCGTCTCGAGGAAGCCGTACTCGTTCAGGTGCGCATACAGTGCGAGCGAGTTGATCAGACCGATGTTCGGACCTTCCGGCGTTTCGATCGGGCACACGCGGCCATAGTGGGTCGGGTGCACGTCACGAACTTCAAAGCCTGCGCGTTCGCGCGTCAGACCGCCCGGGCCCAGTGCGGAAACACGGCGCTTGTGCGTGATTTCCGACAGCGGGTTGGTCTGGTCCATGAACTGCGACAGCTGCGACGAACCGAAGAACTCGCGGATCGCCGACGAAATCGGCTTCGAGTTGATCAGGTCATGCGGCATCAGGTTTTCGCTTTCGGCCTGACCGAGGCGTTCCTTGACCGCGCGCTCGACACGCACAAGACCCGCGCGGAACTGGTTTTCCGCCAGTTCGCCGACGCAACGCACGCGACGGTTGCCGAGGTGGTCGATGTCGTCCACTTCGCCCTTGCCGTTGCGCAGCTCGACGAGGATCTTGATCGTCGCGAGGATGTCGTCGTCCTGCAGCGTCATCGGGCCGGTGATCTCGTCACGGCTGACGCGGCGGTTGAACTTCATACGGCCGACCTTCGACAGGTCGTACGCTTCTTCGCTGTAGAACAGACGGTTGAACAGGGCCTCGACCGCTTCTTCGGTCGGCGGCTCGCCCGGACGCATCATGCGGTAGATCGCGATGCGCGCGGCCGTCTTGTCGGTCGTTTCGTCGACACGCAGCGTCGACGAGATGTACGGACCCTGATCCAGATCGTTCGTGTAGAGCGTCTGGATGTCCTTGATGTCCGCTTCGCGCAGCTTCTCGAGCACGCTTTCCGTGACTTCGTCGTTCGCGCTCGCGATCACTTCGCCGGTATCGCCGTCGACGACGTTCTTCGCCAGCACGCGGCCGAGCAGATAGTCTTCCGGCACCGAGATGAACTTGGTCTTCGCGGCTTCGAGGTCGCGAATGTGCTTCGCGTTGATCCGCTTGTCCTTCTGGACGATGACCTTGCCATCACGATCCGTGATGTCGAAGCGCGCGACTTCGCCACGCAGGCGCTCGGGCACGAACTCGAGTTGCGCGCCTTCGCCCATCAGCGTGAAGTTGTCGAACACGAAGAAGTTCGCGAGGATCTGTTCCGGCGTGAGGCCGATGGCCTTCAGCAGGATCGTGACCGGCATCTTGCGGCGACGGTCGACGCGGAAGTACAGGATGTCCTTCGGATCGAATTCGAAGTCGAGCCACGAGCCGCGGTACGGAATGATCCGTGCCGAGAACAGCAGCTTGCCCGAGCTGTGCGTCTTGCCCTTGTCGTGTTCGAAGAACACGCCCGGCGAACGGTGCAGCTGCGAGACGATGACACGCTCGGTGCCGTTGATGACGAACGAGCCCGTCGGCGTCATGAGCGGCATTTCGCCCATGTACACTTCCTGCTCCTTCACTTCCTTGACGACCGGCTTGTTCGGCGATTCCTTGTCGAGGATGACGAGGCGGACCTTCGCGCGCAGCGCGGAGCAGTACGTCAGGCCACGCTGCTGGCATTCCTTGATGTTGAATGCCGGCGCGGACAGCGCATAGCTCACGAACTCGAGGCGCGCGAAACCGTTGTGCGAAACAATGGGAAATACCGATGTGAATGCGGCCTGCAAACCTTCAGGCTTGCGTTGCGTGGCCGGCACATCGGCTTGCAGAAACGTGCTGAATGATTCAAGCTGGGTAGCCAGCAAGAAAGGAACTTGGTGAACGATGGGGCGCTTCGCGAAACTCTTGCGAATGCGCTTCTTCTCGGTGAAGGAATATTGCATACGATCTCCGAATCACGGCGGGTGCTATCGAGGCGGAATACCTGGACGTTTCAAACCCGAGTGTTCACCGACTGAGACCCGATGGCCGTCCAACGGCTTGAACGAGCCGAGAAGCTTGGTGGTTGGCCGCTACCAACCGCTGGCTGACGGCAGCGGATGCCTGTGTTGCCCGCTACCCGACCAAACTTGCCTTCTGCAGTCGCTTCAGAAGACAAAGAGAACCGCCAATCGTGACCAATCACTACGATCAGGCGGTTTTCTTTGGCTTCTGGGGCCAATTATTCGGGCTCCCGAATGAGTGCCAGAATAACGTCCCCACAAAGCACAAAAAGGCCGGCGGTGAAAATACCGCCAGCCTTCGCACAGCGCGCCGAAACTTACTTGACTTCGACCTTCGCGCCTGCGTCTTCCAGCTTCTTCTTGGCTTCTTCAGCAGCAGCCTTGTCGACGCCTTCCTTGACAGCCTTCGGTGCGCCGTCAACGACGTCCTTCGCTTCCTTCAGGCCCAGGCCCGTCAGTTCGCGAACTGCCTTGATGACTGCAACCTTGTTGCTGCCTGCTTCAGTCAGAACGACCGTGAATTCGGTCTTCTCTTCTGCAGCAGCAGCAGCGCCGCCGCCTGCCGGGCCAGCGACTGCCACTGCAGCTGCCGACACGCCAAACTTCTCTTCGAACGCCTTGACCAGTTCGTTCAGTTCCAGAACGGTCATCCCTTCGACTGCTGCCAGGATGTCTTCTTTTGCGATTGCCATTTGAAATACTCCTAAATTGAATTCGGATACAGCCAGCGATCAGTAACGCTGATGCACGTTCGCTTACGCAGCTTCCGCTTGCTTCTTCTCGGCGAGCGCGGCCAGGGCACGCGCAAAGCCCGAAACAGGCGATTGCATAACGAACAGCAGCTTCGAGAGCAGTTCTTCGCGGCTCGGGATGCTTGCCAGCGCTTGCACGCCAGCCTTGTCCATCACCTTGCCATCGAACGAACCAGCCTTGATGACCAACTTGTCATTGCCCTTGCTGAAGTCGTGAACGACCTTCGCAGCAGCAATTGCATCTTCCGAGATGCCGTAGATCAGCGGACCAGTCATCTGCTCTGCCAGCGGAGCAAAAGGCGTACCTTCAACAGCGCGACGCGCCAGCGTGTTCTTCAACACGCGCAGGTAAACCTGTTGCTCACGCGCTTTCGCGCGCAGCTTGGTCAGATCGCCAACCGCAATTCCACGATACTCAGCCAGCACAACGGTCTGGGCCTTCGCGACTTGCGCGGCAACCTCAGCGACGACGGCTTGCTTGTCTTCTCTATTAAGCGGCACGGTTAGCCTCCAGAAACGATACGTTCGGCGCGGCCGGCATGGCCGAAACCTCACGTACCTCGTTCAACAACGGCGTCCGACCTCGTTAGGAGTATTTCCACCTCACGCCGTGAATCGCTTCACGACCTGCGGCTTCACCACTGCAAAACTTTTTCGGGTTCGCCATCTGCGTTGGCTTGAATTAAGGGATCGCCTGCCTGCTGCGTCCCACCAACGGTCTTTGATAACCGGTTGCCCGCGCTACTGCACGAACAACCGCCCAAAGCCCATGTAGGCCGCTTCGCGAACGAAGCGGCCCGAATACTTGCTTACTGTGCTGCCAGCGTAGCCTGGTCGACACGCACGCCGACGCCCATCGTGCTCGACAGTGCGATCTTGCGCAGGTAGATGCCCTTGCTCGTTGCCGGCTTCGCCTTCTGCAGCGCTTCGATCAGCGCCGACAGGTTCGAACGCAGTGCGGTCGATTCGAACGATGCACGGCCGATGGTCGCGTGGATGATACCGGCCTTGTCGACACGGAATTGCACCTGACCAGCCTTCGCGTTCTTGACGGCGGTTGCGACGTCCGGCGTGACCGTGCCGACCTTCGGGTTCGGCATCAGGCCGCGCGGGCCGAGGATCTGGCCGAGCGTACCGACGATACGCATCGTGTCCGGCGAAGCGATCACGATGTCGAAGTCCATCTGGCCAGCCTTGATCTGCTCAGCCAGGTCTTCCATACCGACGATTTCCGCGCCTGCTGCACGAGCCTGCTCGGCCTTCTCGCCTTGCGCGAACACGGCAACGCGAACCGACTTGCCCGTACCTGCCGGCAGAACGACCGAACCACGAACGACCTGGTCCGACTTCTTCGCATCGATGCCGAGCTGAACTGCGACGTCGATCGACTCGTTGAACTTCGCGCTCGCGCATTCCTTCACGAGTGCCAGTGCGTCTTCGATCGCGTACAGCTTCTGACGGTCGACCTTGGCGGCAAATGCCTGACGGCGCTTGGAGATCTTAGCCATTTACACGCCCTCCACAGTGATGCCCATCGAGCGTGCGCTACCAGCGATGGTGCGAACGGCTGCGTCCAGATCAGCTGCCGTAAGGTCCGGCATCTTGGTCTTCGCGATTTCTTCGGCTTGAGCGCGCGTGATCGAACCGACCTTGTCGGTGTGCGGCTTGCTCGAGCCCTTGTCCACCTTCGCCGCCTTCTTGATCAGGACGGTCGCCGGCGGCGTCTTCATCACGAACGTGAAGCTCTTGTCAGCGAATGCCGTGATGACCACCGGCACCGGCAGACCCGGCTCCATGCCTTGAGTCTGCGCGTTGAACGCCTTGCAGAACTCCATGATGTTCAGGCCGCGCTGGCCCAGTGCCGGACCGACCGGCGGCGACGGGTTGGCTTTACCTGCAGGGATCTGCAGCTTGATAAAGCCGATAATCTTCTTTGCCATTTGTGAACCTCATTGGAACGCCGGAGGGGCGTTCGGTGAGTAATAACGCGCGTTCGCCGCTGGCTACTGACGCTCCTCAACGGCCATGACGCGGACCGTAAGCGCGAAGGCGGGCAGCCGAGGCTGCCCGCCGAATCGGGATCAAACTTTTTCGACCTGGCCGAACTCGAGTTCGACAGGGGTGGAGCGGCCAAAGATGGTGACCGACACACGCACGCGCGATTTCTCGTAGTTGACTTCTTCGACCGTGCCATTGAAGTCCGTGAACGGGCCTTCCTTGACACGCACCATCTCGCCAACTTCGAACAGGGTCTTCGGGCGCGGCTTCTCAACGCCTTCCTGCATCTGCGACATGATCTTTTCGACTTCCTTCGGGGAAATCGGGGTCGGGCGGTTACGCGCACCGCCGACGAAACCCGTGACCTTCGCCGTGTTCTTCACGAGGTGCCACGTTTCGTCCGTCATTTCCATCTCAACCAGCACGTAGCCGGGGAAGAAACGACGCTCGGTTACAGCCTTGTGGCCGCCCTTGACTTCGACCACTTCTTCGGTCGGGACCAGGATCTGACCGAATTTATCCTGCATGCCAGCACGTTCGATGCGCTCCTGAAGCGCACGTTGCACGCTCTTCTCCATACCGGAGTAGGCGTGCACGACGTACCAACGCTTTCCGCTCGGGGATGCCGGAGTATCGCTCATATCATTTCCAACCCAGAATCGCCGAGAAAATCACCCATTCGATCGATTTGTCACTCAACCAGAGGAAAATCGCCATCACGAGCACGAAACCGAACACGACGAGTGTGGTTTGCGTCGCTTCCTTGCGGGTGGGCCAAACGACCTTGCGGACTTCCTTGTACGAATCCTTGGCAAACGCGATGAGGCTCTTGCCAGGTGCGGACATCAGCCCGACGGCCACGCCAGCGATGATACCTACCGCCAAAGCGGCACCGCGGACATACCACTGCTGGTTGGCCAGCCAGAAGAAGCCCACGAATCCGGCCAAGACCAGCAATACGCCCAGGGCCAGCATCAGCTTATCGCCGGAGGTATTTACAGTTTCGACGGATGGATTCGCCATAACACCTTAAAACAAATGCCACGTAGGACACGTGGCGATTTTTGGCAGGGGCAGAGGGAATCGAACCCCCAACCTTCGGTTTTGGAGACCGACGCTCTGCCAGTTGAGCTATACCCCTAAACCATGCTGGGGCCGGCTGTTGCCAGCCCCAAAACTGTCGATCAACGAATAACTGGCTTACTCGATGATCTTGGCGACGACGCCGGCGCCGACGGTACGGCCA